>JBBDSM010000016.1:28537-42872 GCA_040904945.1 Gemmatimonadota bacterium
GCCGCCGCGAGCGCGGCGGCGCCGGCTCCTTCCGCGACGACGTGGACGTCGCGCGCCAGCATGCGGATCGCTTCCCGAACCTGCGCGAGCGAGACCACGATCGAGCCGTCCAGGAGTGTGGAGACCATGGGCCACATTGAGTCGAGCACGCTCGACCCTCCGATTCCGTCCACGAACGATGGACGGCGGTCGATGGACGTAGGCCGTCCCAGGTCGAGGGACGCGCGCAGAGGGGCCGCGGTCTCGACCTCCGCGGCGAAGACGCGGACGTCGGGACGGAGCGCCTTCACCGCGGTCGCGATCCCACAGGCCTGCCCGCCTCCACCGAACGGAACCACGACTGCCGCGAGGTCGGGAAGGTCGTCGAGGAGCTCGAGGCCGACGGTGCCGTTCCCGGCGATGACCCCGGTGTCGGCCACCGGATGGATGAAGTATCCGGCTTCGCCGGGGTACCCGTGGTTCTCGAGCACGGACCACCAGACGTCGTACGGCACGGCCAAGATCTCGGCTCCGAGGCGCTCGATGGCGCGGAGCTTGGTCGCAGGCGCGCTGTCCGGGACGATCACGCGGCAGGGAACGCCTCGGACACGTGCGGCATAGGCGAGACCCTGGGCCATGTTGCCGGCGCTTCCAGTGTAGACGCCCGTGGCGAGGGCCTCGTGGCCGGCGAGCTCGACGGCGTTCAGGGCTCCCCGGATCTTGAAGGCGCCGGTAGGCTGCAGGCACTCCAGCTTCACGTGCACGTCGGTAGGCTCACCCGGCGATCCGAAGGGGATGAGCGGGGTGTGGTGGGCGGTGCCCGCGATACGGACGCGTGCGGCTTCGACGTCGGCGAGGGTGGGGGCGCGGATCTTCACGGCGACCCCGTCTCGACGAGCGTTTCCACGCCGCTCAGGCTCCCACCGCCGCGTGCGTCGTAGCGCGCGTCACCCACACGGACGAGCCATGCGTCGGCCTGTGGCTCCGCCACGAAGAACGGGTAGCGCGCCCAGACCAGGTAGCTGCGGACGTCGGGATCGCGGGTCGCGGCCTCCAGGACGTCGGCAGGGGGCTCTTGGCCGGGGGAGCCCGCGACCGACCGGGTCGGTACCAGGCGGTCCGGGTGGAGGACCACCCGGTCGCTGACCCACCAGCTGTGGCTGCCCGGCACGTATCCGGCGTCGGTGCGCACCTCGACTTCGGAAACGCCCGGTACGCCCGGAATCGGAGCCACCATGAGATCGCGCACCTCGACGCCGAGGGACGCGGCTTCCGCGCGGACCTGGGACTCGGCGGCCTGGCCCGCGACGGCACCTATGCCGACGTACAGCGCGACCGCGGCGAGCGTCCAGGCAGGGCCCCGCACGGCGAGCCCGCCCGTATGCCGTGTGGCGCCGTCTCGTCCGCGTCGGGCGCGGGCAACGCCGGCGGCCACGACGCCCGCGCACCAGATCAGGCGTGTGGGCCAGGGCACGGGGCCGGCCAGCACGAGCGCCGTCGTGGCCACCGCAAGCCCGGCCCAGAGCAGCATGCCCGTTCGCTCTCGCGATCCGGACAGGTAGACCGCGGCCCCCAGGGTGAGCCATATCCACGGATCGATGATGAAGAGCGTGTCCCCGTAGCTCCACGCGTCGGCGAAGGGCATCCCCCATCGCATGCCGTAGCTGTTCATCCAGTCGAGGAGCGGATGGCTCAGGACCCCGACCCCCGCGAGAAGCAACAAAGGGATCCAACGGGCGCGTGCCGACTCCGGATCACGCCGCGCGCGGACCCATCGGTCCCATGCCATGGCGCCGCCCGCCACCACGACGGTGAGCGCAGCCAGCGCCGGCCATCCATGGGTGATACCGCGCCTGAACTCGAGCGCGAAGTAGGGTCCGTGCACGTAGGACAGGACGTCGACGTCCGGGGCGTTCGCGGCCACGACGAGTGTGCCCACCGCGAGCGGCATGCCACGCGCCGGACCCGAGCGGGCCACTGCCGCCCCGACGAGCGTGTGTGTGAGGTTGTCCATGGACTGAACCTTCCCCCGCGGGGGACCGCGGACCAGATTGCCTGCGTGACAGAGCCAGCGCACTCCCCGCCAACGTTTCCGGACGCTCCGGCCCGACGTCGCATCTCCGAGGAGCTGGACGCCAACCTCGTCGTGGAAGCGGGCGCGGGTTCCGGGAAGACGACCGAGTTGGTGAACCGGATGGTGGCGCTCCTCGCCAGTGGAACGGCGCAGGTGGGTGAGATCGCCGCCGTGACCTTCACGCGCAAGGCCGCGGCCGAGCTGCGGGAGCGGTTCCAGGCCGAGCTCGAGCGGCGGGTCCGGGGGCCGGAGGACGACCCCGACGGTGAGCCGACGGGAGCAGAAGCCGAATCGCGGGAACATCTCTCCGCCGCGCTCCGTGAAGTCGACCAGGCGTTCGTGGGCACGATCCACGCCTTCTGCGGCCGTCTCCTGCGGGAGCGACCGCTCGATATCGGGCTCGATCCGGGCTTCGAGGAACTGGCGGCCGACGAGCGACTGGTGCTGCGGCGACAGTTCTGGGAGGGCTATCTCGAGCGGCTGGTGCGCGAGGAGGATCCGGCGCTCGAGGCACTGGCCGGGGCCGGTCTCCGCGCCTCCGCGCTCTTCGACCGCTTCGGCTTCCTGGTCGAGAACCCGGACGTGTCGTTTCCCGCCGAGCAGGTGGCGCCGCCGTCCGGCGCGGCCGTGGCGCGGGTGAAGTCCGGCTTGGAAGCACTGGTCGCAAAGGGCTGGGAGCTCATGCCCGAAGCGGTGCCGGACAAGGACTGGGACTCCCTGCAGAAGAAGGTGCGTAGCCTCCGCTTCACGCGTGAGATCACCGGCTGGCGCGACGCGCCCTCGTTCTTCGAGGCGCTGGCGCTCATCTGTAAGGACGGGCCGAACGGGCACCGGATCGTCCAGAAGCGGTGGAAGGAGCGCGGCCTGGCGAAGGCGTTCAAGGAGGAGGTGGACGCGTTCGCGGTGGGCGATACCGAGGCGACCCGTCTCCTGGCCGCCTGGTACGAGCACCGTTACGCCCTGGTCATCGGACTCGCCCGGCGGGCCGCGGAGGCGTTCTGGGAGTATCGGCGCAGATCGGGACGGCTCGACTTCCAGGACCTCCTGGTGCTGTCGGCGGAGCTGCTCCGGACCCGGCCCGACGCGAGGCGCGAGCTGGGGCTCCGTTACCGCCGCCTGCTGGTCGACGAGTTCCAGGACACGGATCCGCTCCAGGCGGAGATCATGCTCCTGCTCGCATCGGAACCGTCCGGCGATGGCGACGACGACGGGGGCACCGACGGTCCCGACTGGCGCCGGCTCACGCCGAGGCCCGGGGCGCTGTTCGTGGTCGGTGACCCCAAGCAGAGCATCTACCGGTTCCGACGAGCGGACATCCAACTCTATCAGCTGGTGAAGGAGCGCTTCGCGGACTTCGGCGGGGTGCTGGAGCTCACGACGAACTTCCGGTCCCGTCCACCCATCGGCGCGCTGGTGAACGAACTCTTTGCCGGCGACGACTTCTTCCCGGAACGCGCGACGCCCGAGCAGGCCGCGTTCGAGCCGCTGAACACGCTGCCCGAGCGTCTCGGCTCCGGTGCGGAGGGCGTGTTCGTGTACGAGGTGCAGCCGGACGCCTACAATCGGTCCGCGATCGCCGTCGACGACGCCGAGCGATTGGCATGCTGGATCAGGCAGCGGGTCGATGCGGGCGAGCGTGCCCCCGGATCGTTCATGATTCTGACCCGCCAGCGGATGTCGATCGAAGCCTACGCGCGAGCCCTCGAAGCCTGGGGGCTGCCGGTGCAGGTGACGGGTGCCGGTGTCGGTGTGGAGCACGAGCTGATGGAGCTCCGGGCGGTGCTCGAGTGCATGATCGATCCGACGAACTCCGTGAAGGTCGTCTCCGCGCTGGTCGGCCTCTTCTTCGGCCTGGACTACGAGCTCCTCCTCCGGCATCGGCTCGCGGGTGGCGTGTTCGATGCAATGCGTCCGGGGGCCGACGGAGATCCGGAGGTGCTCGAGGCGCTCCGGCGGCTGAACCGGTGGTGGCGCACGTCGAACGCCGAGGCCGCCGATATCTTCGTGGGACGCCTCGTCCGGGAGGTCGGACTGCTGCCGTTCGCCGCCGCCGGGGACCTTGGATCGCTCCGGGCCGGCGCGCTGGTCTTCATGCTGGACACGGTACGCGCGGCTACACTGGGGGGAGAGGCCGCCCTCCCCGGGGCGCTCGCCGCCCTCGACGCCGCGCTCGCCATGACCGACGCCGAGGCGCCTCTCGAGCCCGGCAAGGCAGACGCGGTGCGGGTCATGAACCTGCACCAAGCCAAGGGGCTCGAGGCCGACGTCGTCGTCCTGGCCGATCCCAGCGGGGACCAGGACCGGACGCCGCGGCAGCACGTCCGCCGGGCGGAGGACGGATCGGCCTTCGGGTATCTCAAGGTCTACGAGCCGGGGTTCGGTGGGCAGCCCGGCGCGACCCTGGCGCTTCCCGCGGACTGGGCCCGCTGGGAGGCGGACGAGCGCGCGTTCGAGGCCGCGGAGAACACCCGGTTGCTTTACGTGGCGGTCACACGGGCGCGAGAGGAGCTGTGGGTCGCCCGCCGAGCGGACAAGCCGCACGAGTCACCGTGGTCGGCGCTCGGACCGTGGCTGGAGAAGGGGACCGAGGTCGTCACTCTGGAGCGGAAGGCGGCGCCACCCGCCGAGGCGCTCGACGCCGGGGCCGCGACCCGAGCCCGTGAGGAGGCCGTTCGGGCCGCCGAGCGACTCCGTCGGGCGGGCGAGGAGCGCTTTTCGTTCGTATCGGTGACGACGGCGGCGAAGGACCTGGACGACGACGACGTCCCAGCCCCTCGGCCGCGTCCGGGCGCTCCGCCTTCCGGGAAGGGCGCCGGGGAGACCCGCTTCCGCGGCTTCTCCTGGGGGAGCGTCGTGCACGGGGCGCTCGCCGTGGCGTCGGAGGGACATGATCCCGATGCGTTGCGCGCGGCCTACCGAAGCCTGCTCGTCGAGCATGGTCGGCCCGTCGATGATCACGGAGATCCACTCGAGCTGGTGGAGCTGGCCGAGCTCGTCGACGCGGTGCGCGAGTCGGATCTCTGGGCGCGCGCTGGCCGCGCATCGCGCGTCCTCACGGAGATCCCGCTGGCGCTCCGCGACGGTGTGACGGTGGAGTCGCCACCGGAGACTCCGCCGCGCTCGGCCCCGACCCGGCCCAAAGGGCCGCGGCAGCTCGACTTGTTCGGGACGTCGTCGCCGGGCGAAGGGGAGAGCGGCGAGGAGGAGACGGCCGGGGGCGCCGAGCCGAGCCAGGACGACGCATCCGCGCCCGCGGGGGGTGACGCCTCGGGCGACGGGGACCCTGCGGAGGGCGCCGACACCCCGAGCGAGGGGCCGGCGCGCGTCCTCGAAGGGGTCATCGATCTGGTGTTCGAGGAGGCCGACGGCTGGGTGGTCGTCGACTACAAGACGGATGTGGGTACCGATCCGCGCTTCGCGGAGCGGGTCGCCGGGTACCGACGCCAGGTGGACCTCTACGCCAACGCATGGTGTTCGCTCACGGGCGACCCGGTCAAGGAGCGGGTGCTCTTTTTCACGACCCAGGGGAGGGTGGAGCGTTGGTGAGCGAAGGGTTCCGATGGCCGCCCCCCGGATTGGAGCGCATGCAGGGGGACCTGTGGCGGGTGGTCCGAAGCGGATGGCTGGCGGCGGTCCTGCTCGTCTTCCCCGTGCTCTTCGTGACCACCACGTCCTGGGATCTCGCGACGCTCGGGCCGTTGGCCGATGCGTGGTGGGCTGGCGCCGTGTCGGCCACGTTCGGGCTCGCCTTCGCGCTCGACGCCTTCCTTCGGCTCGCGAGGATGGCCCGTCGTTCGATGCACGCCGTAGAGCGTGGATACGACCTCCGGACGTTGGCGTGCGTCGTGTCCGACCGACGTCGGGACATGGGCTTCCTCCTCCAGGGGGATCGGTACTTCTCGGTCCTGGAGCGTCCCGACCGGGAGATGCTCGTGTCCGCACGCCTCCTCGCCCCGAGCCTCCTCGCGGCGGGGAGTGTGTGGCTTTGCCTGTCGCTCGCCGTCGGGTTGGTCGTCGCCGCCCGGGGCTGGATGGGGCCGGAGGCGCTGCGCTACGTCACGCTGGTCCCGGCCGCGGGGATGTACCTGGTCGGCATCGTGGTGAGCCTCACCGACGACGTCCGCGTGCGGCGGGCCCGCAGGGACTGGCATTCGGGGGCATGGGAGGACGATCTCGATCTGCGGCGCATCGAGACGTGGCGGAACCGGGCGCGGCTCGCGCCGCGGTCCGACGACGCGCGCGCACCGGCCCGGCTTCTCGGCAGGGCGGGGATCGGCTTCACGATCGCGGCCGCGGTGGTGCTCCTCCCCGTCCTGCTCCTGCTGCCGGCTTCCGCGGTGGGTCCGATGCTGGCGAGCGTGTCGTTCTCCAACTACGACGACATCCAGCGACGGGCCGCCGAGCTCGAGGTCTACCGGGTGCACCGGGTCACGCCCGATCCGGCCATTACGCCTGGAGAGGCGGGCCGCCTGCTCCAGTCCCTCGCCTACGTCGGATCGGACGAGCCGGTCCCGTCCGGAGAGGTCGAGCCGGCGGTTCGCATCGTCGAGCCGTGGCTTCCCGACGCCGATGGGGCGGATGCCCTCGAGATCCCTCCTCCACGCTGGCACGCTTCGGTCTTCGAGCTCGTCGAGAGCGGCCCGACGCCGGAGCAGCGCGCCTACCTCGGGGACGTCGCGGATCACCCGGCCCGGGCCGACTTCTCCCGTCTCGCCCGAGCGCTCCGCGTGGACGTAGCCTCCGCCCGGTGGCGGGATACGTTCCCGGCGGGATCCGAGGATGTCGCCGTGTCCCAGCCGCAGCTGCAGGGTGTGCGTCTGGGCGCCCACGCCCACGTGGCCGGCGCGGCGGTCGAGCTCGCGGAGGGTCGTACTGCGGCGGCGGAGACCCTCGTCAGAGAGGTCCTTTCGGTCGGGTTCCTGCTCGCTGACCAGGGGCCCACCCTCATGGACAACCTCGTCGGGCACGCGCTCATCCGCGAAGGTGGTCTGGCGCTGGAGCACCTCTTCGGGGCGACCGACCGGCCCGCGCTCGCCGCCGAGCTCTCTACGGCGAGGGCCACGGGCGAGAGGGCGGCGGCGCGCATGCATTCACCGCGGCCCGCCAGCACGGAAGCCCTCGCGCGCATGCTGCCGGGGCTCGTTCTCGATTCCGGCACGGTGCGAGGGCTGGCGTGGGAGAGCTTCGCGGTGATGTCGACACTGGCCCCGTGCATGAACCTGAACCGGGTCGTCTTTGGCCCGGACGAAGCCCACCTGGCCTTCGTCGACTCGGCCCGCAGCGCCCTCGTGCGTTGGCCGTCCGAGGAGCCGCTCTTCCGGGTGGCCGCCGGCGGGCTCTTCGAACGGTCGGGTGAGGGGGCCTTCCGCCCACTCCGACTGCTCCTTCTGTCCGTCCGGTCGGGTGAGGGCTCGTGCGGCGATGTGCTCGGACGGTTCTCCGGCCGACCTGGGGAGTGACGACATGAAACGATGGATCCCGCTCTCGATCTTCTTCGCACTGGCGCTCGTTCCAGCGTCGGTGAACGCGCAGACCGTGATGGCTCGTGTGCTCGATCAGGAGACTGGTGGTCCCGTAGTCGGGGCCCTGGTCCACCTGGTCGATGGGGCCGGTGGTGCGGTCAGGGACCAGCTCACCGACCGGTTGGGCCGGGCCATGTTCGTAGGCGTATCGGACGGCGCCTACCGGGTCCGCGTCGAGATGATCGGACGCGAGACCACGTCCAGTCAGCGCTTCGACGTTTCGACCGGGGCTCCGGTGCAGCTCGAAGTCCTTCTTCCGTCGAGCGCCATCGCCCTCGAGGGGATCGAGGTCAGCGCGGGGGAGCGGTGCCGGGTTCGGCCGGAGGAAGGGCTCGCGACGGCGCGCGTTTGGGACGAGGTCAGGAAAGCGTTGGAGGCGGCGTCGTTCACCGATCGCTCGGACGTCTACCGGTACCAGACGGAGACCTACGTGCGCGACCTGGACCGCGACGGCCGGGTGGTGCTGCGGGAGGAGGGTGCGTCGCGCGTCGCATATCTCCGGGTCCCCTTCACCAGCCTTCCAGCCGAGGATC
The DNA here is from genome assembly GCA_040904945.1 of Gemmatimonadota bacterium. GTDB lineage: Bacteria > Gemmatimonadota > Gemmatimonadetes > Longimicrobiales > Gaopeijiaceae > JAWLHJ01. The sequence continues at coordinate 36,646 of JBBDSM010000016.1, forward strand.
TCATCCGTGACGGCTTCCAGCAGCCGGACGAGGGCCGCGCGAGCGTCTACTATGCTCCGGACGCCCAGGTGCTGTTGTCGGACCCGTTCCTCGACACCCACTGCCTCCGGCTCCGAGAGGGAGAAGACGACGCGGAGGGGCTGATCGGCGTGGGCTTCGAGCCCGTTCCGTCCCGGGCCCGGGACGTGGTCGACATCCGGGGTGTGCTCTGGCTCGATCCGGCCACCTGGGAGCTCCGCTGGCTCGAGTACCGGTACGTGAACATCCCGCCCGAGGCGGACACCGGTCTCGTGGGCGGCTTCGTGGAGTTTCAGCGCATGGACGACGGGACCTGGATCGTCCCGGAATGGTGGATCCGGATGCCGTCCCTCGTGAGGGACCGAGACTTCTCGGGCAACATGCGCACACGGGTTGACGGGTACCGGCAGACGGGGGGACGCGTCACGGAGGTCCGGAGCGCTGGCGGCGAGTCGCTCATGCGCGGCGAGACGGCGGCGATCGAAGGATTCGTCCAGGACAGTCTCGGGGTCATGCCGAAGCAGGGCGTGCGGGTGGGGATCGTCGGCTCGAGCCAGATGGTGTTCACGGACGCCGAGGGACAGTTCTCCATCGGGGGGCTGACCGACGGTGTCTACCGGCTCCGCTTCGTCGACGACGAGCTGGAGTCCTACGGGCTCGAGCCCGATCTCGTCGAGCAGTCTGCGACCCGGGGTGAAGTCGGCACCGTCTACGTTCGGATGCCCTCGGTGTCCGAACTCGCCTTCGAAGCGTGCCGCGAGGAAGCGGCGGCGAGGCGCGCCGCGCTGATCGAACGGACCGGGACGCCCCTGGAGACGACACCGCCCGCGAGTGCGGCGCTGCCCGAGGGGACGGCCATGTTGGGTGGAAGGGTCGTCGACGGGACCAACGGCCGCGCGCTGCCCGGCGTGACGGTCCGGATCACGTGGGACGACTTTCGCGTGCGAGCGGTCCCGGGCGGGGCCGCCATCGAGTCGGACATGCGCGGGCTCGCGGCCGAGACCGACGAGCGGGGGTACTACCGCGCCTGCGGGGTGCCGCAGGACACCCGCCTCCGCACCACGATCATCCGGGACGGTGAAGAGGTTCGGGCGGACTCCGTCTGGGTTCCGGCGTTCATCCGGGCCGTCGCGGCGGATCTGACGTGGCGCCCGTGAGCCCGTCGACCACGAGCGGCCCGGTCGCCCCGGGCATCGCGCGGGTCCTTCAAGGCGAGCACGGCCGTTTGGCGCGCGAGCGCATCGGGCTCGTCGCCCACCCAGCGTCGGTCACCCCCTCGCTCGAGCCTTCGGTCGACGCGCTGCTGCGGTCGGGTTTCGAGATCGTGGCCCTGTTCGGCCCGCAGCACGGAGCCCGCGGCGAGAAGCAGGACAACATGATCGAGTCGGCGACCTACCGGGACCCGGTGTCCGGGCTCCCGGTGCACTCGCTGTACGGAGAGGTGCGGAAACCCACCGCCGACATGCTGCGCGGCCTCGATGCGCTGGTCTTCGATCTCCAGGACGTCGGGGTGCGTGTCTACACGTTCGTGTGGACCATGACGCTGGCCATGGAGGCGTGCGCCGAGGCCGGGGTGCGCTTCGTCGTGCTCGACCGTCCGAATCCGGTCGGGCTGGACGTGCGGGAGGGGCCGTTGCTTCGCCCCGGCTTCGAGTCCTTCGTAGGGCTTCATCCGGTGCCGCTGCGTCACGGACTCACCGCGGGAGAGCTGGCCCGATGGGCAAACGAGGAGCGCGACATCGGGTGCGAGCTCGAGGTCGTTCCTTGCGACGGCCTCACGCGCGAGATGCACTGGGGAGACACCGGGCTCCCCTGGGTGCTCCCCAGCCCCAATCTCCCGACACCGGCTTCGTGCGACGTGTATCCGGGGATGGTCCTGCTCGAAGGGACGAACCTCTCCGAGGGCCGCGGGACCACCCGCCCCTTCGAGCTGTTCGGCGCTCCGTACCTGGATGCCGTCGCGTTGACCGAGAAGCTGGAGGGTCGGTTGGGACCGGGCGTCGTGCTCCGTCCGTGCCACTTCGAGCCGACATTCCAGAAGCACCGGGGCGAGCTATGCGGCGGTGCCCAGCTCCATGTGATCGACAGGGCGACCTTCCGTCCGGTCCGAAGCGCCGTGGAGATCCTGTGCGCGGTGCGGGAGCTCGCGCCCGAGCGCTTCGAGTGGCGTCCGCCCCCCTACGAGTACGAGGAGGAGCTCATGCCCATCGATCTGCTCTGGGGCCACGACGGCCTACGGTTGACCATCGACCAGGGGGCGAGCGCGGATGCCGTCATGGAGAGCGTCACCTCCGAGCTGGAACGCTTCGGAAAGGACGTGGACCCGTACCTCTTGTACTGAGCCCTAGGGCTCAGCGGGAGAACGATCTCAGTTGCAGCGCGCCTGACGCGAGAGGTCCATCTCGATCTGGAGCCTGATCTCGTCACCAGGATCTACGTTGAGCGGCTCGGTCGTGCACCGCGATCCGGCCAGGAGGTCGATCTCGATCCGGAGCGGCTGCGAGAAATTCCACGGAAGCCGGTAGACGGCGTCGGCCTTGCCGCCGATCACGCCGATGCGCTGGCGTCCCTCCATGCTGATGGCCCATAGCCGGGCTTCGTTGAAGTTCAGGTTGGTCACGTGGAGGGTGATGACCTGCGGCCCATCAGCGGCGCTCCCGAACGGGTCGGAGTTGGCTGCCGTGCGACCGCCCCCGCACGCGGCGAGGCCCCCCACGACGAGAAGCGCGAGCGCGGTTCCCGTCAGGCTCGTCCGGATCTGCATCCCGACATCCCCATTTCACTAGGAATCTGAAGCCATACCCGTGCCCCGGGATCGACTGCGATGGCAGAGGTTTCGCACCCCCGACCTCCAATCACGTCGACCTGGAAGGCGATCGGGTTGGCGAAGTTCCAGTCGATCTGGAAGCTCTCGTCGGTCTTCCCCGTCACGTTGCCCAGTCGGATTCGCTGGCCCGCCGACACGGCATACACCGTGACGTCGTTGAAATTCATGTTCTGGACCTGGATGCGCAGCTGATCCGCGCCCGCCTGTGCGCTCCCGTCGAACGGATTCGGCACGCTGTTCCCGAGGGCGCCGCAGGCGGAAGCACCGACGAGGGCGACCAGCGCGAGCGCTGCCCGGAGCGGGGCGACGGGCTGAAAGAGTCTGTTTGGCATGCCCTCATCCTACGCTGTGGAAGCGCGGCCGGCGAGTCGTCTGGCCGGCGTGCGTCGGTCCCGCACGGCTACCGCCAGGCGGCACACCAGAGCTTATAGTGCCCCTGGCGCTCGAAGGGTCCCGGCGGGTCTTCATATATTCCACTTCTGACCGAAGTTCGATCCGCCCACCAGAGCAGGACCCGTCCTCATGAGCGACAGAGTGGTTTTTTCGTCCGTGTACAACCTTCCTCGTCACTGCATCCGCGTCCTCTCGGGAATGGCGATCGTGGCCATGGTCCTGGTCGCCCCGACGCCGATCCTCGGGCAGGCTCCTTCGGGGCCCGAGCCCGTCCTCGAAGACTTGCGCGCCGTCTTCCAGCAGCCGGGCCTCACCGTGGGCGCGCTGCTCCAGGCCGTCATGGACCCCGGCCTCGACGATCAGCCGGCCCGCGCCCAGGTCGCGGCGGCGCGCCTGCGGGTCAGCGGGGACCTCGACGGTGGATTCCGCTACGACCTGCAGACCAACTTCGCGGCCACACCCTCCCTTTTGGACGCGCGCGTAGGCTGGGTGCACAGCGATGCTTTCGCGATCGACGCGGGTCGCTTCAAGACCCCGTTCAGCCGGGAGTTCCTCACCTACGCCGGCTCCATAGACTTCGTGAACCGGTCGCGCGTGGTGCGCGCGCTCGCCCCGAACCGGCAGCTCGGCGTCCGCCTGAGCGGACGGCTCGACGAGCACGTGTCATGGGCGGCCGGCGGCTTCACGGGTGGCTCCAACAACGTGCCGGGTGAGCCTCTGCTCGGTGTCCTCCGACTCGAGGGCTCGGGCATCGACGTCGGAGAGGACGGCGTGCTGGCTTTGGCCGGCCAGGCCGGGTTCGGCCAGGACGGCGCGGTCGGCGCGGGGGCTGGCGGAAACGCCTTCCGCGGCGACGGCGTGCTCCTGGGAATCGACGGACGCTTCACGTCCGGCCCACTCCTCGTGGCAGCCGAGTACATCCGGGGCGATTGGGAGACGACGCTCGGGGCGGAGGGTGACGCCGACGGTCTCTACGCCACGCTCGGCTGGCACCTGCAGGAGAACCACCAGATCCTCGCACGCTGGGACCGGTTCCGGAGCGTCACCGCGCTGGACGCGGACGACGCCATCGTGCTCGGGTACAACGTGTGGCCGACCAGCGCGACCGAGATCCAGGTGAACGGCGTCTTCCCGATGCGGGACAGCGGCCTGCCGTACCAGCTTCTGGTCAACTTCCAGATCGGCTTCTGAGTGACGGTCACCCTCCGGCGAGGCACGCGCCATGATCCGTAGGCTCCTGGAGCGTCTGACGTATTGGACCGAGCGTCGCTTCCTGCGGGGCGTTCCGTATCGCCTGGCGTTCATCGCGCTGGCGCTCGGAGTGATCTCGCTGGCGGGCGGCATCGCCGTGATCATGGTCGGTAGCGGCTTTGCAGGGATCAGCGACGCGACCTGGTGGGCGTTCCTCCGGCTCACCGATCCCGGCTATCTCGGAGACGATGTGGGGACGGTGAATCGCGTCCTCTCCACGGTGCTCACCGTTCTTGGCTACGTGGTCTTCCTGGGCGCCCTGGTCGCCGTCATGACCCAGTGGCTTCAATCCAGGATGTCGCTGCTCGAGCGTGGGTTGACGCCGGTGGCCCGCGACGGGCACGTCCTGATTCTGGGATGGACGAACCGAACGCCGGCCATCGTGCGCGAGCTCCTGCTTTCGGAAGGACGGGTCAGGCGATTCCTCAAGCTACGCGGTGCGAAGGACCTGCACGTCGTGGTCCTGGCGGAAGAGGTCGACTCGGAGCTGGCCCGCGACCTCAAGGACGCGGTCGGGGACCCGTGGGACGACGAGAAGGTCACCCTGCGTACGGGAACGCCGCTACGGTCGGAGCATCTGAGCCGCGTCGATGCCTGGAACGCCGCCGTGGTCATCGTACCGGCGTCGGAGTTCGAGGGAGCGGGCGTCTCCCGAGCCGACGCGTACACCCTCAAAACGCTCCTCTCGCTCGAGGCCGGAGCGGTGGACGACGACGAGCGCTCGCCGGGCGGCACCCACGCACTCGCCGGCCGCAGAAAGCGTCCTCCGGTGGTCGCCGAGATCTTCGACGCCAGGAAAGTCGGCGTGGCCCGGCGCGCCTACCGGGGACCGCTCCAGCTCGTGGGGAGCGACGCGGTCGTGAGCCGGCTGCTCGCGCAGAACGTCCGCCATCCGGGTTTGTCCCGCGTGTACAACCAGCTCCTGACACACGACGGAGGCTGCGAGATCTATGTGCGGGACGGGACCGCCCTCGCGGGCGAGACCTTCGAGCGGTTGGGCGGGGCGTTCGGCCGCTCGATCCTTATGGGCGTGGTGCGGGAGGAAGGCGGCGCCTTCACGCCGTACCTCAATCCCCCCGGGGATTTCGAGATCCGCGCGAACGATCGTCTGGTGCATCTCGCGGAGCGATACGAGGACATCGATCCGGACCCCGATTTGCCTGCCGACCCGTGGTCGCGTGGTCGGCCGGGGGCTCCCGACGACGGCGAGCTGGAGCGGCGCATCCTGATTCTGGGCTGGAACCACAAGGTGCCGGCGTTGATCAAGGAATTCGGCACCTACGAGCGCGGGCGCTTCGAGGTCACCGTCTTCTCGACGGTGTCGGACTCGCGCAGGGAGAAGGCGTTGGAACGCTACGGAGCCAAGAGCGACCGGGTGAGGGTCGAGCAGATCGAAGGAGACCTGGCCGAGCTCGCGGATCTCTCGGCGCTCGAACCGCATGGCTTCGACAAGATCATCATGGTGGGAAGCGACTGGATCCAGGACGAGGACGAGTCCGACGCCCGGACCATCATCGGCGCCTTGTTGCTCGGTCACCTCGGGCTCCCGAGCGAGAAGACGCAGACCATCGTCGAGCTCCTCGATCCGGAGAACGTGCGCCTCATGGACACCTCTCAGGGGGAGGTGATCATCAGCCCGCTGATCCTGAGTCATATGCTCGCGCAGGTCGCGCTCCGGCCCGAGCTCGGGGCCGTCTTCGCAAAGCTGTTCACCGCGGGCGGCGCCGAGATCACGTTC
>JBBDSM010000016.1:42972-59885 GCA_040904945.1 Gemmatimonadota bacterium
CTCTCAGGCGTCGCTCGTGACCAGACGGTAGGTGTCGCGTGCGATGAGGAGCTCCTCGTCGGTCGGAATCACCCACGCCGCGAGCTTGGCGTCGTCGCGCGTGATCCGGCCTGTCTCGCCCCCCTGCATATGCGCGTTGGCCTCTTCGTCGAGCTCGAGGCCCATCCATTCGAGGCCGTCCACGATGGCCGAGCGCACCCCCGGCGCGTTGGCTCCGATGCCGCCGGTGAAGATCACCGCGTCCGCGCCGCCCATGGCCGCGAGATACGCGCCGATGTACTTGCGCGCGCGGTAGCAGAAGACGTCGATGGCGAGCCGTGCCCGGCGGTCGTCGTGCTCGTCGATCTCGGCGAGAAGGTCGCGCATGTCGTGGGTCAGCCCGGAGATCCCCAGGAGCCCCGACTGCCGGTTGAGCAGCCCCTCGACCTCATTGATGCTCATTCCCTCCTTGGAGGCGATCACGTCGAGGAGCGCGGGGTCGATGTCACCGGCCCGGGTGCCCATCACCAGCCCTTCGAGCGGCGTGTATCCCATGGACGTGTCGACGGAATCACCACCCGAGATGGCGCAGGCCGAGCATCCGTTCCCGAGATGGAGCGTCACGACACGCACTTCATCCCTCGGGATGCCGAGCAGCGTCCGATATCGCCATGCCACGTATCGGTGCGACGTCCCGTGGAAGCCGTACCGGCGCAGCTTGTGACGCCGGTAGAGCGAGTACGGGATGGCGTAGAGGTACGCTTGTTCCGGCAGCGATGCGTGGAACGCGGTGTCGAACACGGCCACCTGCGGCACGCCTGCGCCGAGGACGGAACGCACCGCGCGCATCCCCTGGATGTTGTACGGATTGTGGAGGGGGGCCAGCGGAATGAGGTCCTGGAGGGTGGCCAGCACGGCGTCGTCGACCCGGATGGAGGTCCTGAACTCCTCTCCGCCGTGCACCACCCGGTGTCCTACTGCGCCGATGTCCGAGATGGCGGACACGGGCACGCCCGACCGGTCGGAGGCCAGCCAACGGAGGATCCAGTCGACCGCCGCGGACAGGTCGCGTAGCGTCGCGGTCTCGATGGTGGTGGCGCCATCGGCGTCCGTGAGGTGCAGGACCGACTCCCCGCCGATTCGCTCGATGGTGCCGAGCGCGAGCTTCTGGTCGCTGTCCGAGGCCATGCGCTCGGCGTCGGTCAGAACCAGCTCGAACTTGAGCGTGGAGGATCCTGCGTTGAGGACCAGGACGTTCATGGTCGCGGCCGGGGTCGGGGACGTGTGCGTGACCCCTTAGGTTGGCGTCCTACCCACCCGGCTGGAACCCCCGCGGCCACCAGACTTCTGCCACGGGCTGCCAGGGCTCGACGCGGCGGCGGCCCTGGTCAGCTCCCGACGTGGGCGACGGTGACCGTCGGCTCGCTCGGGGACCGGGGGGTCGGCTCCACCCAGGCGATGGTCCCGTCCCGCTCGATCGCGTCGTCGATGATGGCTGTCCCATCGGTGGCCTCGGACCGGGTGCTCGTCACGGAGTGGAGGAGCGCACGGCTCATCTCATGGCCCGACCAGGCCGCGTCGGAGCGCACCACGGTCGCCGAGACGGTCAACGAAGCGCTCGCCTGGGCGGAAACCGCCACGGGTCTTGCAATATGAAAGGCGCCGAGCGCGGCGACCATCAAGCTGGTCGTCAGTAGCGTGGCATGTCCGTGGGTCCTCATCGTCGGCTCCGTGGGGGGGAGGTGTCGCCGACCCAAAGGTGCACGAGGTGTGCCTGGGTGCTTTTTATGTCCTAAGTCGTTGTGGCAGTGTGTGTTGAGAGCGCAATGGCGGTCTCGCTATCAGCCCCTCGAGTGTATGATATCCATACACCCGACGGCTTCCGTGGCGTGGTGCTGCGCCGCCGCCCCAGCTGACTAAATATTGGACAGTGACGCACTTTGAGACGGCCGTGGCACCCGTGTTGCCCTTGCCGTTCCTACCGACGCCAACACCAACACTACCCGCTCAACATCCATAGGACAGGGAAAGAGACCCATGCGCAACTCGATCATCACCCTCGCGGCCGCCGCCCTCATTGCTCTTCCGGTCGCCGTCTCCGGTCAGAGCACCACCGCTCAGATCCAGGCGCTCGCCGAGGTGCTGTCGCCGATCGACGTCCAGGCCGGCGTCAACCTGGACTTCGGACAAGTGCTGCCCGGCGTGCCGAGCCAGGTACTTCCTGTGAGCGGCGGCACGTTCACGGTGTCCGGCGCCGCCGACGAGGACGTCATCGTGGACTTCGACCTGCCCCTCGTGCTGGTTGACGGAGCGCTGAGCATGCCGGTGTCCTTCGACGCCGGGTATGGTGCCGGCGCGCCCACGACAGCGCTCGACCCGTCGGCCGACGTCACGGTCGATCTGGGCGCCACCGGCGGCTGGGACGTCTTCCTCGGCGGTACCGTCACGCCGGCCCCTGACCAGGGCGCGGGCGACTACGCCGGCACGGTCACCCTGACCGTGACGTACGTGGGAAGCTGACCGGGTTGTGCACGAGGTGATACCTTGCCTCCGACCGGTCTACGAGGCCGGGGTCCCGGGCCACACGGCTCCGGGGCGCCGGCCTCGGCTCGCTTTCCCATGGGATGATGCCACGCATCTCCACGCTCGCCTTGCTGGCGCTGTTGGTAGCCGCCCCTGCGCTGGAGGCCCAAGGTCCCCCCGGACCACGGCCCCCGGGCGGCGGGCGTCCTCTGCGCGTGGATGCGCGACAAGGCTTGTCCTTCGGCACTCTCCTGCCCGGGGTTCCCACCGTGGTGCCATCGAACGACGCGCTGAACGCGGCCAGCGTCGAGATCCGCGGGCGGGGCGGTAGCGACGTGCTGCTCTCCTTTCTGCTCCCGACCCAGCTCGACGGCCCAGGCGGCGCGGCTGTGCCGCTCACGTTCGGTATCGGCTCGGCCGGCTACTCGCCGAGCCAGGACATCAACGCGCAGATCGCGCTGGATCCGCAGGCATCCGAGGTCCTCGCGCTGCCGCAGAACGGACGGGGAATGATCTACCTTGGCGGTGTCGCCTCGCCCCCGCCCCAGATCCCGGCCGGCACCTACGGGGCGACCATCACCGTGACGCTCTCGTACGTGGGAAGCTGATGCCCCTCGATTCCGTTCTTCGCTCTCTCTCGCTCACGGTCGTGCTTTGCCTCGGCGCGCTCCTGGTCGAGGCCGTGGCCATCGTCGTGGCGCCTACCGCTGTGTACATCACCGACCGGGAGCCGGCCGCCGCCATCACGCTGTACAACCCATCGAACGATCCCGAAGAAGTGACGGTGGAGACGGTGTTCGGCTACCCGACGACGGATGCGGAGGGGCGGCTGTTCCTCCACACCGATTCGGTCGGGGACGATCCGCGCTCGGCGGCAGGGTGGATCCAGGCCCTCCCGCGACGTGTCGTGGTGCCGCCCGGTGAGCGCCGGATCGTTCGCCTCCTGGCTCGCCCCCCGGCCGGGACGCTCGACGGCGAGTACTGGTCACGACTCGTGCTCACGAGCCGCCCGCAGCGGCTGCCGGCTACCGGCGCGGACACGGCTCAGGTGAGCGTCGGGCTGGACATGCAGGTCCGGACCATCATCTCGGTGACGTACAGGAAGGGCGACGTGCGGACATCCGTGAGCGTCGAGGACTTCCAGCCCGAGATCCGCGGAGACACGCTTTTCGTGCGGCCCTCCTTCGTCCGAGGTGACGAGGGTGCCTACATCGGCCAGATGCGGGTGGGACTGCTCGCGGCCGACGGCTCGGAGGCGGCCGCCTGGGACGAGCAGGTGGCGGTGTACCGCGAGTACAGCAGGCGATACGCCTACGATGTCTCCGACCTCCCGGCCGGGACGTACCGCGTCGTGCTCCGACTCACTACCGAGCGGGACGACATCCCGGCGGCCGACCGGCTCATCGCCGATCCCGTCGAGGTGACCGCGGACGTGGTCCGCCCATGACGCGCGCCCGGCGTGGGGGCCTGATGTGCCTCGCGCTCGGAGCGCTGCTGGCCGGACCGTCAGTCGGGGTCGTCCATGCGCAGGACCCTGCTCCACCGCCGGCGCTCGCGGCGGCAGCCGACCTCGACGAGCTGCTGGTCGAGCTCCGAATCGGGCGGCTGATGCAGGCCACCGTCTTCGCGCTCTCCGACGGCGCCGAGGTTCTGGTTCCGGTGGGCGACGTTCTCCGGCTCGGAGAGGTGGAGCACACGGTCGACGCGGACGGGCGCGTGCGGGCCGTCCTCTACCCGGGTGCCCGTGTCGTCACCATCGACCCCGTCGCGGGGCGGGCGAGCCTGGATGGCGGGCCGTCGACGCTGCCCGAAGGTTCGATCGCGTTGAGCGGAGGGAGCACGTATGTGGCGACTTCGGTCCTCGAGGGGCTGCTCGGGCTGCGCATCGGCACGGACCTGGCCCAGCTCACGGTTACGGTCCGGAACCCCGAGGTGCTTCCCGTCGGGCTGCGACTCGAGCGTGAGGCCCGCTGGCAGAACCTCACCGGCGGACGGGACGCGGGCTCCCGTGCGCAGCTCCTGGAACTGGAGCGCCCCCGGCTCGGCGGAGCGGTCCTCGATTGGCGGCTCTCGTCGACCATGAACGACCTCTCCGAGAGCACGGCGTACGCGGTGGGCCTGGGCGCGCGGGCCTTCGAGGGCGGCGTCCAGGTCAGCGCCCAGAGCGTCGGACCGGCGAGTCAGGGTCGACATCGGATCGACGCGACGTACCAGCGAGTCTTCCACGACGTGAGCTGGCTGACCCAGATGCGGCTCGGCGACGGCTTCACGACCGGGCCTCGTTACCGGAGCCTGCGTGGCTTTTCGTTCACGAACGCTCCTTTCGTCCGCCGGAGCTTCTTCGGGGTCGATGCCTTCGCGGGTCGGGTCGGCCCGGGTTGGGACGTCGAGCTTCGGCAGTCCGGCGGCACCGTCGATGTCAGCCGCGCCGACGAACAGGGCGCGTTCGCTCTGGACATCCCGCTTCGCTACGGAGAGAACGCCATCCAGGTCGTCGCGTTCGGCCCCCATGGGGAAGTCGTGACCACGGAGCGGCTCGTGCTGCTCGGCATGGACCGGCTGAGCGCCGGGACGTTCGAGTGGGGACTCAGCGGCGGTGCGTGCCGCGACTCGCGTTGCGACTTCACCGGTAACCTCGATCTCCGGTACGGGGTGTCCGAGCGCTGGACGGCGCGCGGCGGCCTGGAGTCGTTCACCCGCGACTCCCTCTCGTCGCTGACGCAGCCCTACGTGGGCGTCACCGGCTCCATCGTGCCGAGCCTCCAGCTCATGGCAGAGGCGGTGCACCAAGGGTTCCTGAGGGGCGGCCTGACCTTCGCGCCGTCTCCGCGCCTCCGGGCCCGCCTGGCGCACACCGCCTTCTCGTCGGATGTCGAGACGCCCGTCCTCAACGACGGAAGCCGAAGAGGCACCACTGAGGCCGACCTGCTCGTGCGCCCCCTGGCCAGCCGCTCGCGCTGGTTCGTGCGTGCGTCCGTCCTGCGCCAGGACCTCGACTTCGGCGTCCTCTCGCGGATGCAGGCGTCGTCGACGTTCCGGACCGGACCGGCCAACGTCGAGCTGGGCATCCGGCGGGAGACCGACGACCTGGGCATCGGGGCGCGCTGGGTGCGGGACTTCCAGCATGGCTCGGTCACGGGACTCGTTCCCCTTCCGGGCGGGCACCGGGTCTGGGCGCGCGGCGAGATGGAGTTTCTCGAAGCTGCCCAGGTCGAGCGCATGCGGGCCCGGCTGGCGTACCAGATCACGACCGCGATGCGCCTCGAGGTCGGCGGTGGATGGCGTCGCGGGCTCGGCTCCGACCTTGCCATCACGTTCTCGGCGGATCTCGCGCAGCTCCGCAGCCTGACGCAGCTCTCGGCTCCGGAAGGCTTCCCGGCCCGCGTGACCCAGGTCTCGCAGGGCGCGATGCACTGGGACGAGTCGGTGGGGCGGTTGGGATTCACGGGTCGGCCCGGGCTGGAGCGCGGTGGGGTCTCGGGTTATGTCTTCGTGGATGACAACGGAAACGGAATCCGGGACCCCGACGAGTCGGGACTCGACGACGTGCGGGTCGTGATCGGCAGCCGCACGGTGAGGACGGACGAGGACGGACGGCACCATGCGTGGGACCTGGTGCCCTTCGAGCCGGTGGAGGTATGGGCCGATTCCACGTCGATCGCCGACCCGTTTCTGGTTCCCGTCCGCGGCCAGGTCCGTGTCGTCGTGCCTCCGTCCTCGTTCGGCCGCGTCGACATCCCGCTCGCTCGGGCTCGCGAGCTCGTGGGCCGGGTGGTGCGCGTCACCCCTGATGGGGAGATGCCCGTGCCCTATGCCGCGCTCGAGCTGGTCGACGTGGAGACGGGTCAGACCCGTGCCGTCAGGGCGTTTTCGGACGGCGAGATCTACGAGATCGGCGTAAAGCCCGGTCGCTACGAGCTGCGCCTGTCCGCCGGCTCTCCCGGAATGTTGGGCATGCGGCCCGAGCGGACGGCCTACCCGGTCGAAATTCCGCTCCGGGCCGACGCGCCGTCTCCCGAGCCGGTCGTGGTGCGGCTGGTCGCCGAGCCCATCGACGGTCAGGGCTCGTGAGCGGAACCGTGCTGCTCGTCGACGACGACCCGGCCATCCTGAGGTCGCTCAAACGATACCTGGAAGGGCTCGACTACGACGTGCTGGCCGAGTCCATCGGCGAGGGCGGCGTCGAGGCCTACGAGCGCCACCGCCCGGACGTCGTCGTCCTCGATCTCGAGCTCCCGGACCTGCACGGGCTGGAGGTCCTCGAGCGGATCCGCGAGCGTGGCGGCTGCGTCGTCATGCTCACGGGCACGGGGGACATCGACACGGCGGTGCGTAGCATGCGGCTGGGCGCGGAGAACTTCCTCACCAAGCCGGTCGAGCTGGCACATCTCGGCGCCGTAGTGGGACGCGCCGCCGAGAAGACGCGGCTCCGACGGGAGAACGCCGCGCTCAAGGCGCGTGCCGGAGATGGTTCCGCCGACCTCGATGCCCTCGGGGTCTCGCCGCTCATGGCCGATCTCGCGGGCCAGATCCGCCTCCTCGCGGAGAGCGACCGAACGACCGTGCTCCTGACCGGTGAGAGCGGCACGGGCAAGGGCTGGGTCGCGCGCATGCTGCACGAGATGAGCGCCCGCTCCGATCGGCCCTTCGTGGAGGTCAACTGTGCGGGCCTCACGGCCACCTTTCTCGACTCGGAGCTCTTCGGGCACGAGAAGGGGGCCTACACCGACGCCAAGGAGCGCCGGGAGGGATTGTTCGAGGCCGCGCACACCGGCGTGCTCTTCCTGGACGAGATCGGCGACCTGGCACCCGAGCTCCAGCCCAAGCTCCTCAAGGTGCTCGAGACCAAGACCTTCCGACGGCTCGGCGGCACCAAGGAGATCACGGTAGATGCCCGGCTGATCGCCGCGACCCACCAGGACCTGGATCGCCTTCGTGAGGAGGGCGCGTTCCGCGAGGACCTCTTCTACCGCCTGAACGTGACGCCCCTCCACCTTCCCGCCGTCCGAGAGCGGACCGAAGAAGACCGCCTCGCCCTGCTGCACGGGATCCTGCGAGAACTGAGGGCTGAGATCCGGCGGGGGCCGACGGCGATCTCCGACGACGCGCTCGATCGGTTGATCACGTACGAGTGGCCGGGCAACATCCGCGAGATGCGGAACGTTCTGGAGCGGGCGGTGATCTTTGGTGGGGACGCGACCGAGATCGGGCCGGAGCATCTGCCGGCCGAGCTGAAGAAAAGCGGCACACGGTCGAGGCGAGGCGGCTTCACGCCGGAGCCGCTACAGACCGTCGAGCGCCGTCACATCGAGCGCATGCTCGTGCACCACGACGGGAACCGCACGCACGCCGCGAAGGATCTCGGGATCGCGCGCGCGACGCTCATCAACAAGATCAAGGCGTACGAGCTCGATCTCTGAGCGGGGCGGGCACGGTGGCCGCCACGACGGCGAGGCGGCTCATGATCGCCCTTTCGGCATCGGCGGTTCTCCGACCTCGAGCCCTTCGAGGAGCGCAAGGAGTCCATCGGCTTCCCAGGACTGATTCCGGCGCTTCTTCGAGAGCGGGATGAGCACGCCGGCCTCCTTCAGACTCGAGAGGGCCTGGTACACCCGGGGCTTGGCCCGACCCGTGGCGGCGGCCGCGACGGGAGCAGTGATGATGGGGTGGGCGGGGAGCGCATCGATGATCGCCCACGCGGCCGCGTCCGAGCGCGGCGGGTTCGGCAGATCGGCCAGGGCCGTCTTCCACCGCTCGTTCAACTCCGCCACGGCGCCGAGATACGCGGCTGCGAGGTTGGCGGCGCTGGTGGTCGCGGCAGCGAAATGCTCGATCCAGCCCTCGACGTCGTCCTCCCGGTACGCCGTCAATGCGGCGATGTAGCGGTCCCTGCCGCGGGCGAGGATCACGCTGATGGGGGGAACGTAGTCGGGTGCGATGCCTCGTCGGCTCAATACGACGTGGATGAGCGCGCGCCCCGTCCTTCCGTTCCCGTCGTGGAACGGGTGGATCGTCTCGAACTGGGCGTGGACGAGCGCCGCCTGCACGAGGGGGGGAAGCCGGTCGTCGTTGATCGCATCGAAGAGGTCGTCGAGCAAACCGGGCACGTACTCCGGCGGTGGTGGCACGAAGTCGGCGCCGCAGGGATTGTAATCGTTCCCCCCGATCCAGTTCTGCTCCTCTCTGATCCGACCGGCGAGGTGGGGCGTCAGGGTGCGCCTCATGAGCCGGGCGTGGATCGCCTCCAAATCCCGAGACCCGAAGCGTGTCGCCTCCACCGCTTCGTCGATCGCCAACTGCATGGCGTCGATGTTGGCGAGGATCTCCTGCGTCGTGGACCCTGTCTTGCCACCGGACTCGAGCCTGGCCTCGGCGTGCGCCAGCTCGCGCGCCCCGACCTGCAACCCCTCGACCTTGGACGACGCGATGGACTCGGTGCGCAGCAACAGCCGGGCGAGCGGCGCGAGCGCGGGGCGGGCCCGGGCGTTCAGGTCCCGAACCGCCGCTTCCGCCTCCGACACGGCCCCCGCCAGATCCATGTCGATCCGAGGATTCAGATCGGCCAGGGGGTCGGGTATGTACGCAGCGTACGTGCATGCACGCCTGTACTTCCGCGGCGCGGGACTCCGCGGATCGTGCGGCCACGTCAGGGTGACCAGGCGTCCCCCCAAGGCACCTCCAGGTCGTGAAGTGTAACCTGCGCCGATACATTAGTTACATTTACACCATATATGTAACTAAAAAGAGCGGCAAGCTTCGCTTCCGGAAGCAGGTGTCGGAATCGCCGCCGGGAGGACAAGTCGGCCCGGTACCCTGGAGACATCGGGGTCCCTCGCCCATGTTTGGGGCCGCGCCGTCCTCCCACCCTTCTCCGAGGCCCATGGCCCCCACCTTCGTGTCCGCCGCCGAGCCGTCTTTCTCGCGCCGCCCCGTGCGGTGCGGGTGGGTCGCGGGGTTGACTCGGGCCGCCCGGCTCCCTGCACCGACGTGCGCTTGTCGGGCACCCTCGCCGTGAAGAGCCTGCGCGAACGCGTCGCCCGGGCGACGGAAGGCGCTCCGGGCACGGTGCTGATCCTCTCGGCGAACCCGATGCACGACACGGGGGGCGGCCAGCGCAGCGCGCAGATGGCGCTCGAGCTCCTGGAGTCGGGCTACGCGGTGGTGTTCGTCAGCCACGGACGCGTGACGGAGACCGTCGACCTCGGGCTCCGCTTCCGGCGGCCGCGGCTGGTGGAGACGTCGCTGAAGTCGTTCACGGGTCCGGCGGGTAAGGCGGCCCGGTCGCTGCTCTGGGAGCGGGGCGTCTCCTCGGTGATCACCCAGGTTCCGGTACGCGCCTGGCTCCGTGTCCTCGATCGGGCGTCGGCCGGCGGGGCCGTCACCGTCTACGACTGCGTCGACCGTTGGGACTCGGAGCTCGGCAAGGGGTGGTACCGCCCCGAGGTCGAGCGGCGCGTGGCCCTCGACGCCGACCTGGTCGTGGCGTCCGCCCCCCAGCTCGTCCGCCGCCTCGAGCGCATGGCCGAGCGTGAGATCCACCTGGTGCCGAACGCCTACAACGGCCGGATCTTCGACAGCGACGCCTCACATGCCCGCCCGGCCGACCTCCCCGAAGGCCGCGTGGCGCTGTACGTGGGGGCCCTTTGGGGCGGGTGGTTCGACTGGAGCCTCGTGGGCCGACTCGCGGCCGACCATCCCGACACGAACTTCGTCTTTGTGGGCGACTACCGTGACGAGGGGGTGGGGCTACCGGCCAACTGCGTCTTTCTGGGGCTCAAGCCGCAACCCGATCTCCCTCCCTACCTCGCGCACGCGGACCTCGCTGTCCTCCCCTGGACCCGCGACGACGTGACCCAGGCGACGAGCCCGCTCAAGGTCTACGAGTTCGTGGGGATGGGGTTGCCCGTGGTGGCGCCCGATCTCGATCCCCTACGCGGGATACCCGGCGTGACCCTGGTCGACGGCCCGGGCGCCTTCTCCGAGGCGGTGGGTCGGGTGGGGCGCTCCGGGCTGGACGCCGGGGAGCGGGAGGCCATGGAGCGCTTCTCCGACGGCAACAGCTGGTCCCGGAGGATGCGTGACCTGGGGAGTCTCGTGGGCCAGGCCCGGACGGGGGGCAGGATGCGGATCGGACAGGATGGTCGTCTGCCGCCGGGGGCCGGGGGACCAGGCGGGTGGCCGCGCTCCCGGGCGGTGATCTCGGTCGTGATCCCCTCGTACAACCATGCCCGCTACATCGGCGAGGCCTTGGGTAGTGTGCATGCCCAGTCGCTCCCGGCGGGTGACGTCGTGGTCGTCGACGACGGATCGACGGACGACTCCCTGAGCGTGATCGACGAGGCCCGCTGGGACGCGGTGCGCGTCGTGCGACAGGAGAACCGTGGCGCCCACGAGACGATCAACCGGGCGGTGGCGCTGAGCGAGGGCGACTACGTCGCGATCCTCAATTCGGACGATCGGTTCGCGCCCGAGCGCCTCGAGCACGCGTGGGCCGTGGCCCGCGCCACCGACGCCGCGCTGGTCATCGGCGGGGTCCGGTGGGTCGACGGGGAGGGCGCCCCGCTGCCGGCGGACCACCCTGGGGTCGCGTGGTACCGCGAAGCCCTGGCCACGGCCGCGGGACGCCGATCCCTCCGTGGAGCGGCGCTCGTCCACAACGTCGCGGTGACGACGAGCAACTTCTTCATGCATCGCGCGCTCTGGCGCGCCCTCGGGGGATTCCGGGACCTCCGCTACGTGCACGACCTGGACTTCCTCGTGCGGGCCGTCGAGCTCTGCGGCGCTCGTGTGGTGTTCGAGCCCGGCATGGTCGACGTCGACTACCGCGTGCACGGGGAGAACACGATCTCCGAGAGCACGTCGAGAGCGCTCGCGGAGCGCCGCGGGTTGGTGAAGACCCTACAGCGGCCTCTGGGCCGGGTGCGTCGGGTCGCACAGCGCATCCGCCAACGAGCTCCGCTCCTGGATGCCGTGGCGGCCACACGTGAGTTACGACCCATCATGCGCTCCGGGTCGGACACCGCCGAGCGCTCTCCGGAGCCCTTGCGGGTGGGACTCGTCGTGGAGGCGCTCGACCTCGGCGGCCTGGAGGAGATCGTGGCGCTTCTTGCGCGTACTCTGCCAGCACAGGGCGTGACGCCGCTCGTGCTCTGCACGCACTCGGGAGGGCGGATCGCCCGGCGGCTGGCCGACGCGGGGGTGTCCGTCGAAGTGGCGGACGGCGCGCCGCGCACCTGGCGGGCCTGGATGACGGACGCGTCGCCCGACGTCGTGTCCACGCATTTCGCGGATCTCGAGGTGATCGAGGCACTGGCCGGGTCGGGGGCGCCCGTCGTGGAGACGGTGCAGAACACCTACGCGTGGTTCGGCGAGCGGGAGTGGACCCGTGAGCGGAGCAAGCTGTGCACGTTGGACGCCACTGTGGCGGTGAGCGACCTGGTGGCGCGGTACCACGCGCTGCACACGGATGGAGCGCCGACGCCGCACATCATCCCGAACGCGGTGCATCCCGGCCGGGCCGCGATGGCCCCGCGCGACTGGGCCCGCGAGCGGCTCGGGCTCGAGCCGGACGGCGGCGCCCCGGTGTTCGTCCATCACGGGCGCTTCGCGCGTCAGAAGAACCTGATCGGCCTGGTGCGGGCCTTCGAGCGCCTCCTGCGGGACGTCCCGGCCGCGACCCTGATCCTCGCCGGGCCACGATCGGAGCGAGGCTACTTCCGCGAGGTCCGCCGCGTCGCTCCCGGGCTCTTCCGGCGCGGCACCATCCGCGCGCTACCGCCCGTCCGCCACATCGGGGCGCTGCTGTCGGCGGCCGACGCGTACGTCTCGAACTCGTTCTTCGAGGGATGGAGCGTGGCCGCGTCCGAGGCGGCCTGGGTGGGGCTCCCGCTCGTGCTGAGCGACTGCGGCGGGAGCCGCGAGCTGGTGGAGGATGGCGTGTGGGGGAGGCTCGTCCCGAACGCCGTCGGAGACCCGCTCTCGGTCGACCCCCGCTCCATCCGGGAGCCACCAGCGGAGGCGGGCGAAGCCAACGAGGACGCCCTCGCCGCCGCCCTCCACGAGGTCGTCCAACAACGCTCGGAGTGGAGCGCACGGGCTCCGGAGATCCGCGCCCGCGCCCGCCGCGACCTCGGCCCCGAGCCCATGGCCCGTGCCTATGCCGCGCTCTTCCGATTCCTCGTGGGAGCCGATCGATGAGCGACGCCTCGCCGAGCGACGCTTCGCCACACGTTCGTTCCGACGCCAGGGGCGTGCTCCGCCACTACTGGCGGGTCGCCGGCGTGCGCGTCCGGGAGCTGGTGATCCCCATCGTGCTGGTGCTGCTCGCCGGCGCGTTCGAAGCGGCCTCGTTCTCGCTCCTCGTGCCGCTCACCGACGCGGTCGCCGAGAATTCCTTCGACTTCCTGGACGACTCGAGGGTGTTCGGATGGATCACGCTCCTCCTGCCCGACTCGGTCGCGGACGGCCCCAACCGCGACGCGTATCTGGTGGTCATCACGGTGGGGCTCGTCATCCTGGGGCGTATCGGGAAGCTGGTGGTCGACTATCTGCGGAAGCTCTTCGTGGTGGCGCGCAGCGAGCGGTACCGGGTGGCGGTCGGCGAAGAGACGTTCGGCCGAGTGCTCGGCTTCGGACGCCAGTACTTCGACCGGAACTCCATCGGCCGCATCGACGCCGAGATCAGCTGGTCGAGCGCCGTGCTCGGATTGCTCGAGGCCGCCGAGG
This sequence comes from Gemmatimonadota bacterium, assembly GCA_040904945.1. Taxonomy (GTDB): domain Bacteria; phylum Gemmatimonadota; class Gemmatimonadetes; order Longimicrobiales; family Gaopeijiaceae; genus JAWLHJ01. Next base: position 56,200 of record JBBDSM010000016.1, read on the forward strand.
AGCTGTTCCGCTACGCGGTCGGGCTGGTGGTGAAGGCCGGCGTGATGGTCGCCATCTCGCTGCCGCTCTCCATTGCGTTCATCGTGATGCTTCCCGTGGTCGGCGGGCTCATGCGCGTCATCAACCGTGCGGCACAGCGGATCTCCCGGGAGGCCATCGAAGTCGATCGTCGGCTGCGGTCCCGCATCCTCGACATCCTCGGGTCGATCCCCCTGGTGAAGGCCTACTCGCAGGAACGGACGGCGTCGGACGCCTACACCGAGGTGCTCAGGCAGCGTCAGGACGTGGCCGTGCGGCGCGACCGCGTCGTGAGCCTGCGGTATCCCCTGGAGGAGATCCTGATCCTCGTCGTCATGCTGATCGTCCAGGGCGTCGTGATCTATCTGGCCGGCGACTTCCGCCCGGGCGATCTCGCGGCGTTCGGGGCGTTCCTGCTGATCCTCCAGCAGGCGCTGCCGGACTACAAGTATCTGAGCCTCTTCAGCGTGAAGGTGGCCGAGGAGGTCCCGAAGCTGGACGCCCTCGGCGACCTGTTCACGGACGACGGGAAGTTCATCGTGCCCGGCGGATCGCGGCCCTTCGAGCGCCTCGACCAGGGCATCTCCGTTCGCGGCCTCACCTTCCGGTATCAGCCCGGCGAGGACACGCTGAAGGACATCTCGACCGAGATCCGGGCGGGGAAGGTGACCGCCATCGTGGGCGAGAGCGGGGCCGGTAAGACGACGTTCGCCGACCTCGTCGCGCGGTTCTACGACTGTCCGCCGGGGTCGATCTTTCTCGACGACATCGACATCCGGGACTTCTCGCTCTCGTCGCTGCACGGGGCGATGGCCATCGTCAGCCAGGACGTGTGGCTCCTGAACCAGACCCTGCGGGACAACCTCGTGTTCGGTCTGGAGCGCGACGTGCCCGACGAGGAACTCGTGCGGGCGCTCACCGACGTGGAGCTGGGCTCCTTCCTCGACCAGCTCCCCGACAGGCTCGACACCGAGCTCGGGGACCGGGGCGTGCGGCTCTCCGGTGGGCAGCGGCAGCGGGTGGCCCTCGCCCGCGCACTCCTTCGGGACCCCCAGATCCTCATCCTCGACGAGGCGACGTCGGCGCTCGACAGCGTGGTGGAGCAGCGGGTGGCGCGCGCCATCCAGCAGCGGGCCCGGGGACGCACGCTCCTCGTGATCGCGCATAGGCTCTCGACCATCCGCGACGCCGATCTCATTCTGGTCATGAAGGACGGAAGCGTGGTCGAGCAGGGCAGCTGGGACGAGCTGCTGGGCCGCGGCGCCGCGTTCATGAGGCTCTACCGCGCCCAGTTCGGCGATGAGATGCCTGGCGAGGACTGAGACGTGCGCTGACGATCGCCGGAGGATAGACTCGGGTCCCCGATCGTGGAGTCCAGGAAGAGGAGACAGCTCGATGCTTCGCACGTTTTCGCGGCTCACCGCCGCGTGGGTCACCGCCGCACTCGCCACGACCGTGCTCGTCGCCGGCCCCACCCACCTGTCCGCCCAGGAACGCACGCTCGTCGGCCCTGATGGAGAGATCGACTGGAATCGCTTCTATACCGCCGCGGAGACCAACCAGCTCCTGGCCGAGCTCCACGAGCTGTATCCCGAGTTCACGGAGCTGTATTCCATCGGGACGAGCATCTTCGGGCAGCCGCTGATGGTCATGGAGATCACCAACGAGGCCACCGGGCCCGCGTCGGTGAAGCCGGCGCTGTACGTCGACGGGGGGATACACGCGCAGGAACTCACCGGCTCCTCGGTTGCCACCCACGTCGTCGGGCACCTGCTGAACGGCTACGGTGACGACCCCCGCATCACGGCTCTTCTCGACACCCGCGCGTTCTACGTGCGTCCAAAGTTCAATCCCGATGGCTCGGATCTGGTGCTCATCCACGACCAGTTCATGCGCAGCACGCCGCGCCCCATCGACGAGGACGAGGACGGCTTCGCCGACGAAGATCCTCCGACGGATCTGAACGGGGACGGCTGGATCACCCACATGCGGGTGCCGGACCCGGACGGCGACTGGGTCGCCGATCGCTCGGAGGGCCGGATTCTGATCGAGGACGAGGACCGCGAGCTGTCCGGCCAGCGCTACGCCCTGCTCCGGGAAGGCATTGACGAAGACGGCGACGGCGAGATCAACGAGGACGGCGTCGGCGGCATCGACATGAACCGCAACTATCCCCGGAACTGGGAGCGGTGGCATCTGCAGCCGGGCTCGGGGGACTACCCGCTGTCCGAGCCGGAGACGCGCGCCGCGGTCGAGTTCATCAACGCCAACCGGAACATCACGGGCATTGTGCACGGCCACACGGCGGGCGGGTTCGTCTACCGGCTGCCGTCGGCGGTGTCGCCTCCGGATTTCCCGGATGTGGATCTGTCCCTGATCATCGATCTCGGGGAGGAGTACACCAACTCCACGGGCCGTCCCGTCATTCCGAGCTCCACGCACCCGACGGAGCACCGCTACGGCACGCTCATCTCGTGGGGCTTCTGGGACCAGGGCATTATCGGATGGGTGCCGGAGTTCTCGCCCGGGCCGGAGGAGTGGGTCACCGACTACGACGGCGACGGGGAGATCAGCGCCGCGGAGGAGCACCGCTTCAACGACGAGGAGCTGGAGGGCCGGTACTTCGTGGATTGGGAGCCGTACGACCACCCCGACCTCGGCGCTGTCGAGATCGGCGGCTGGCTCACGAAGTTCTGGGGCCAGAATCCGCCGCCCGAGTTCCTCGAGGCCGAGACGGAGAAGCAGCTGCACTGGATCCTGTATCTGGCGGAGCAGTCGCCCGTGGTCGAGCTGTCCCGTCCGACGGTGACGTTGGTCGGAGGCGGCGCCTACCGGGTCGAGGTCACGGTGGCGAACATCGGATACCTGCCGACGAGCCTGACCGACCGTGGTGCAGTCGGGATTCCGGGAGAGGACGGGCTCGTGTCGCAGCAGATCGTCGAGTCGCCCTGGGTCGTCCTCGACCTGGAGGACGGGGAGGTCACGGAGGGCAAGGCGCGCGTCCGGATCCCACATCTGCGGGGGACGAATCCGTTCCTTGAGGCGCTCGACGCCGCGACCCGGACCGTGAGTTGGACGGTGCGGCCGACCGGTGACGCGACGCGGCTACGGGTGACCGTGATGTCGACGAAGGGCGGGACGGCGCAGACCGACTGGGTTCCGGTGCCGTAGGGAAGCTTTGCACAGGTCTGGCGGGGCGCCCCGCTCGCACCGTAGAGCGGGGACTACCGCGGCGGGCTCTGCCACCCCCTACTGCGGCGGGCTCGGCCAGGCCCCGACCGCGGTGAAAACCCTGCAGTCGTGTGCGGTCCTTTGGTGCCACGTCGGCTTTTCCGCCGGATGCGGCGTCGGATCGCCCAGGCGCGCGGGCGCCGGTCACTGGCGAGTCACTTTCTCGCCGCATGGGGCGGTCAAGTCGCCAGACCACCATCGTCGGGGCACCGTTGTGCGAATTGACGCCATCGAGATGCCGCCCCGCCCCGCAACGGGGGACGACGAGGCGTAGCACCGCTACGTCGAGGAGGAGCAACACGGCTGGAGGAGATGCAACACGGCTGGAGGAGATGCAGCGTCGCTCGAGCCGAGCGACCCAGTCCAGGGTCTGGACCCGCCGGGTCTTCCGAGAGACGATCGACCGGAGGCAGATCCATGCCATGGGACTTCGGCCA
>JBBDSM010000017.1:0-1991 GCA_040904945.1 Gemmatimonadota bacterium
TCTGGACCTACCTGTTCTTCAGCCAGTACATCGTCATCTGGTACGGCAAGCTGCCCTGGGAGCAGGCCTGGATCATCAACCGGTCCGGGCCGGTGTGGGGCAACTTCTCGCTGCTCGTTATCGTGCTCTGCTTCCTGGTGCCGTTCGTCGGCCTCATCGGCCGCAAGGCGAAGCTGAAGCCGAAGCTGCTCGCGACCTTCGCTTCCGTGATCATGGTCGGGCTCTGGCTCGAGCGGTACGCCCTGGTCGCGCCGTCGCTCTGGCACGAAGGCGACCCGGTCTTCACCATCTGGCATCCGCTCATCGGATGCATGTTCCTCGGGCTCTATCTCGGGTCGGTGCGCTGGTTCCTGAGCACCTTCCCGGCCTTGCAGCTCTGGCAGCCGATGGTCGATCCGGAGACGGTCGAGGCGGAGATGCCGCGCGACGTGGAAGCCCACGGCTACGGGCGGTTGGGCACGGGCTGAGCGGCACCGCGACCGGCTCCTTCATGGCATCACTCCGAGTACAGGTCCGCCGCCGCTCGGGCTGACGTCACGATCCCCCGGATCATGGCCGACGAGAAGCCGGCGTGTTCCATTTCGTTCAGGCCCGTGATGGTGCACCCGCGCGGGGTCGTTACCCGGTCGATCTCGCTTTCCGGGTGCGCGCCCTTCCGGAGGGCGAGCGACGCGGCTCCCTTGGCCGTCTGCGCCGCCAGCAGCGCTGCATCCTCAGGGTGGAAGCCGATCTCGATGCCGCCCTGGGCGGCCGCCCGCACGCTGCGGAGGAAGAACGCGATCCCGCAGGCGCAGAGCGCGGTCGCCGGCACGATCATGTCCTCGGGGATGACGAGGGTGCGGCCCACGACGTCGAACAGCTCCTCGGCCTCCCGGAGGACGTCGGCGTCTCCGCCTTCCTCGCCGGCCAGGCAGGTCATCGACTCGCCGATCATCACCGCGGTATTCGGCATGGCCCGCACGATGGGGACCGACGTGCCGCCCGCCGCCTTCCGGATCTCGGCGATGGAGGCGCCCGACACGACGGAGATCAGCCGGTGTCGGCTCGGGTCGAGGGCCGGTCCGATCTCGGCGAGGAGTGTGCCGAGTTGCTGGGGCTGGACGGCAAGGACGATCAGGTCCGCCCCCCGCACGGCGTCGGCGTTGGAATCCGTCACCACGAAGCCCTCGTCGGAGAGCGCCGCCAGCTTCTCGGTGTGGCGGCGGGTCACGACCGTGCGCCCCGTCTCGAACGAGCCGGCGCGGGCCCAGCCGCGTGCCAGCGCCTCGCCCAGATTTCCACCGCCCAGAATGGCTACGTCATACAGCTTCTCGCTCACGGATCCCCCCTTCGGATGCGCGACGGATAGCGGGCCGGCGCGCGGTGTATGCTGAGTCGTGGCCGGCGTCACGGACCTCGCGTGAGCGCCGGGTGCGTCGCTAACGTAATCGATCGTAACGTCACACGGAGCCTCGCCTATGCACTGCAAAACACCTCGTTCGTCTCTCTCCCCGCTCGTCCTTCCGCTGGTGCTCATCACCCTCGCGGCGTCCGGCTGCCTGCAGGACGAGCCCGCGGGCCCCTCGGTCGAGTACCAGGTCATCGAGGAGGTCACCTTCGCCGAGAGCCTCGGCATCGATCTCGACGCCATGACGGTGACCGAAGAAGGGATCTACATCCAGGACCTCACCCCGGGCGACGGGCCTGAGGCCGACTGGGGCGACAACGTCGAGATCGTCTACAGCGGATACCTGCACACCGGCGTCCAGTACCTGCCGGAGGACACCATCGGCTTCCAGCTGGGAGGAGAGGTCGTGCCGGAGGGCGTGCAGATCGCGATGCTCGGACAGCAAGCGGGGGGTGAGCGCCTCATGATCATCCCGCCGCGGTACGGCTACGGAGCGCGCGAGTACGAGAACGTGCCGGCCGGTTCGATCCTGATTTTCCGCGTGGAGCTGCTGGACCTCGTGAACTGACGACCGGGCGCGCGGAGACCCGGGCCCGGGCGTGCG
>JBBDSM010000018.1:0-8469 GCA_040904945.1 Gemmatimonadota bacterium
CGGTGTCCTGCCATTAGACGACGGGCCAGCACGCACATCCTACCTGAGAACGACGTCCGCGTTCAAGTGCCGTCCGAACGCCGGTCGCTCTCGCGCGGCACTCGGGACGCGGCATCCCGAGGGTCGGCGCTCACGTCTCGCTTCGGGCCGGGCCACTGCGTCAGGGTCCTGGCAGCGACGAACGGCCAACCCAGCTCGAGCGTGAGCTCGTCGGCGACGCGCTCGGTCGTCGCTCGGTCCGGGAAGAACCCGAAGGATGCCGCTCCGCTCCCCGAGAGGAGCGCTCCCGAAGCCCCGGCCTCCGCCAGGGCGCGTAGCGATCGCTCGACCTCGGGATGCGCCTCCATCACCACGGGCTGAAAGTCGTTCACCAGCCCGGCGAGGACCCCTTCCCAGTCGGATGGGGCGCCCTCGCGCCCGACCGGGACCGCATGGTCTGCCGGCACCCATGCGCCGCGACCGAGCGCCTCGTACGCCTCCGGCGTGGACATGTGCACCCCGGGGAGCGCGAGCACGACGTCCGCCGCCGGCAGCGCTCGGTACGGCGTGAGGATCTCACCCCTCCCCGTGCCCTGCGCCAGCGGGCTCGCTCCGAGAAAGAAGGGGACGTCGGATCCGAGTTTCGCTCCAAGGCGCATGAGCTCGCCGGGCGGCGGCGGGAACGGGGACAGCCACGACAGCGCTCTCAGGACGGCAGCGGCGTCCGACGACCCGCCCCCCATCCCCGCGCCGGCGGGAATCCACTTGGTGAGCTCGATGTGTACCCCCTGCGTCTCCCCGAACGCCTCGAAGAAGAGCTCGGCCGCGCGGTAGGCGAGGTTCTTCTCGGTGGGGCCGAGATCCGGTCCCCGCACCTCGAGCGAGACACCCCGGCCGCCACGACTCACCCTCAGCTCGTCACCCAGGTCGAGGGCCTGGAAGAGCGTCCGGATCTCGTGGAAACCGTCCTCGCGCCGGCCAAGCACCCGGAGGGACAGATTCACCTTTGCGGGCGCGGCGACCCGGACGCTCACGGCCCGGGCGCTCCATCCCGGGGGTCGGAAGGGCCGGCCGAATCGCCCCGGCCCCCTGCTTCGGCGGGCACGCCCTCGCTTTGCTCGCCCTCGGCGACCGCCAGCGCGGTCGGGCCGATCTGCTCCTCTACCGCATCTTCGACCCGCTCCTCGGCCGCGCCCATCTCGCTCACCGACAGCCCGAGGCGCCACGTGTACCAGAGCCCGATCAGCGTGATCGGGATCCATCCGCCGAAGTGGTAGCCGAAGGCGAACGCCAGCGCCTCGGCTTCCGCGACGCCGTACACGTCACTGAGGGCGAACTTGGCCGCCGCGTGGAACGTCCCGAAGAAGCCGGGCGCCGAGGGGATGGCCACGCCGAAACCGACCACGGCCTCGGTGAAGATCGCCGACACGAAGCCGGTGTCGATGCCGAACGCGAGCATGCCGAGCCAGAACGACAGCCCGTGCCAGGTCCAGAAGAAGAGCGACCAGAGGGCCCCGGCCACCATGAGCCTGGGCCTACGAAGGATCGCCACCGAGTCGAGGAACGCTTCGAGGGAATCGACGAGCGGACGGGCCACGGCCTCCGGGAGGAATCGTGCGACCCGCTCGACCGTACGCACGAACGGCGCCGGCCACACCGACAGCCAGATCAGGACGGCGAGTACGGCAAGGACCGCGAGCACCCCGGCCCGCAGCAGCGCGCTCCCCCATCCCTCGGTGAGCGCTCCGGCCGCCGGGAATCCCGGGGTGAGCACCGGAAGCACCAGGAAGAGCAAGAGGATGATCCCGTCCATGAGCCGTTCGACGACGAGCGAACCGAGCGCGGCCGGCGCGCTGACGGGCTCCATGCGGCTGAACGCGTAAGCCCGGGCGAACTCTCCGACCCTGGCCGGAAGCACGTTGTTCATCATGAACCCGATGGAGACGCTCGCGAAGCGCGACCGGAGCTTCGTGTCGGGCTTCACCGGCACGAGCAGGACGCGCCACCGGAGGGCCCGGATGAAGAAGCCGAACGTGGCGACGAACACCGACGCCCCGAGCAGCCAGAAGTTGCCCCGGCGGATGTTGGCCCACACCTCGGCGAACGCGACGTCGGCGAGCGCCCACCAGAGCAGCAGGCCCGTGACGACGAGCCCGAAGAGTGCCTTCCCCCAGTGCTTCACGTGCCGACGCGGGCCCTGCGAATGAGATCGGCCATGTCCCGCACCGCGCGCTCCATGCCCGTGAAGATGGAGCGGGACACGATGCTGTGCCCGATGTTCAGCTCTTCGATCTCGGGGATAGCCGCTACGGAGGTGACGTTCTCGTACGTGAGCCCGTGGCCGGCGTGCACGGCGACGCCCAACTCGCGTCCGAGCGCGGCGGCACGGGCGAGGCGGTCACGCTGCGCCGCACGCTCGAGGGCGTCGGCCGCATTCGCGTACTCGCCCGTGTGCAACTCGATGGCATCGGCGCCGAGGTCGACGGAGGTCCGTATGGGATCCTCGTCGGGATCGATGAAGAGCGAGGTCCGCACGCTGGCGTCGGTGAGCCGCTCGAGGGCCGGCCGCACCCAGGCGAGGGTCCGCTCGGACGTCAGGTCCAGCCCGCCCTCCGTCGTGATCTCCTCGCGCTTCTCCGGCACGAGCGTGGCCTGCATGGGCCGGAGCGCGCACGTCAGCTCCAGGATCTCCGAAGCGCCCGCGAGTTCCAGGTTCACGGCGGTTCGGGCGGTCTCCATCAGCAGCCGGACGTCGCGGTCCTGGATGTGCCTGCGGTCCTCCCGCAAATGGACGGTGATGCCGTCCGCCCCGCCAAGCTCGGCCATCACGACCGCGCGCACCGGATCGGGCTCATCGGTTCGGCGGGCCTGACGGACCGTCGCGACGTGATCGATGTTCACGTAGAACCTCATCCTCGCTCCCTAATCTTGCGATACGTGTTCAACGGACGGCATCGCCGTGGCGTCGGCTTCGCGGGCTCGACTCCGCCGCCCCGCGATCGCCCACAGCAACTCGTAGAGCTGGCGTTCCTCCCCCTCCAGCGCTCGCAGATGCACGCCCGACGCCTCCGGATCGACGCGTGCCAGAACCGCAGCGAGCGCTTGGTCCGGGCCGTGCTCCTCTACCTCGTCGAGCACGCTCCGAAGAAGCGGAACGAGCGCGGCGGCGGCTTCGTCGCCGGGAACACCGGCTTGCTCCAGCAGGGGAGCCATCGTCTCGATCAAGACGGGAATTACCATGGAGGTGCCGGTAACCGCCGCGTCGGCGGCCGAACGCCGGGTGGCCGGGATCGTCACGAGATCGGCTCCGATCAGCGACGCGAGCTCTGCGGCGGTGCGTGTGGCGTCGGGCGACGCCGTCACACCGATCGCGGCGCCCAGGAAGCGGTCCGCACCCAGCGGTGTGCTCGGCGCCAACACCCAGGGGTGGAAGACGCCCACCTGGTATCCCGCGGCATGGAACGGAGCGAGGACGTCCGTGGGGAGAGCGCCGGACAGATGGAACGCTGAGCATCCCTCGGGGGCAGGGCCCTGAGCCGCAACCTGATGCGCGACCTCCGGCACCGCTGCCTCGGGGACCGCAAGCAGCACCGCCATGCAGTGGCCTGCGAGCCGCTCCAGCCCATACACATAGCGAACGTCCGGGGCTAAGAAGATCGGGTGCGCGGGCGGCTCCGGGCGCCGGCCGTAGATCGTCACTTCAAGCAGCTGCTCCGAGCGCCTGAGGGCGTCCGCGAGGGCCAGCCCCATGCGTCCCGGTCCGACGATGGCCACGCTCCTCACGACCGTAGCTCCTCGACCGTCACGTCCGGCCGCCCCGCCAGCCATCCCTTGAGCGCGTCGGGGACACGGGCCTCGACGAGCACGCGTGTGCCTTCGCTCGTGCGCTCGATGACCTCGGCCTCGCGGTACAGCGCGGCGATTCCTTCCCCGTCGCCCGCCCCGAGCTCGACACGCACGTGGGACAGGCGGGCGCGGTTCCGTGCGCGCAACGTCTCCTTGAGCGGCTCGAGCGAGTCGCTGCGGAGGGCCGACACGAACACGGCCGGGGTGGATTCCAGAGCGCGGACGCGCGTCTGGAGCGCATCCTCCTCGGCATGGGTCATCCGGTCCATCTTGTTGAACACGAGAATCATGGTCCGGTCCTGCAACTCGAGCTCTTCGAGGACCGTATCCACGACCTCTCGCTGCTCCTCCCAGTCGGGATGCGACGCGTCGATGACGTGCAGCAGCACGTCGGCCTCTCGCGCCTCTTCGAGCGTCGACCGGAACGACGCGACGAGGTGGTGGGGGAGCTTGCGGATGAAACCGACCGTGTCGGTCACGAGCACGTCGTAGCCGCTGCCGAGATCGACGGTGCGGGTGGCGGAATCGAGCGTGGCGAAGAGTCGATCCTCGACGAACAGATCCGAGCCGGACAACGCCCGGAGCAACGACGACTTGCCCGCGTTGGTGTACCCCACCAGGGCCGCCCGGAACTTGCCCTGCCGGGCTTTCCGCTGCGTCTCGCGAGCTTTGCCGACCGTGCGGAGCTTGTCGCGGAGATCGGCGATGCGCGTGCCGATGAGGCGTCGGTCCGTCTCCAGCTGCGTCTCGCCGGGTCCTCTCAGCCCGATGCCGCCCCGGATACGCGAGAGGTGGCTCCACATGCGCCGGAGGCGGGGGAGCAGATACTGGAGCTGGGCCAGCTCGACCTGCATGCGCGCTTCGCTGGAGCGCGCCCGGGTCGCGAAGATGTCGAGAATGAGCTCCGACCGGTCCATGACGCGAACCTCGAGCAGCCCCTCGAGGTTCTTGCCCTGGGCGGGACTCAGCTCCTCGTCGAAGATGACCAGGTCGGCCTCGCGGTCCTGAACCAGGTCACGGAGCTCCTTCGCCTTCCCCTCGCCGATGTAGAACTGGGGCTGAGGGCGGTCGAGACGCTGCACGATCGTGCCCACGACCTTGCCACCCGCCGTGTCGGTGAGGCGTGCCAATTCCTCGAGGTGCTCCTCCACGAGCCGAGCGTCCACGTCCTGGACGGGGGCACCGACCAGCACCGCTCGATCCACGGGCGTGCGGAGGTCGATCAGCTGAGTGGGAATGCGAGGAAGCTCCTGGCGTTGAACGGTGTGGCGGGCATGTTCCTAAGAATAGCCAAGGTCACCGCGAATGCTCAATCGCCTTCGGACGTCTTGCCGGACCGGCGCTCGGCCCACCAAGCCAGCCGTTCGCGGATGGTCTTCTCGAAGCCGAAGCGGCCGGGATCGTAGAATCGGGTCCCCTCGAGCTGCTCCGGGAGGTACCGCTGGTCGGAAACACCGTCCTCCGTGGACGGATCGTACTGGTACCCGTCGCCGTACCCGAGCTCCTTCATGAGTCCGGTCGGGGCATTCCGGATGTGGAGCGGGACCGGGGCGGCGGGCGTGTCCCTGGCGACCCGGAGCGCCTCCGACCACGCTTCGTAAACGCGGTTCGACTTGGGCGCCGTCGCGAGGTAGACGGCCGCCTGGGCAAGAGCCAGATCGCCCTCCGGCGAGCCCAGGAAGTGGTACGCGTCCCGTGCGGCCACGGTCACGTCGAGGGCGCGCGGGTCGGCCAACCCGATGTCCTCAATAGCCATGCGCACCAGGCGGCGCGCGATGTAGAGCGGATCCTCCCCGCCCTCGATCATGCGTGCGAGCCAGTACAGCGCGGCGTCGGGATCGCTTCCGCGCACCGACTTGTGCAGGGCCGAGATGAGGTTGTAGTGCTCCTCGCCTCCCTTGTCGTACGCAGCGAATCGGTGCTGGAGCGCCTCGCGCGCGACGTCGAGGTCCACGTTGCCGCCGGACCCCGCGAGGCCAGCAGCGGCTTCGAGGGCCCCCAATGCCCGGCGGGCGTCTCCGTCGGCCGCAGCCGCGAGGAAGTCGAGGGCATCGGGCTCGGCCCGGAGGTCCTCGGCGCCGAGGCCTCGCTCCTCGTCCACGAGCGCCTCCTCGAGGATCGCGCGCACGTCGTCCGGAGAGAGGGGCTCCAAAACGTAGACGGGCGCCCGGGAGAGAAGCGGCCGCACGACCTCGAACGACGGATTCTCGGTGGTGGCGCCGACAAGAACGACCGTTCCCGATTCCACGTGCGGCAGGAAAGCGTCCTGCTGCGCCTTGTTGAACCGGTGGATCTCGTCGCAGAAGAGGATCGTGCGGCGTCCCGTGGCACGGAGGCGCTCGTCGGCTTCGGCCATGATCTGGCGAACCCGCGGGATCCCCTCGGTGACGGCGCTCAGCGACACGAAAGAGAGGCCGGTCTTCCGCGCGACCAACCGGGCGAGCGTCGTCTTGCCGCTCCCCGGGGGGCCCCAGAGGATCATGCTGCCGGGCTGGCCACGCTCGAGCATCGCGCGGATCGCGCGGCCTTCGCCGAGCAGATGGTCCTGCCCACGGAACTCCTCGAGCGACCGCGGCCGCATCCGAGCGGCCAGCGGCGCACCTGGGTCCGGCTCGTCGGGTGACTCGGCGGGGCCCGTCCCGCCGGCGCCGCCGAACAGGTCGGGCTCAGACACGGTCGCGCGCCTCCATCGCGAGGACCCGCTCCACGAGGAGCTCGCTCTGGTTCCGGGACGGATCTTCGAGGACCCAGTCGAGGAGCTCGCCCAGGATCTCGCCAAAGCGCGGACCGGGTCGGAGGCCTAGCGAGATCAAGCCGCGGCCGTCCAGCGCCAGATCACCGACGGCGAGCGGCGGACCTGCGTCGCGTACCCGTCGGGCGGTCCGCCACGCGCCGACGACCGCATCCGGATCGGCCCCGTCGTCGACCCCGAGCGACCGTCGGGTACGGGCGTAGGCGAGCTCCAGTCGTGCCGACGCCGGCCACACGTCCCGTCCGACTCCGCTGAGCCATCGGCGAAACGCGGCGTCGGGCGCACCCGGATCGGGGAGAGCCGGGGCGGCGACCAATCGAAGCGTCCGATCGACCTGGGCGTTCGATAGACGCAACCGGAAGAGGAGCTGCGCCGCCGGCTCATCACCCAGCGGCTTCAGCAATGCGCCCAGCCTGAGGAGCGCGTTGCCCACCGGCAGGCTGTCGACCACGGCACAGGCGAGGTCCCAGCCCGACGGACCCGGTCCGACCGGCTCCCTCTCCCGGAAATCGTCCAGCTCCGGATACAGGGCGGCCAGCGCCCCCGAAGCCGCGTACAGCCCGAGCGCCCGGGACGGCGAAGCATCCGTGTCGAGCACCTTGAGGAGCTCGTCCCGAATCCGTTCGGCGGACAAGCCGCGCAGACGATCGGTCACCTCGCTGAGCGCGGACCACGTCGCCTCATCGATGTCGAGGCCGAATCGCCCGGCGAACCGGAACGCCCTGAGCACCCGCAGATAGTCCTCACGGAACCGCTCCGCCGGCTCGCCGACCGTCCGGAGCAGACCCCGCTCGAGGTCCCCGCGCCCGTCGAAAGGATCGTGCAATCGCTCCGTGAGCGGGTGCCATGCGATCGCGTTCACGGTGAAATCACGGCGTGCGAGATCGTCGTCGATGCGGTCCGCGAACGAAACGACCGCGTGCCGGCCGTCGGTCTCGACGTCGCGACGAAACGTGGTCACCTCGTACATCGTGCCGTCGCGGGCGAGCACCCCTACTGTGCCGTGATCGATACCGACCGGCACAGTGCGCTTGAAGACCCGGCGGATATCCTTCGGCCGAGCACGCGTGGTCATGTCCCAATCTCCGGACGGTCGGCCGGCCAGCCCATCGCGCACGGCGCCTCCCACCGTCCACGTCTCGAAGCCGTGCTCCTCCAGCTTACGCGCGATCCAGACGACCGCGGGCGGAGCCGTGAGATGCACCTTGGGATGGCTCACGGGGTCGTCACTTCTTCAACACCCTTCTAGGGCCGACTCGACCAGATCGCACACGATGTGGCCGATCGTGAGGTGCATCTCCTGCGCCCGCGCCGTGGAGTCGGTGGGCACGACGAGCGCGAGATCGACCTCTGAGCGCAGCCGCCCCCCTCCCTTCGCGAGCAGGGCACAGGTCCGGGTCCCCACGTCGCGGGCCGCCCGCGCGGCCCGGATGAGGTTCTCGGACTCCCCGCTCGTCGAATGCAGGACCAGGAGGTCGGAAGGACGGGCGAGGGCCCGCACCTGACGCTCGAACACGGCGTCGAAGCCGTAGTCGTTGCCCGCAGCGGTCAGAATCGACGTGTCCGTGGTGAGGGCCATCGCGGCCAACGGCGGCCGCTCCCGAGCGAAACGGACGACGTACTCGGCGGCGAGGTGCTGGGCGTCCGCGGCGGACCCGCCGTTGCCGCCGAAGAGGAGCTTTCCACCCGCTCGAAGTGCCTGGAGGGACAGGTCGACGAGCGAGACGATCTCGTCGCCCATCTCGTCCGCGACCCTGCGGGCGAGCTCGGCGTGGTCCACGAGGGCGGCACGGACGACCGCGTCCGGCGACGGCAGGCCGCTCACTGCACGAGCTCCTTGATGCGCGCCCAGAAGCCGCGCTCCTCGGGCAGCGGCTCGACCGCGAGCGGGT
>JBBDSM010000018.1:8569-12169 GCA_040904945.1 Gemmatimonadota bacterium
GGGATCTGCATGCGGGGCCATTCCACCAGTACGAAATCAGTGCCGGCCATGCGGATGCGGCGGTCCGAGAAGTCCGGGTCCGGCACGTCGAGCATCACCTCGTGACCGAGCCTGAACTCGATCTCCGGGAAGTCCGACCCCACCGCGTCGGCCGCCCGCTCCCACGCCCGCTCGACCTCGTCCAACCGGTAGCCGAGGGCCGGGGGGTCCAGCGTCAGACCCGCGCGGATGTGCGGAGTCGTGACGATCCTCCGGATTCCGGCCCGAGCCATGCGCTCGACCGCGGCCAGCACGGTAGGCACGTCCTGCGCGCCGTCATCGACCCCGGGGACGAGGTGGTTGTGCACATCGATCAACGAGGTGGGGTCCCGATCGTTCACCGCGCGCTCGTACTCCGGAGGATCCACGTCAGCGACGCGTCCGGATCATCCGCTTCGAGGGCCGCCTCGCAGGCGTAGGTGATCAGCGCGTCGGCGCCCAGCAGTTCGAAGGCGCTCTCCCGCACCCGCCCCGGACGCGCCAAAGCAGTCTCGAGGGCCTGCCGTCCGAGGGTGGTGAGCGACCCGACCGGAGGCATGTCCGCGTCCACCGGCGCGCGTGACGTCCACCGCGCCAGCGGTACCGACGACGACGGTCTCCGTTCGGCGAGCCAGTCCTGCAGCCGCCCGCTCATTCCACCGCGCTGCCCAGAAGGCGCTCCCGCACCTTCTCTGCCCCGAGGGCCAGGGCCTCGTCGAGGCGCTCGGGATCACCGACCCCGGCCTGAGCCAGGTGCGGCCGACCACCTCCCTTCCCTCCGACCACCGCGGCGACATCACGCACGACGGCGTCGGCTCGCACACCCTTGGCGATCAAGTCGTCAGTGACGAACGCGAAGAGCGCCTGTTTGTCCTCGGGAAGCTCCGCCGCCACCACCGCGACGCCGCTCTCACCCGACGAGAGGAACGCGTCGCCCCAACTGCGCGCGTCGTCGGCGTCGCGCGCCTTGAGCCGGATCGCCCGGTAGCGGGCCGAAGCACCACCACCCAGGTCGTACGACTCGGCCACGACCTCGCGTTCGCCGGCACCGCCGCCGGACCGCAGCTCTGCGAGCAGCGATTCGAGCTCCGCCTTCTCGGCCAGGAGGCGCTCGGCGCGCTGCGTCAGGTTTTCCGGCTTCGTACGCAGAACGTCCGCAGCCTCCTCGAGCGCCCGCTCCCGGTCGGTCAAGTATCGAAAAGCCCCCGGTCCGGTCAGCGCTTCGACGCGCCGCACGCCCGCAGCGACGCCCGACTCGCTCACGATGCGGAAGAGACCGATCTCTCCCGTGTGCCGGGCGTGCGTCCCTCCACACAGCTCCATGCTCACGCCCGGGATGTCGACGACCCGGACCTCGTCACCGTACTTCTCACCGAACAACGCCATGGCTCCGGACGCGACGGCCTCGCGGTAGGACCGCTCGCCGATCTCGACCGGATGGTCCTCCCAGATTCGTCGATTGACGATGTCCTCGACCCGTCGGCGCTCGTCGGCCGTCATGGGCGCCGTGTGGGCGAAGTCGAAGCGGAGGCGGTCCGGGGCCACCAGAGAGCCCCGCTGTACGACGTGCTCCCCGAGAACCTCCCGAAGCGCCGCATGGAGCAAGTGCGTCGCCGTGTGGTTACGCACGGTGTCGTGTCGGACGTCTTCGGGAACGGTCGCGATCGCATCGACCCGGGCAGAGCCCTCCGGGAAGCTCCCCGTGAGCGTACCGAACAAGGCCGTCCACTCGCCGGCTCGCGCCACCCTCTCGACCTCGAGGGACCAGCCGTCACCCGAGACCGTACCACCGTCCGAGATCTGACCACCGCTCTCGAGGTAGAACGGGTTCTCCTCCAGGACGACGCCGGTGGATTCGTCGCCGAGTCGGTAGGCCAGCACGCGCGTCTCAGCCCGCAGCCGCTCGTAGCCAACGAAGCGCTGCGTCTCGTCGGCCAGCACGGTCCAATCCCTCGTGTCCTCGTCATCCATCGCGACACCCGAGCTCGCCCGGTCGGCGCGGGACCTGGCGCGCTGCGCCTCGAGGGCGCGCTCGAAGCCGGACACGTCCACATCGTAGCCGCGCTCCTCGGCCATCAACTCGGTCAGGTCGAGGGGGAAGCCGAACGTGTCGTAGAGCTTGAACGCCTCGTCGCCGGCGATGGTGCCGCCGTCGCCCGACGCCAGCTCGGCGAAGCGCTCCATGCCCCCTTCGATCGTCTGGAGAAAGCGCTCTTCCTCGGCTTTGGTGCTCCGTAGCAGGTGATCGCGCCGCTCGACCAACTCCGGATAGACGTCGCCCATGCTCTCGATCACGGCGTCCACAACGTCGACGAGCGTCGCCTCCCGGCGTCCGAGCAGCCAGGCATGGCGGACGGCGCGCCGCAAGATACGACGCAGCACGTAGCCGCGTCCCTCGCTCGACGGAAAGACTCCGTCCGCCAGCAGGAACGCAACGGCGCGTGCGTGGTCCGCGAGCACCCGGTAGCTGACGCCTTCCTCGGAGTCACGGTCGTAGGGACGGCCAACCAGCTCAGCCACCCGCTCGAGCAGCGGCGCGAAACCGTCCGCGTGGTAGTTCGAGTCGGCGCCCTGCAGGACGGCCGCAATCCGCTCGAGCCCGGCGCCGGTATCGACGCACGGAGCCGGCAACGGATGCAGCTCCCCGCTTTCGTCGCGGTCGAACTGCATGAACACGAGGTTCCACAGCTCGATGATCGTGCCGGCCTCGTTCAACTCCACGAACGCTTCCGTCGTGGTGACCGGAGTACGGGTCTCCCGCAGGTCGTAGTGGAGCTCGGAGCAAGGGCCACAGGGGCCCGTGTCGGCCATCTGCCAGAAGTTGTCCTTGTCGCCGAGACGGAAGACCCGCTCCGCCGGCAGCCCGATCTCGTTCAGCCACAGATCGGCCGCTTCGTCGTCGGTGTGGTGGACCGTGGCGTAGAAGCGCTCGGGGTCGAGACCGTAGACCTCCGTCATCAGCTCCCAGGCGTAGCGGATGGCGTCGCGCTTGAAGTAGTCACCGAACGAGAAGTTCCCGAGCATCTCGAAGAAGGTGTGGTGCCGGGTGGTCCGGCCCACTTCCTCGAGATCGTTGTGCTTCCCCCCCGCGCGGACGCACTTCTGAGCCGTGACCGCGCGCGTGAAGCCCGGGTCGTGCTGACCCAGGAAGACACGCTTGAACTGCACCATACCTGCGTTGGTGAACAAGAGGGTCGGGTCGTCCGCTGGCACCAGCGGCGAGCTGGGGCGGACGGCGTGCCCCCGATCCCTGAAGTAGTCGAGGAATCGGCTTCTGATCTGGGCGGTCTTCATGAAACTCCGAACGACGAACGGGCGACTGGACGAGCGGACTCGAGTGGACTGGTGTCCACCACGGCGACGCGCCGGAGCTCCCCGGTAGCGCCGCAATCGGCTTAACGATAACGCTCCGACCGGGATCCCGAGAGTCCAAAGGGGCTCTAGAAGGGTGTTGAAGAAGTGGGGTGGGCCGCGCACGAGGGTCTTGCGGATACCGGACAAGGAAGAGCGACGAATGCGATGTACTGACATCGGGGAGGAGCTATGACGCAGTCCGGTGCCGCAACCCCCTCGTGCCCGAAG
>JBBDSM010000019.1:0-1331 GCA_040904945.1 Gemmatimonadota bacterium
GCCAACGTCAGCACGTCGCTCAGCCCGAAGTCGGCGCAGTGCTCGGATTCGCGGAGCAGCATCCCCCACGCGGCGACCGCGGCCGAGAAGCGGAAGTCCGTGGACGGGCGCTCGACGATGTAGGTCACAGGATGGGTGAGCAGGCGGCTTTCGGAGCCCCCCGGCTCCTGATAGCGGAGCTTCACGAACAGCAGCTCGTTCGTGTCCGCGCGCGGACCCGAGTCCGGCACCTGCTGATACCTCAGGTCGCCCTGCTCACGCACCTGCGCGGGACTTTCCACGCCGACCGGGATGATCTCGTAGAGCGCCGTGACGGAGTGGCCGGCGCCGATCTCGCCCGCGTCCTTCGTGTCGTCGTCGAAGTCCTCGTTCGCCAGGAGCCGGTTCTCGTATCCGATGAGTCGGTACGCCGCGACCCGGGCGGGGTTGAACTCCACCTGGATCTTCACGTCCTGCGCGACCGTCACCAGCGTCCCGCCCATCTCGCCCACGAGCACTTTACGGGCTTCCAGGGCGCTGTCGATGTAGGCGTAGCTGCCGTTCCCGTGGTCGGCGATCTGCTCCATCTTCGAGTCCTTCAGATTTCCGGTCCCGAATCCGAGCACCGTCAGGAAGGTCCCGCCCTCGCGCTTCTCCTCGATGAGGCGGACCATCTCCGCGTCGCTGGACGCCCCGATGTTGAAGTCGCCGTCCGTCGCGAGGATGACGCGGTTGTTGCCCTCTTCGATGAAGTGCTCGTTGGCGACCGCGTAGGCGAGCTTGATGCCGGCCCCGCCTGCGGTCGAGCCACCCGCCTCGAGGGACTCGAGGGCGTCGAGGATGACGCCCTTCTGGCTGCCCGGCGTCGACGGTAGCACGAGTCCCGCGGCTCCCGCGTAGACCACGATCGCCACCCGGTCCTGAGGTCGGAGCTCTTCGACCAGCATACGGAACGCGGTCTTCAGTAACGGGAGCTTGTCCGGGGAGTTCATCGAGCCGGACACGTCGAGCAGGAAGACGAGGTTGTTCGCCGGCGCGCTCTCGAGGTCGATGTCGCGCGCCTTCAGGCCGATGCGCATCAGGTGATGAAGCGGCTGCCAGGGCGCCGGAGCGACCTCCGAGCTGATCCGCAGGGGGTGTCCGTCGATGGGTCCCGGATCCTCGTAGGGAAAGTAGTTGACGAGCTCCTCGATGCGTACTGCGTCGATGGGCGGTCGCACGCCCTGACGCACGAAGCGGCGCACGTTCGAGTACGATGCCCGGTCGACGTCGATGGAGAACGTGGACAACGGCGCCGAGCGCGCCGCCCTGAACTCGTTCTCCTCGATGAGCGCGTACGACTCGGTGTGGAA
>JBBDSM010000019.1:1431-11959 GCA_040904945.1 Gemmatimonadota bacterium
GTGACCGTGACGGTCATGAGCTCGTCCACGCCGTACCGCTCGGCGAGGGCGAGGAGCGCGTCCCGCACCTGCCCGGGGTCGCCGATGACCACTCTGCTGTCGTCGGCCAGTAGCTCGGAGATCGGCACGCCCCACTGCTCGAACTCCTCCTTGGCCTGCTCGGGCGAGGGGATGCCGCGGTCCATCCCCCGCATGATGCGCATGCGCCAGAGGTGGAGGCTGAGCGAGAGCCACTCGGCCTCTTCCCGCGTCTCGGCGCAGAGGACGCCGATGCCCACGTTGGCCGCGGGTGCGGACAGGCGGTCGTTCGGTTGGAACCGTTGCTGATACGCCCGCACCGCCGCGCTCCCGTCCACCCCGCTGATGAATTGCGCGAACGAATACCCCACGCCGAGGCGGGCCGCCACGTCGACGGTCGTGCCGCTCGACGCGAGCATCCAGAGCTCCGGAACGTCCTTGCCGCGCGGGGTCGCCCGCACCCTGGCGAACGGACCGTCCTCCAGGGTCTCACCCAGCCATCCGGCGAGGTGCTGGAGCTGCTCGGGGAAGCGCTCCACGGGGATCGCCTCCCGGCCGTAGCGCAGCGCGGCGGCGGCCTTTCCCGTCCCGGCCGGCGCGCGCCCGAGCCCCAGGTCGATGCGACCGGGAAAGAGCGTCTGCAGCATGCGGAACTGCTCGGCGACCTTGTACGGCGAATAGTGGGGCAGCATGACGCCCCCGGAGCCGACGCGGATACGCTCGGTGACCGACGCCACCCGGGGGATCAGCACCTCGGGCGCCGATCCCGCGAAGGAGTTGGTACTGTGGTGCTCGGCCAGCCAGTAGCGGGAGTAGCCGAGGCGGTCGGCCAGGCGTGCGAGCTCGAGGGTGGACGCGACGGCGTGGCGGGCGTCGCTCCCGTTGGGCACGGGAGACTGGTCGACGATGCCGAGCTTCAGAAGGGCCATGCGCGATTCGGAGGGGCGGGGGGCGGGGGGGTGAGCGCGGGCCGGGCGAGGGGATCCCGGGTCGCGAAGCCCGAGCTACCCCGAGGTCTCGGAGCGGGTCCGGCTTCCTGCTTCGAGGGACTCCTCCTCGTCCGACTCTTCTTCTTCCTCCTCCGACGCGAGGAATCCCGTCACGAGATCCAGGAGCTCCTCGGTGATCTTCTGTTGCCGCTGCTGGTTGAAGCGGCCACGGAGCTCGTCGATGCGCTCCTCGATGCGCCGCTCGGCGGCCTCCATGGACGCGAGGCGGCTGGCGTTCTCGGCGGCCTGAGACCGGGCGGCGGCGGCGAAGAGGGAGATGAAGAGGTGCTCCCGCACGAGCTCGGAGAAGAGACGCTCCCAGGAGACACGGAAGCCGGCGAGCACGGGTGTGGGCCAGGGACGCTTTTCCAGACCGGACAGCCATTCCTCGTTGAGGGGGAGGAGATGGATCATGTGCGGGCGGTACGTCGCCCCGGAGTGGTAGTGGTTGTAGAAGAGATAGAGACGCTCCACCCTGCGGCGGGCTCGCAGCTCCTCGATGGCAGGGAGGAGCTCCTGGACCGTCTGGACGACGGCCTCGATGGAGTCGGGCGCCGCGAAGGTGCCGGAGACACGTGCTCCCGCCCCCTTCAGCGCCCCCTCGACCCTGGAGCCTACGGCCAGCACGAAACGGTCGTCGGCCTCGGGATGGAGCTCGTCGAGGTGCTTCAGGGCATACTCGGTGATCCGGATGTTGAAGCGTCCCGCCAGCCCCATGTCCGAGCCGAACACCACCGCTCCGGCCCGGGAGCCCACGTCCTCGTCGGTGAGGCGGACCCCGCGGGGGCGGTGGGTAAGGGCCACCTGGAGGGCCAGGTCCACCGTCCGCCCGTACCTCTCGAGGGATTCCACCGCTCGTCGGCTGTGCCGGATGCGCACGGCCGAGAGGGCCTTCATGGCGCGGCTGATGGAGTGGAGGTCCCGGGCGCTCTGGAGCTGCCGGCCCACCTGGTCGATGGTCAGCATTCCGTCACGTTCCGCTCCGCAGTGCCTCGCCGGCCTCGCGGGTCAGGGCCGCGCGGTCGTCGTCGGAGAGCTTCTCCCCGTCGAGGATACGGCGCCGGACCTCGGGGAGCCGCTGCTGAACCCGCTCCAGGACGCGTTCCTGAGCCTCCTCCATGTCTTCCAGACGGACCTCGTCGAACAGCCCTTCCGTGGCGGCCAGGAGCACGGAGATCTGCTGGGCCACGTCCAGGGCGGCGTTCTCCTTCTGCTTGAGGACCTCCCGCACCCGGCGTCCCCGCTCGAGGCTCTGGCGGGTATCCTCGTCGAGCTGGGCCGCGAACCGCGAGAACACCTCGAGCTCCTCGAACTGGGCGTAGGCGAGCTTCAGGTCCCGCACCACGGCCCGGTAGGCGGCGAGCTGCGCGTTCCCCCCCACCCTCGAGACGGAGCGTCCCACGTCGACGGCGGGCAGCACGCCCTTCTGGAAGAGGCCGGGGGAGACGTAGATCTGACCGTCGGTGATGGAGACCAGGTTGGTGGGGATGTAGGCGGACAGATTGCCCGCCTGGGTCTCCACCACGGGGAGGGCGGTGAGGGAGCCGCCGCCGTATTCGTCCCGGAGGCGTGTCGACCGCTCCAGGAGGCGGGCGTGCACGTAGAAGATGTCCCCTGGATACCCCTCACGACCGGGCGGACGCCGGAGGAGGAGGGAGAGCTCGCGGTAGGCCCGGGCGTGCTTGGTGAGGTCGTCGTACACCACGAGCACGTCCCGGCCCTCCTCCATGAAGTGCTCGGCCATGGCCGTGGCGGCGTAGGGGGCCATGAACTGGAGCCCCGGAGGATCCTCGCCGGAGGCCACCACCACCACGGTGTGGGCGAGGGCGTCCTGGGCCTTCAACTCGTCCACCACGCGTGCCACCGAGGCCCCACGCTGCCCGATGGCGCAGTAGACGCACACGACGTCCGTGTCGCGTTGGTTGATGATGGTGTCGGTGGCGATGGCCGTCTTGCCCGTTTGACGGTCACCGAGGATGAGCTCCCGCTGGCCGCGCCCGATGGGAACGAGGGCGTCCACGACCTTGATGCCCGTCTGCAGGGGGACGCGCACCGGCCCACGCTTCATGATGGCCGGTGCGGGCGCCTCCGCGTCGCGCCAGCGCGAGGCCTGGGGCTCCGGTCCTCCGTCGAGGGGGCGACCCAGGGGGGTCACCACCCGGCCCAGGAGGTCGTCCCCCGTGGGGACGCGGAGGGGGCGGCCCGTGCCTCGCGCCTCGGCGCCCGCCTCGACCTTCTCCTCGTCGCCCAGCAGGATGAGGCCCACCTCGTCGGGATCGAGGTTGAAGGCGATCCCCATGACTCCGCCCTGGATGCGGACGACCTCATCGGTGGTGATGCTCGAGAGGCCGTCCACCCGCGCGGTACCCTTGGCCACGGAAACCACCACGCCGACCTCCCGGACATCGAGCTCCGGGCCGTGGTCCTCGCGGGCGCGGGCGAGCCCCCGCGCCACACGCTCGACCTCGGCCCGCAGGTCCGGCGGATCGTCCGCCAGCGAGGTGTCCCGAGTGATCTCCGTCATCGCCCCTCGGCTTCCAGAAGGCGGCTCGCCAGGGTTTCCAGGCCGTCGAGATAGCTGCCCACGCTCCACCCCACCTTGCGGTCACCGGCCCGCATCTCGATGCCCAGGGAGAGCTCGGGGTCCTCCTCGAAGTGGACCTCCACATCCGATCCCGCCCACGCCCGTACCGCGTCCTCGAGCTCGGCGCGGCGCTCGGAGGGGACGGGGAACGCGGTTCGGATCCCCACCCGCCCGGAGGCCTCCTCGATGGCGGCCAGGAACTCGTCCCGGGCCTCTTCCTCCATGTCCGCCATTCTTTTCAGAAACACTCGGATGACCCGGTCTTCCAGCTCCGCGTCGGCCAGGTCCCGGAGCGCCTGTGCGGCCACATGCAGCGTCTCTTCCCCCAGGCGGCGCCTCAGCTCCTGGAGGAAGCTGTCCTGCTGGCGCCGCAGGGATTCCCTCCAGTCCTGCTTCACCCGGTCCGCGTGCGCGCGAGCTTCCTCGCCGAGCTCCTGGCGGCGCTCGGCGGCCTCCCGCTCCGCCTCTTCCACCAGTTGGTCGCGTCTGGACTCGAGCTCGGCTCGCTCCTCGCGCAGGGCCTCTCCCTCCGCCTCGGCCTTCTCCTCCTTCCGTCGGGCGTCGTCGAGCTGCTCGCGGATCCCCTGCTCCCGCTGGGCGATGGCGTCCAGGACCGGGCGGTACAGGAAGCGCTTCAGGAGAAAGAGGAGGATGACGAAGTTGAGGATCTGCGCGACGAACGTGAACCAGTCGATCCCCATGGATCAGCCTCCTGCCTGGATCACCTGGGTCCAGAACGGGTTGGCGAAGATCAGGATAAGGGACACCACCAGGCAGTAGATGGCCGTGGACTCCACCATGGCCATGCCGACGAAGAGGGTGCGGGTGATGGTGTTCGCCATGTCCGGCTGCTGGGCGATGGAGTCCAGGGCTTGAGCCAGGGCTCGGGCTTCACCCAGGGCGGGACCGATGCTCCCGATGGCGATGGTGAGCCCCGCGATGGCGATGGAGACGGCGGCGATGAGCTCCATGCTTTCCATGTGTTCTCCTTGGTATGGACGGTGGGTTGGGGTCGGGCTCAGCTCGGCGTCGCGGACGCGCGCACTCCGCTCCCGTCTGCGTCGTCGTCTCCCTCCGGCCGCGCCGTGCGGGCGCCCGAGGCGATGTAGACGAGGGCGAGGATGGCGAAGACGTACGCCTGGATCATCCCGATGAGCAGCCCGAAGGCTTCGAGGATGGCCGGAAAGATGAACGGCGCCACGGTGAGGAGGATGGCGACGATGACCTTCCCGCTCATGAGGTTGCCGAAGAGTCGCACGGCCAGTGCGAGGGTGCGTGACAGCTCGCCGATGACGTGGAAGGGCACCATGAAAAAGCTGGGCTGGATATAGCGTCTCAGGTATCTCCCCACGCCTTCGTGGGCGATGCCGAACAAGGGGACCGCAACAAATACGCAGGTCGCCAGCGCCGCGGCGGTGGACAGGGACGCCGCCACGACCTGGACTCCGGGGATGGCGCCGAGGAGCGTCGAGACGGCGATGAACAGGAACAGGGTGCCGACGAAGGGCACGTACCGCTCCGGATCCTCCGGGACGGCGTCGTCGATCTGCTTGCGGATCTGCAGGACGACGATCTCCAGCATCGCCTGGCCACGGCCGATCTCGGGACCCGTGCCAAGGGCTCGGGTGACGAGCCAGGACCCGGCCACCATGACCAGCATGGTGAGCCACGTGAAGACCAGGGTGGCGTTGACGGTGACGAAGCCCCACTGCCAGTAGACGATCTGGTCCGGGGTGAGGTTCATGAGGCCTCCTCCCGGCGGGGATCCGACTCCAGTCCGCCGCGGACACGCCGCATGAGCACGTAGCGCATGGCCAGGAAGCCCAGCAGGGCCGCCAGGAGCGCAGGGAGCTCGCCCAGGCGAAGGATGCCGTAGAATCCGGCGGCGGCCAGCGCCAGCCGGGCGGCGTAGCTCGCCAGCAGCAAGCTGCCCGGGTGCCTCGCGTCGGGAATCCGTCGCACCGTGACCCAGAGGGCGCCGAAGTACACGAATCCCACGGCGAGACCTCCGGCCAGCCCCAGCACCACGGGCGTCACCGGCCGTCCTCCAGCTCCCGGTTGATCCAGAACCAGGCATTCAGGCATCCCATGAAGACGCCGACTACCAGCCCCGTGAGGGTCCACGAGATATCACCCCCGGCTTCGGTGCGCGCGTCGAGCCATACGCCCACCGCGATACCCAGCACCGTGGGGATGGCCACGGACCAGCCTACGACACCCATCATGCCCAACCCGAACCAGATCCCCCGGTCCCCCTCGTCCCGGGCCCGGAGCTTCCGCGACGCCTTTCGCGCCAGCTCGTCCTCGTAGGCGCGGCGGCGGGTCGGATCGTCCTCCGGCGGGCGCCCTTCGTCGCGCTCAGCCACGGAGCTCACGAACCTGCTCGATGAAGCGTCGGATGAAGCGGGTCTCCAGGGTGGCGAGGGCCGAGCGCGCCTGTCGTTCCCGCTCGTCCAGGCTCCGGAAGCGTCGCTCGACGGTCTCGCGCAGGGTGCGCAGATCGTCTCCCTCCACGGCGTCCCGCACCGAGACCAGCACCTCGGGGCCGACCTTCACCAGGGTACCCTCGTCCACGGCGAAGATCCTTTCCGAGTCGTCGGCGCTGCGCCGATAGGTAAGGATGCCGGGGACCAGGGGGCTCACGTAGTCGACATGGTGCTCCAGGATGCCGAAGGATCCTTCGAGCCCTTCGGCCACCACCTTCGAGACGTCGTCACTGGTCAGAATCCGGGACGGCAGCAGGATCTCGATCTTCACCCGTCGCCCTCCTGCGTCTCGCGGCCGTCCTCTCGGGCGTCGTGGTCTCCTTCCGCCTCGTGATCCTCCTCCTCGCGCGCCGCGGCCACCTCGTCGACCCCTCCGATCATGTACAGCGCCCGCTCCGGCGTGTCCGAGAACTCGTCGGCGAGGATCCGCTCGCAACCGTCCAGCGTGTCGTCCAGGGGGACCATGCGGCCTTCATTGCCGGTGAACTGCTTCGTCACCTCGAAGGGCTGGGTGAGGAAGCGCTCGAGCCTCCGGGCCCGATTCACTACCGCCTGGTCCTCGGTGGAGAGCTCCTCCTGGCCGAGCATGGCGATGATGTCCTTGAGGTCGTCGTAATGGGCCAGGGTCTCGCGCACGTTTCGGGCGATGCGGTAGTGACGCTCACCGACGATGCGCGGCGTGAGCATCTTGGACATCGACTCCAGGGGATCGATGGCGGGGTAGAAGCCCTGAGCCGCCCGGTCCCGGGAGAGCACGACGTTGGCCGTGAGGTGGGCGAAGGTGTGGGTGATGGCCGGGTCGGTGAAGTCGTCGGCGGGGACGTACACGGCCTGCACCGACGTGATGGCTGCGGTCCGGGTGCTGGCGATGCGCTCCTGGAGCTCGGCGAGCTCGGAGGCGAGGGTGGGCTGGTACCCAAGGCGCGAAGGGAGCTGGCCCATGAGGCCCGAGACCTCCTGACCGGCCTGCACGAAACGGAAGATGTTGTCGATGAGGAGGAGGACGTCCTGATGTTCCTGGTCGCGGAAGTACTCCGCCACGGTGAGCCCCGTGTGGCCCACCCGGAAGCGTGCGCCGGGCGACTCGTCCATCTGGCCGAACACGAGGACGGTGTCGTCAAGCACACCGGCGTCCTGGAGCTCACGGTAGAGTTCCTCCGCCTCGCGGTTCCGCTCGCCGATGCCGCAGAAGAGGCTCATGCCACGGTGCCGGGCCACCATGTTGTGGATGAGCTCCATGATGAGGACGGTCTTCCCCACGCCGGCGCCCCCGAAGAGGCCGACCTTGCCGCCCCGCTCCAGGGGCGAGAGGAGGTCGATGGCCTTGATGCCCGTCTCCAGCACCTGGGAGCTGGAGCCCAACTCCGACAGGGGGACCGACGGCTGGTGGATGGAGCGCCGCTCCGGAAGCTCCAGGTCGCCCAGCTCGTCGATGGGCGCGCCGAACACGTTCACCGCGCGTCCGAGGAGCTCCCGGCCCACGGGAACCTGAAGGGTGTTGCCCGTGTCGATGACGGACGATCCGCGGCCGAGGCCCCGCGTGGAGGTCAGCGCGATGCCCCGCACCACCTCGTCGCTGCGCTGGCTGAGGACCTCGATGGCGATCTCGTCGTCGTCGCCCGCCCGGAGGAGATGGTAGAGCTCCGGCAGCCGGTCCCTGAATCGCACGTCCACGACACTCCCGCGCACGCCGACGACATGGCCCCGGTTCACGGTAGGGCGCGAGGCAGGAGCGTGGCTGGCCGAGTGCGTCATGCATGGATCCTCGATCGTTCCGATGCGGTGCGCAACTGGGGGCGGGACCAGGCTCGGGTGGAGTCTCAGGCTCGGGTGGGGTCCAAGCCCAGGGCGGGGTCTCAGCCCCGGGCCGGTGCCCACCTCCCCTCCCGGTCCGGCCGGGATCCCGCGAGGGCGCCGACGCGCGGTGGCGAGCGCGCCGTGGTCGGCCACACTATACTGTGCCCCGCTTCGACGGAGCGCCAAGGAACGTGAACCCGATCTTCAGGAGAGCTGTGCCATGAGCTTCACCCGCTCACTCCGGACGACCCTGGCCGGCGCGCTGTGCGCCCTTCTCGCCCTCACCGTGCTGCCGAGCGCCGCCTCGGCGACCTGGTCCATCATCGCCGTGGACTCGCGGACGGGCGTGGTCGTCATCGCGTCGGCCACCTGCGTCAGCGCCGAGGGGCTGCGCACGCGCGGCGGCCTCATGAGCATCCAGGCGGTGGTGGTTCCGGGCGTCGGGATCGCGGCCGCGCAGGCCGGCGTGGACTCGTCCCGCGAGAACCAGATGCTGCTCTTCCGCGAGCTCCAGAACGGCACCGATCCAGACGACATCCTGGCGATGCTCAAAGAGGATCCGGACATCCAGCGGCGTCAGTTCGGGATGGTCGATCTGACGGGCCGCATGGCCGGCTTCTCGGGTACCGGGAACGGCTACGCCGCGCTCGCGGTGCAGAGCGAGGTCCGGGACGAGGGGATCTACTTCGCGGTGCAGGGCAACATCCTGGAGTCGGAGCGGGTCGTGACCGCGGCCGTCGACGCCTTCCTCCTGGCCGAGGGGACCGTGACAGACCGCGTGATGGCCGCCATGGAAGCCGCCGACTACAACGGCGGTGACTCCCGCTGCTCGTGCCGCACCGATCCGGTCCCCGAGACCGAGATCGGGTGCACGCACCGCACGGCGCACGTGGCCTACATCGCGGCGGCCAAGCCCGAGGACGCGGTCGGCGACGGACACTCGGACGGCGACTACACCCTGTTCATCGATGTGGATGACGAAAACACGCTGGCGAGCGAGAGCCCGAGCCCGGTGGCGACCCTCCGCATGCGCTATGACGCGTGGAAGGCTGGCGGAGGGATGGCGACCCTGGGGCTTGGAATGGACTGATGGAGCACGAAGCGCTGGTGATGGACCGGCTGCGCGCGAATCTGCGCGTGGCCGGCATCCCCGCGACCGACGAGGATCTGGAGCGCATCGAGGCCGACGGCTACGTCGAGCGGGTGGCCGAGGCCAGGGAGATCCTCGCCGCGGCCGAGATGTCCGGGTTGCCCGACTTCCTGTCGCTGTGGGCCCCGGAGGGAGACTCAGGCGGCGGCGTGGACGGGTCGACGGACGTGCCCACGTCGGGCACCCCTGGCGGCCGCGCCGGGTCCGCGAGTCCGGCTGATGGAGCCGCAGCTGAGCCTGCCCGCCAGGCGCCCCCGGACGGTGATGGCATTCCGGAACGTCTGGCCGAAGTCGCCCAACTCCTTCGTCGCGGGGAACTCTCTCCGGTGGAGCTTGCCGAGCGGGCGCTCGCCCGGGTGGCCACACGCGACGCCGAGCTGAATCTATTCCAGTTGGTGCTGGCCGATCGTGCCCTGGACGCGGCCAGGCGGGCCGAAGAAGAGATCCGCCAGGGCCGCTACCTCGGCCCGCTGCACGGCGTGCCCGTGGCCGTGAAGGATCTCTTCCGCATGAAGGGCACGGTGACGACGGCCGGCTCGACGATCCCCCAGGAGGGAGCGGCCGATACCGACGCGGCCGCGGTCGAGCGGCTCCAGGCGGCCGGCGCCATCATCGTGGGGAAGACTCGACTCTCGGAGTTCGCCTACTGGCCGGGCTCCACGAACCCGCACTACGGCTCGACGCGGAACCCGGTGAATCCGGAGCACGACGCGGGCGGCTCGAGCAGCGGCTCGACCGCTGCTGTCGCCACGGGATGCGTGTATGCCGCGCTCGGAACGGATACGGGTGGGTCGGTCCGCATTCCCGCGGCGCTCTGCGGCGTGGTGGGGCACAAGCCTACCTTCGGGCGCGCCAGTCTTGCGGGGTGCGTTCCGCTTTCCTGGTCTCTGGATCACGTCGGCCCGCTGACCCGCTCGGTCGAGGACGCGAGCTTGGTTCTCGAGGTGTTGGCAGGGCATGACCCGCGCGATGGCCGCACCCGGGCCGGGAGCGACTACCGGACGCCCAGCGGTGTTCGGGGCGCGGCGTCGGGGGAAGAGGCGGATCTCTCGGGCGTTCGGGTCGGCGTGATGGGCACCGACGGATCCGGTCACGAGCTCGGATCGGGCGCCGCCTTGGCCGCCTGGCGCGAATCGAACGAGCGGCTTCGTGAGCGCGGCGCCACGCTGGTCGACGTGGATCTGTCGGACATGCACGTCCTCTGGCGGGTCGCCTCGCTGACCCTCGCCGTGGAGGCGGCCGCCTACCATGCGCGCTCGCTCCGGCAGCACTACGACCAGTACGGCCGGTTCTGCAGAGGTCGTCTCGTGGGCGCCTTCGCCTACGGGTTCGACGACATGCTCCGGGCGCAGCGGGTCCGGGCCCGGCTGAGGGAGCGCTGGTCGAGGCTTTGGGAACGGTGCGACGTGCTGAGCACGCCGAGCCAGCCGGACGTCGCCCCGCTCCTCGGGGTCGCCGCGTCCACGCGCTACACGAACCCGTTCAACGCGCTTGGGTGGCCGGC
>JBBDSM010000020.1:0-1955 GCA_040904945.1 Gemmatimonadota bacterium
ACGGCGTTTCCCAGCGCCGGCGGCATGGGAGGGTAGGGGGGCTCTCCGACCCCGCTGGGATGCCCGTCGCTCTCGATCCAGTGGACCTCCACCTCCGGCGCTTCCCGAAGGCGCAGGAGCCGGAAGTCGTTGAAATTCGACTGCTGAACCCGTCCGCCCTCCACCGTGATCTCACCGTAGAGCGCCGCGCCCGTGCCGTCCAGGACGCCGCCTTCCATCTGCTGTCGCACACCGTTCGGGTTCACCACCCGGCCGCAGTCGATGGCGGACACCACGCGGTGCACGCGGATCTCGCCGCGCTCCCGGTCCACCGAGACCTCGGCCACGTGAGCTACGTACGACCCGAAGGTGAACGCCGCCGCGATCCCCATCCCCCGGTTGGCAGGAAGCTCGCGTCCCCAGCCGGCCTCGTCGGCGGCGCGCCGAAGCACGCCGGCCATCCTCCCCGTTGAGAAGTCGTCGTCCTCGTCGAACGGTAGGTCTCGGTCTTCGCCCAGAAGGTCCAGACGGAGCTCCACCGGGTCCCGGCCCGCGGCGTCGGCCACTTCGTCCAGGAAGCACTCCACGGCCCAGGCGAAGGTGTTGAGCCCCGGAGCCCGCAGCGGGCCCCGGCGCAGGTTGGACTCGGCCAGAGCGTATTCCAGGCGATGGGGTCCCACGAGCGCCGCTGGCCAGGTCCCGGCCCGGAACTCGGATAGCCCCACCGGCACCCCCTGACGGAAGGCGTACCGCGACGTCCCCGCCTGGCGGTGCAGCCAGGCTCGCGGTCGCCCGCCGGCGTCGAGCCCTGCCCGAAGCCGGTGGACGTTGAGGGGGCGGAAGTGGTCCCAGCGGATCTCGTCCTCCCGGGTGTAGAGGAGCTGCACCGGAGTGCCGGGCACGTGACGAGCGATGGGGACCGCTTCCACCACGTACTCATGTCCGAGCCTCCGTCCGAAGCCGCCCCCGGCACGTACCACGTAGAGCTCGACGCGCTCCGGCTCGAGGCCCGACACCTGTGAGGCGATACTTCGGGCCGGCAACGGCATTTGGGTGGGGGCCCACATCTCCAGGTGCGCCCCGTCGGCCTCCTCGGTCCAGAGCGCCGTGCAATTCATGGGCTCCATGGGCACGTGGCTGAGGAGGGGCGCCGAGTACTCGCCTTCCACCACGCGGTCCGCAGTGGCGAAGGTCCGTTCGGGGTCTACCTCCTCCCGGAAGGTCTCCTGGCGCCGGGACACCAGGTCGCGCGACCGTTCCAGGAGTTCGGACGTGCTTTCCCCGATGTTGGGGCCCTCGTCCCACCGCACCTCCAGCACCTCGCGGGCTTTGAGGGCCGCCCAGGTGGAGTCGGCCAGTACCGCCACCGCGTCCACCGTATACGGAGCCGCCGGGTCACCGCCCACCGAGTCCACCTTCACGGTGGAGTGGAAGCCGGGCACCCTGCGGCACGCCGAATCGTCCCAATCCAGGACGCGGCCGGCGTAAACGGGGCAGCGGGCGAGGACGGCCCGAAGCATTCCGGGCAGGCGCACGTCGGAGCCGAAGCGCAGGCGGCCTCTGACGATGTCGGGGGTATCCAGGTGGGCCCGCTCGGTCCCGATGATCCGGAAGTCGGCGGGATCCTTGAGGACGAGGGTCTCCGGGTCGAGCCCTCCTCCCGCGCCGAGCCGCTCCAGGGCAGCCGGAGCCTCCGGAGCCAATTCGCCGTAGGTGAGGCGACGCCCGTCGGGGTGGAGCACCTCGCCCTCTTCCGTGCCGAGGGTGGAGGGATCGACGTCCCAGCGGGCCGCCGCGGCCCCCACCAACGCCTGGCGTGCTGCGGCTCCGGTGCGCCGGAACGGCAGCCAGTATGCACGCACCGTCCAGCTTCCTCCCGCGTAAGGGCGAGGGCCCATCTCCTCCTCGGCGCCCATCTGCTCCACGCGGACCCGGTTCCAGGGAACGTCGAGCTCCTCGGCCACCAGCATGGCCAG
>JBBDSM010000021.1:0-45083 GCA_040904945.1 Gemmatimonadota bacterium
CGGCCCACCAGACTTCTACCACGGGCTGCTAGGCCGGCGCCTCACATCTCCCGGACGAACCGGTTCTCGCGGTCCACCAGGACGAGCTTCGGCTCCACCGGCGCGTCGGTGAGCTCGAAGCCCATGATGATGATCTCCTCGCCCTGCTGGATGAGGTGTGCCGCCGCGCCGTTCATCTCGATGGTCCCGGAGCCGCGCGGGGCCTCGATGATGTAGGTCTCGAGGCGCGCCCCGGACGTGTTGCTCACCACCAGGACCTTCTCGCCCACCATGAAGCCGGCGCGCTCGACGAGGTCCATGTCGATGGCGATGCTGCCGACGTAGTCGACGCTCGCCCCCGTGATGACGGCCTGATGGATCTTCGAGCGGAGGAGGAAGCGCATGATGTCAGGAGCCTGATGAGCGGCCGAGGGTGACCCGCCGGCCCATCCGGCCTCCGAGGATGGAGGCCAGGAGCTGAATGAGCACGAGCCCGAGCACGATTCCGGCCTGCTCGAACGTCCCGGTGTCGCCGACCAGACTCATCAGGTACCAGACGACGATGCTCACCAGGCTGATGGCGACCCCGTGCAGGATGGGCGCGTCGGACCAGCGCATCCCCACGAAGAGCCCGCCGACGTAGAAGCCACCGGCCATCGACGCCACGAGCCAGGGAAGCGCGCCCGATTCGGCTTGGACCACGCCGAGGCCGATGCCGCCAAGGTAGAGGGCCGCGGTGATACAGACGGCGATGAGCCAGCCGCCCACGACCCACCCCGGATGGAGATTCGTCAGGTGCTCGGATTGCATGTTTCCCTCCTGGAGAGCGCGTGCTCGAGCTCAGATCTCGAGTTCGAATTGGCATCCGCCGAACGTCAGGCGGTGATGAGGTGTGGGACCGAGCGTGCGGAGCGCGTCCCGGTGCGCCTGCGTTCCGTAACCCACGTTGGTCTCCCACGCGTACCCGGGATATCGCGTCGAGAGCCGGCGCATGAGTCGGTCCCGCACGACCTTGGCCACGATCGAGGCGCATCCGATGCTGTGCACCAGTGCGTCGCCGTTCACCACCGCGTCGTGCTCGCACCCGAGGTGCTTCACGGGGAGGCCGTCGACGACCACGTGATCGGGGGCCACGGCGAGCCGGTCGAGCGCCCGCCGCATGGCGACCGTGGTAGCGCGCAGGATGTTGCGCCGGTCGATCTCGCGCACCGAGGCGGCGCCGACCCCGACGCAGCGGGCCATCTCGAAGATGCGGTCGAAGAGCTCCTCACGCGTCTTCTCGGACAACCGCTTCGAGTCATCGGCTCCCTCGACCAGCACGCCTTCGGGGAGGATGACCGCCGCGGCCACGACCGGCCCGGCCAGCGGGCCGCGACCGGCTTCGTCGACGCCCGCCACCGACATGCCACGACCCCAGAACCGACGCTCGTAAGCGAGAAGGTCCTGGGGTCGTGGGGTCCTCGTCGAGTCCGGCGACACGGCCGGGCCCTGCTCAGCGCGTGGTGCGCTTCTCCGCGATGCGGGCGGACTTCCCGCGGCGGCCGCGCAGGTAGTAGAGCTTGGCGCGACGCACACGGCCACGGCGCATGACTTCGATGCCGCTGACGGTGGGCGCGTGGAGCGGGAAGATACGCTCGACGCCGATGCCGCTCGACACCTTACGGACGGTGAAGGTCTCGTCCACACCGCCGCCTTTGCGGCCGATGCAAACGCCCTCGAACGCCTGGATGCGCTCTTTGGCGCCCTCACGGACGAGGTAGAGCACCTTGACGGTGTCTCCGGGTGCAAACTCAGGGGTTTCGTCCCGGAGCTGCTCTTTCTCGATTTCTTTAAGTACGTCCGTCATGCTGCACTCCACGACGCGGTCGGCCGGTTGCTGAACAGACGGGTAATCTAATGCACCCGTCGGGCCCGGTGAAGGGGCGACACGTCCACACAATGGGTGCGCCGGCACGCCGATCGATCAGATCGATCAGAGTGACCCCAGCGCGGCCTGGAGCTCGGGAGCCAGAAACCCGTCCGGGCCGACTGCGACGAGATCGGGATCGTCGGGCCAGCCGTGCGTTCCGGAGCGTGCTCGCTCCAGCCCGCCGGTGGGAAAGGTCGAGAAGCCCAGCTCGCTCAGCACCTCGCGACACGCCGCGTCCGCCTCCGGCGAATGCATGGCGATCACCAGACGGGCATCCGCCGGGAGGATCTCGGCAGCGCCGGCCAGGACGTCCCCTTCCGCGCCCTCCACGTCGATCTTCATCACGTCGGGCGGGCGCGCGTCTCCGTCCGCGACGAGCGACGCGCCCCGGCGCACGATCACCCGTTCATCGCCACGTCCGAGAGCCTGCATCTTCGACGTGTATCCACCGCCGAAGTCCGCCTCTCCGTCGGCCGCGCCCAGCGCCAACCGGTGCGGTGTCGCGTTCCGGGCACCGTTCCAGCGGAGGTGCCGCTCGAGCATCCGGGCATTCCGCTCGCCCGGCTCGAACGCATGCACGACCCCGGACTCTCCCACGGCCGCGGCGGCCATCAGCGTCACGTAGCCATGGTGTGCCCCCACGTCCCAGACCACGTCGCCCGGCCGGATGAGCGAGCGGAGAAAACGGATCTGGTCGGCTGCCCGTCGCCCGGTTCCGTATCCGCTGCCGGCGCTCGCGAGACTCCAGAGGCGACCACGGTTCGGGCCGCCGAGCACCGGCACCGGGATCCGGTCGGTGAGGGGGTCGAGCACGCGGCGAAAGAGTCTCGGGAAGCGCATGGAGGAGACGGGGAGAATGGGCGCAGGCGGGCGTGGGCGGCGGCCGGAGAGTGGCGCGCGCTCGACCGGGTCGCAAGCTTCAGCCGCTGCCGTTCCCGTATTCCAGGAGTCGACGATGGATCGCCTGAAGCGCCCACATACCCCAGCTCCGGTCCCGCATTCTTTCGCCAGGACCTCACGCTCGCTCGCCAGGACGCTGCTCGGAGTGGGCGCCGTGGTCCTCGCGGTGGGCGCGTGCGGCGACGAGTCCGACGGACCGTCCGCGGACCCCGAGACGGGAGCCGCCACCGCGACCCAAGCGACCGCCCCGGACGACCGGACGGCTCGACTCGAGGACCTCCTGTCGACGCTCGCCGATGATTCGCTGCAGGGCCGCCGGGCGGGAACCAGGGGCGCGCATCTGGCCGCCGATTTCCTGGCGGCCGAGCTGGAGCGCTACGGAGTCCAGCCCCTCGGCGAGGATGGATACTTCCAACCCGTCCCGCTCGCCCGCCTGGGCGGCGACGACGCCAGAGGTCTGGCCCTGCCCTCGCCCGAGCTCGACTTCGATACGCTGCCCCAGGACTGGGTGCTGACGGACGAGGTCAACGTGGTCGGGTTGATTCCGGGCTCCGATCCGGCGGTGCAGGACGAATACGTGGTCGTCGGCGCGCACTACGATCACGTGGGTATCGGACCGGCCGTGGACGGCGACTCGATCTACAACGGAGCGGACGACGACGGCACAGGCACCGTGGCCGTCCTGGAGATCGCGCGGGCGTTGGTCGCGAACCCGCCCAGGCGTCCGGTCGTGGTGCTACTGAGCACCGCCGAGGAGCAGGGGCTACTCGGCACCCGGTGGTACATCGAGCAGCAGCTGGCTCCGCTGGAGCAGACGGTGGCGGATTTCCAGATCGAGATGATCGGGCGGCCCGATTCCCTTGCCGGAGGCTTCGGCCGGGGATGGCTGACCGGGTACGAGCGGACGACCATGGGCGACCAGCTCGCCGAGGCCGGATCGCCCATCGTCCCCGACCCGCGGCCCGAGATGCGCTTCTTCTTCCGGAGCGACAACCTGCCGTTCGCCGTCGAAGGCATCCCGGCGCACACGCTGTCCTCCTACAACATGCACGAGGACTACCACCAGCCGTCGGACGAGGTGGAGCACATCGACTTCGCGCACATGGCCGCATTGGTGGATGCCGCGCTGGAGGCGGTACGCTTCCTGGCCGACGGGCCGCGTCCCTCCTGGAAGGAAGGCGGGCGAGAGGGTTTGCCCGAGCAGCCGTGACTCAAGCCCGCTCCGTGCCGCGCCTCCGCTCGAAGGCCAGTCCCGCCATGAGCGCGAGCGCCATCCAGACGAGCCACGACACCCGCTCAGCCCGACTTCGCTGTGCGGCAAAGTGCAAGGGAAGCGAGACCGTCGCGCCGAGCGCGGCCATCCCGCCATCCCCCGCCATCGACGGGCGCCGGTAGGCCATCACCTCGACCGCGTCGCGCCCTCCGAACCGGAGCATCGATTCGATGCGCGCTCCGACGGCTTCCGGGGTCATGTCACGCCATCCCGGGATCCGGAGCAGATTCCAGCTGGCCGCGGCCGCCCCCCACCCGTGCAGGTTCGACGCGGACACGAGGGCCAGATCGAGGCTGTCGGCGATCGCGAGAATGCGCTCGCGCTCGACGTCGCTCTGCAGCAGCCCACGAGGGTCGCCGTCCAGCAGCTCGATGGCCTCGACGCCCGCCCCGTCGGGGCCGCACGACGGAACCGGCACCCGCCCGAGATCGTTGGGAATGGTCTGGATGAGAACCGGCCACCCGTCGCACCAGCGGGTGCTCGGGTCGCCCTCGCCGACGGCATGTGGAGCCGGCGGAGCCCCCGGGTCCGGCTGCCACGCGTCCGTGGCGGTGCGGGGATCGACGGTGCCCAACGCGACTACGTGCTGTCCGGCCCACACGAACTCACGGGCCGGAAGGACCACCGTGCCGTCGCCCGCACGACGCGGGTTGCGTTCCATGGCGCGCAGGATCGGCGCCACGCTGTCGTGATCGGCGATGAACGCGACATGCGTGCCCGCTCCCCGATGCCAGCTCCGGTTCCGCTCGGCCGTGAAGTCCCAGCGGCCGTCGTGCGAGCCCCGGGTGTGGCTGTGGAAGTCGACCACCACGACGTCCGGATCTTCCACCACCAGGGCCGCCATGGGCCGGTAGGCGAGAGCGCCCGCCGCGAGGAACGCCGCCAGCGCCAAGGTGAAGCCGACCAGAGCCCCACCTTCGATGAACCCGCGCGCGACCCAGCCACGCGGCGTGCGTCGGCGGGCCATGCGCCAGACGCCGAAGGCCAGAAAGACGCCGACCAGCCAGGTCACGTGCTGCGGCACGGTGAGCACCGTCAGGTAGTCCATGACGCCGAAGAACGGGGCCAGGACGAGGTAGCCGAGGGAATGGTCCAGGGCGACCCCCGGAACGGGGGCTCCCGTGAGGGCGGAAACCACGGGGGCCCGCTCGGGAAGCACTATCGCAGCACCGAAGAGCGCTGTGCCGATCATGACGAAGACGCGCAAGAGATGGCTCCGGCGAATGGATGGTCGGAACCCGTCACATATGCCGGCCTCGGGCACGCGTCGTCAACTCGCGGCGGTGTGGGAACGGCACGATTCCGAGGCCGGCTCGCGGCCCCGTCAGCGTCCGCCGGCGTCGGTCAGGTCGGGACGACGGTCGCGTGTGAGCCGTTCGGCCTGGGCCTTTCGCCACTCGGCGATCCGGGCGTGATCCCCCGAGCGCAGAACGTCGGGAACCGCGTGGCCCCGGTACTCCGCCGGGCGCGTATAGGACGGAGCGCTGAGCGACCGGTCGTCGTCGTAGAAGGAGTCGGTCGCGGCCGCATCGTGGTCGCCCATGGCGCCGGGGAGCAACCGCACGACCGCATCGGTGATCGCCAGCGCGCCGATCTCTCCACCCGAGAGTACGAAATCGCCGAGGGAGACCTCCTCGGTCGCCAGATGGTCGGCCACCCGCTGGTCGACGTCCTTGTAGTGGCCGCAGAGCAGCGTCAACTCGGGCGAGACGCTGTAGCGGACCGCGTCCTCGTGCCGGAACGGCCTACCACGCGCGGACAGGAGCAGGACCGGACCTTTCGGCTGGATCTCGTCGACGGCCTCGAAGAACGGCTCGGGCTTCATGACCATCCCGGCCCCACCGCCGTACGGCAGGTCGTCCACGGTCCGATGTGGATCGTGCGTGAAGTCGCGCAGGTCGATCATCCGGTAGGTGACGAGACCGGCTTCCGCCGCTCGCTTCGGGATCGAGAGGCCGAGCGGACCCTCGAAGAAGCCGGGGAAGATCGAAACGATGTTGATGCGCATGGACGGTCGCGGGGTTCTAAAGATCGAGGAGCCCTTCCGGCGGATCGATCACCATGCGGCGGGCGACCGGGTCGACCTCCACGACGATGCGCTCGAGAAACGGGATCATGTACTCCTTCTCGGGACCCCGGACTTCGAGCAGATCGGCGGGCTGCATCTCGAACACGTGTGTGATCTCGCCGACGGGCTCACCACCCTCCAGGACGACTTCCATCCCGATGAGGTCGTGGTAGAAGAGCTCGCCCTCAGCCAGTGGCTCGAGATCCGAAGCCTCGCGGTAGGCGTAGGTGCCCTGCAGCAGCTCGGCCTGATTCCGGTCGTCGAGACCATGGAAGACGACGAGGAAGCCGTCACGGAACGGGCGTACGGACTCGACGCGCAGGGGTGGCAGGTCCGGATCCGGACCGTCCCCTTCCCTTCGTCCCAGAGACACGACCACCCCGGGGGCATACGTGCCCTCGGGGTGGTCGGTCAGCGGCCGGACGAACATCTCGCCCTTGATGCCATGTACCTTCGCCAGGTGCCCTACGACCAGATGGCGCGGATCGGGGCGCGCTCCCGGCGTCACGTTGGAGACCGGGTTACTCGGCCTTCTCGGCGTCGGCCTCGGAGGGAGCCGGCTCGGCTTCCTCGGCCACGGATTCCGCAGCAGCGGCGTCGGCCGTCGCGGCCTCGTCGGCTGCAGCTTCCTCGGTGGCGGCCTCGGCTGCGGCGGCTTCGGCTGCGGCCTTCTCTTCCGCTGCGGCCTTCTCCGCTGCGGCCTTCTCCTCAGCCGCTTTCTCGGCGAGCGCCTTTTCCTCGGCGGCCCGCTTGGCGGCGAGCTCCTCGGCGCGCTTCGCCTTCTGCTCCTCGGCGTCCTCCGCACCGATGGCTACCGTCTCGTCGCCGCCCGCGCGGGCCTTGGCGATGAGGGACTTCATGGTGGCAGAGGGGTCGGCGCCCTCGCTCAGCCAGTAGTCGACCCGTTCGAGGTCGATCACAAGGCGGGCGGGGTGGGCGAGCGGCTTGTAGTAGCCCAGATTTTCGACGAACCGGCCGTCGCGCGGCGAGTGGCTGTCGGCCACGACGACGCGGTAATGGGGCTGCTTCTTCCGGCCCATCCGCCGGAGTCGGATACGTACGGGCATCTTATCAGAGTTTCTGGCGTGAACACGTGGCCCCGCGCTGCGCGGAGCGAGCCCACGTCCAGCGAGTCCGTGACGTGGGCAGACGCGTAGGATAAAAGGCTGGACGCCGTGTGTACAGCGTGGGGATCACACGGTATATCTTCCGGGCCGACTCCGCCCTCGACGCAGCCACCCCTCAGGGAAGACCTTTGATCGACGCCACCGACCCGTTTCTCCTCGTCGCCGCCTTCGGCGCCGCCCTCCTCGCGGGTGCCGGCAACGCCGTCGCGGGAGGCGGTACGAACCTCTCGTTCCCGATCCTCATCTGGCTGGGCATTCCGCCAGTCGCGGCCAACGCGACGAACGGCGTCGGCCTCTGGCCCGGATCAGCCGGCGCGGCCTGGAGCTACCGGACGGCGCTCCGCGAAGCCGACCGACACTGGTGGTGGTTCGCCGTACCCTCGCTGGTGGGTGGCGGCATCGGGGCCTGGCTCCTGCTGGCGCTCCCGCCGACCTGGTTCGGCGCGATGGCGCCCTGGCTCGTGATCGCCGCGTCGGTCATGGTGGCGGCCGAGCCCCTCGTCCGGCGCTGGCTCCGCTCCCCCGGCCACGAGACGCACCGGGGCAAAGGCTGGCTGGTCCTCACCATGTCGGTGCAGTTCCTCATCTCGGTCTACGGCGGGTACTTCGGAGCCGGCATGGGGATCCTGATGCTGACGAGCCTCGGCCTCATGGGCATGCACGACCTCCACGAAGCGAACGCATGGAAGAACGTCCTGGCCGTCGCGATCAAAGGCGTCGCGGTCCTCTACTTCGTCGTGGCCGGCGTGCTGGTGTGGCCCGTGGCCATCGTCATGGCCATCGGCTCGACCGTCGGCGGCTACGCGACCGGAACGTTCATCCAGCAGTTCGACCAGCGGAAGCTCCGGTGGGTCGTCGTCGCGATGGGGGTCGGGATGGGTCTGGTGCTACTGCTGCGTGGGAACGGCTGAGGGATCTCGGACCCGTCGACGTCCGCCGGGTGGATCGAGGAGCGACACAGGGATAGTATGCGGAATGTCGACTCCACCGAAAACGGCCTGGCAGGACGCATTCGAACGCTGGACGACGGGCGTCGTGATCGCCGGAGCGGACACCCGGATCGAATACGCGAACCCCGCGTTCCGGACTCTGCTCGGGCGCGAGCGGAGCGAGATCGAGGGTCGGTCCTTTCTGGACCTCACGCACGAAGATGACCGGGAGCGGAATCTCGCGCTCTACAACGAGGTCGTGGAGGGATCCCGTGACGGCTTCGTCATCGAAAAGCGCTTCGTCCGGAACGATGGGGTGGCTCGCTGGAGCCGGGTAAGCGTCTCGGCGCTCCGGGATGACGTCGGGCCTACACGCATGGTCGCCGTCATCGAAGACGACACGGTGCGTCGCGAGGCGGAGGAACAGCTGGTGCAGAGCGAGCAGCAGTTCCGTGAGCTGGCCCAGCGGTTGACTGCGATCCTCGAGAGCATCACCGACGCGTTCTTCACGCTCGACCGGGAGTGGCGCTTCACCTACGTGAACCAGGAGGCGGAGCGTCTCCTCGAGCGGCCCCGCGAGGAACTTCTCGGTGCGCACATCTGGGATCAGTTCCCCGACGCCCGCGGCACCCAGTGGGACGTCATGTACACTCGCGCGATGGAGAGCGGGGAGGCGGTCCGCTTCAACCAACATTATGATCCACTCGATCGCTGGCTCGACGTGCGCGCCTACCCATCGGCCGAGGGATTGGCCATCTACTTCCGGGACGTGACCGACGAGCGCCGCGCAGCGGAGCTGATCCGAGAGAACGGCGAGCGGTTCCAGCGCGTGGCGCGCGCCACCGCCGACGCCATCTGGGACTGGGACCTCCGCATGGACGCCGTGTGGTGGAGCGAGGGACTACAGCGAACCTTCGGTATCGGCCTCGA
This sequence comes from Gemmatimonadota bacterium, assembly GCA_040904945.1. Classification (GTDB taxonomy): domain Bacteria; phylum Gemmatimonadota; class Gemmatimonadetes; order Longimicrobiales; family Gaopeijiaceae; genus JAWLHJ01. The sequence continues at coordinate 9,116 of JBBDSM010000021.1, forward strand.
CGACATCACGCGTGCTTCGTCCTCATGGGCCGCCCGCATCCACCCTGATGACCATGAACGTGTGGTGACCGGCCTCCGCGCCGTGATCGACGGGGGCGGGGAGAGCTGGGAGGATCGATATCGCTTCCTTCGGGGGGACGGTGGTGGTTACGCGCGCGTGCTTGATCGTGGTTACGTCGTGCGTGACGACGACGGTGAACCGCTCCGCATGGTCGGCGGCATGTCCGACGAGACGGACCGGGTGGAAGCCGAGCGGCGGGTTCGGGAGCAGGCGGAGCTCCTGGCCAAGGCCCAGGACGCCATCATCGTCCGTGAGCTCGACCACACGATCACGTTCTGGAATCCGAGCGCCGAGCGCCTCTACGGATGGTCGGCGGAGGAAGCCGTGGGCCGACGGATCGAAGACCTCCTCTATGAGGCCCTGGAGGCGTTCCGTACAGCCACGTCGACAGTGCTGAACGAAGGAGAGTGGGCCGGGGAGCTGGAGCAGGTACGCAAGGACGGCACGACAATCACGGTCGAGGGACGTTGGACGCTCGTCCGCGACGACGACGGCGAGCCCGACCGCATCCTCGCAATCAACACGGACGTCACCGAGCGCAAGAAGCTGCTCGCGCAGTTCCTCCGGGCCCAGCGCATGGAGAGCATCGGCACGCTCGCGGGCGGCATCGCCCACGACCTGAACAACGTGCTCGCGCCCATCCTTCTTTCCATCGAGCTCCTCAGGCTGGACGAAGAGGACCCCGAGACGCGCGAGACCCTCGAAACCATCGAGGACAGCGCACGGCGTGGGGCGGAGATGGTGCGCCAGGTGCTGTCGTTCGCGCGAGGTGTGGAGAGCGCGCGGGTGGCCTTGGACGTGAAGCGTGTGGTGAACGACGTGGAGCGGGTCGTGCGCGATACTTTTCCGAAGAACATCACGTTCCGCAACGAGATGCCCGACGACCTCTGGCCGCTCCTCGGAGACCCGACCCAGATCCACCAGGTGCTCCTCAACCTCTTCGTCAACGCGCGTGACGCCATGCCCGACGGAGGGACGCTTCGACTGGAAGCGGCGAATGTCTCCATCGACGATCACTACGCCGAGCTCAGCGGCCAGGCCGAAGCCGGGCCCTATGTCCGGCTTTCCGTGATCGACACCGGTGAAGGCATGCCGCCTGGAGTCGTCCAGCAGGTCTTCGACCCGTTCTTCACGACCAAGGACGTCGGTAAGGGCACGGGGCTCGGGCTCTCCACGGTGGCCGCCATCGTCCGCAGTCACGAGGGATTCGTGAACGTCTACAGCGAGCCCGGGCGCGGCACGACGTTTCGGGTCTACCTGCCCGCCGGAGGAGCCGATGGGGAGTCTCTGACCCCTCGGCCGGTCGAAGCCGAGCTCCCTCGGGGCAACGGAGAGCTCATCCTGGTGGTCGACGACGAGGCTTCGGTACGCGACATCACCCGGCAGACGCTCGAGGCGTTCGGCTACCGGGTGCTCACCGCGACGGACGGTGCCGACGCCGTCGCCCGTTACGGCCGGCAGGGCGACGACATCGACCTCGTTCTGACGGACCTCATGATGCCCATCATGGACGGGGCGACCCTCATCCGGGCCCTGAGGCGGATGGATCCGGACGTCCGCATCGTGGCCGCGAGCGGCATCGGAACCAACGGGGCTCTGGTCCGTGCGGCGGACTCTGGGGTATCGGACTTCCTCCCGAAGCCGTACACGGCGGACACGCTTCTGCAGGTCCTCGCGCGCGCGCTCGGCGAGAGAGATTAGGAGCTTAGAGGTACGGCGAGAAGAGTCTCGCCACGCCGTCGCGGAGCTTCACCGGAAGCGACCGGGCGGCCAGCGCTTCGAGCGTTATCGGCTCCGAGGCATCCCGCCGCTCCACGAACAAGGCCGACATGCTGGCGCCGAGCACGGGGTCGTAGCACTCCACGTTGAATTCGAAGTTCAGCTGCAGGCTGCGCGGATCCCAGTTCGCGGATCCGAGCAGAGTCCAACACTCGTCCACCACCATCAACTTGCTGTGATCGAACGGTGGCGGTGATGCGTACACGCGCACCCCTTTCTCGATCATCTGATCGAGCTGGGCGGTGCTCGCCCACTGCACGAGCGAGAGGTTGCCCTCGGCGGGCACGACGACCTCGACCGTCACCCCGCGCAGGGACGCCACGCCCAGCGCCGACAGCAGCGCCGGATCGGGCAGGAAGTAGGGCGTGAGAATCCGAACCGAGCGCCGGGCCACCGCGAGGGCCCCGAGCAAGACGGTCTGGAGCTTTTCGTAGTCGATGTCCGGTCCGTCGAAGATGCCCCGCGCGACGACATCACCGACCGAATCGAGAGCGGGGAACCATGCCTCGCCCTCGAGGCGCTCTCCGGTCGTGAACGTCCAGTCCTCGGCGAAGGCCTCCTGAATCTCGGAGACGACAGGGCCCTCGATGCGGAAGTGGAGATCCCGCGAGAAGTGGTCCGGATCCATTTCGCGCCAGAACTCGTCGCGGATGTTCATGCCGCCCGTGAAGGCGACCTGCCCGTCCACGACCATGATCTTCCTGTGGTTCCGAAGGTTGAAGTACGGCATGCGCCACGGGAGGAGCCCCGGCATGAAGTGCGCGACGCGCACATCGTGGCGTCTCAGGTGACGAGCGATCCGCGGCGTCGAATAACGCGCCCCGACGTCGTCCACCAGAACCCGCACCTCGACCCCGCGGCGCTGCGCCGCTGCGAGGGCCTCTACGAACAGGTCGCCGACCGAACCGGTATCGAAGATGTAGCTGGCGAGGTTCACCGACGTTTTGGCACCGGCGATGGCATCCAGCATCGCCGGATACGTCTGGTCTCCCTCCTCCAGCGGCAACACCCGATTCCCACCGAGAAGCGGGCGGCCCGACACGCGGTCGCCGAGCGTAGCCAGATCCGCCAGATAACCGCGGTCCTCGGCCACGCGGCCCCGAAGGGCATCACGTTCGACGGCGGTCCCGGAGATCCACTCCTGGTAGCCTCCGCTCTGCGTCCGCAGCGTCTGCGCCCTGCGCTGGATCCTGTTCACGCCCAGCAGCGCGTACGCGAGGGCACCCACCATCGGCGCCAGCCAGATCAATCCCACCCAGCCCACCGCGGAGCGCACGTCCCGCTTGCGCAGGATCACGTGGGCGGTGGCCGTCGCCTGGACGACGGGGATGAGGGCGGCCAGGATATAGGGCCAGATCTCGGCGAGCAGTTGCATCGGGCCGGTGGCTCCTGAGGACGACGAGGGATCAGGCCCAACATAGATGAAGCGGTGGACTCGCACGACGTCGAACGGCCTGACTCGAGATGGAGAAGGCATGATCCAGGTATCGGAGGAGCTACGCGACGCGATGGACCAGACGGCGGGCTTCCTGCCGCAAGCCATCGCGTCCGTGGTCACGTTCGCGGCGCTGCTCGTCGTCGGCCGCCTCGCGGGTACGGCGATCGTCCGCCTCGTCGGGACCCGGGGCTCGGCACGCTTCGCCACCGTGGCGAGGCGGGTCGTGCAGTGGGTCTTCACGATCCTCGGGCTGGTCATCGCCCTGCACCTCCTGGGGCTGACCGCCATCGCCGGCTCGCTCCTCGCCACAGGCGGCCTGATGGCCGTCATCCTCGGGTTCGCGTTCCGCTCCATCGGAGAGAACTTCCTCGCCGGCATCTTCCTGGGCTTCAGCCGCACCTTCGAGGTGGGTGACCTCATCGAGAGCTCGGGGCACACCGGAACCGTGCGCGACATGAGTCTCCGCGCGGTACACGTCCGTTCGGCGGACGGCCGGGACATCTTCATCCCCTGCGCCCAGATCTTCATCAATCCGCTGGTCAACTTCACGCGGGACGGCCTGCGCCGGGGGGATTTCGTCATCGGCGTGGACTACCGACACGACCCAGGTGAGGTAAGGGAGATCCTGCTGCGCGTCGTGCAGAAGGTACGGGGCGTCTTGGCGGACCCGGGGCCCGTGGTGCTCGTGTCGGAGTTCCATGCGAGCTACCAGGAGATGCGCGTCTTCTTCTGGGTGGACATCCGGGGCGAGGGGAACCTCGGCCAGATCCGCAGCTACCTCATGCGCTCCAGCGTGAACGCGCTGAAGGAGGCGGGCATCGTGCTCAGCTCGGACGTGACGAGCGCGGTCTCGCTGACGCCGGTCACGGTGGAGCTGGAAGGAGCACAATCCAAGGAGCATGAAAAATGAAACGCGACCCCCGCCTTCACGGCCTTTCATCGGATCACCATCAGGCATTGGTCCTCGCGCGCCGCGTCCGCCGCAGAGCGGACGACGCCACCATGGACGAAAACCTGGCCACCGAGGTCGGCCACCGATACCGCGAAGAGCTCCGTCCGCACTTCATCGTTGAAGAGGAGGTACTACTGCCCGCCCTCGAGGCTTTGGGGGAGCATGCGCTGGTGCGCCGGACGCTGGAGGATCACGCCTTTCTGGCATCCCGGGTCGAGGAGGCCGAAAACGGCGCGTTGGAGGCTCTCGCGGAATTCGCGGAACGACTTACGGCGCACGTGCGGTTCGAGGAGACCGAACTCTTTCCGGCCTGCGAGGCGAGCCTCGCCGACGGGGTGCTGGACGAGGCTGCACGCAGGGCGCCTCACCCGCCCGCGGACTGAGCCGCGCGGGCGCGCCAGAGGACGAGGCGAAGCTACCGCCCGAAAGGCATCCCCCCCGGAAAGCCGCCGCTCATGCCCGGCATCTTGCCGCCGCCGCCCATCATCCCCTTCATCTGCTTCATGAACTTCTGCATCTCCTTGAACTGCTTCATGAGGCGATTGATCTCGGCCACGGGCCGGCCACTCCCCTTGGCGATGCGCGCGCGTCGTGAGCCATTCAGGATCTCCGGCTTCTGGCGCTCCTCGAGGGTCATCGAGAGGATGATCGCCTCGACGTGCTTCATGCGCTTCGGGTCCATGTTCGCGGCCGGAATCTTCATCTTTCCGGCGCCCGGGATGAGCTTCATGAGCTGATCGAGGGGACCCATCTTCTGCACCTGGCGCATGGCGACCAGGAAGTCCTCGAGCGTGAAGCGGCCCTTGCCGAGCATCTTCTTCTCGAGCTCTTCCCTCTCCTCGTCGTCGACGGCCGCCTGGGCGCGCTCCACGAGGCCGACGACGTCGCCCATCTGGAGAATGCGTCCGGCCAGCCGCTCGGGATCGGCAACGTCGAGGTCGTCCACCCCTTCGCCCACACCGATGAACTTGATGGGCTTGCCGGTGACGCCCCGGATGGAGAGCGCCGCGCCGCCGCGGGCGTCGCCGTCCATCTTGGTCATGACCACGCCGGTGATGCCGAGCGCGTCGTCGAAGCCCTGCGCGATGGTGACGGCTTCCTGACCGGTCATCGCGTCGGCAACGAGCAGGATCTCGTCCGGTTGGACGGCCTCCTTCACGCGGCGAAGCTCGTCCATGAGCGCCTCGTCGATCTGGAGGCGGCCGGCGGTGTCGACGATGAGCACACCGTGCCCGTCTTCCTTCGCCTTCGCGCGAGCGGCGAGGGCGGCTTCGACCGGATCGCCCTCGAAGGTCCCGGCCACGACGGGGACGTCGATCTGCTTACCGAGGGTCTGGAGCTGCTCGATGGCGGCGGGACGCTGTAGGTCGCACGCGGCCATGAGCGGCTTCCTCCCGTCCCGTTGGAGACGCCGCGCGAGCTTCGCCGACGACGTCGTCTTACCCGAGCCCTGGAGACCGACCATGAGGACGACCGCCGGCTTCTTCGCGCCGGGGGCGAGCGTGGCCCGCTCCTCGCCGAACAGGTTCGCCAGCTCGTCGTGGACGATCTTGACGATCTGCTGGCCGGGCGACACCGCCTTCAGCACGGACTCGCCGAGCGCCCGCTCCTGCACGCGCCCCAGGAAGTCCCGTGTCACCTTGAAGTTGACGTCGGCCTCGAGCAGGACGCGCCGGACTTCGCGGAGCCCTTCCTTCACCATGGACTCGTTGAGCACCCCGCGTTGGCGGAGCTTCTTCAGCGCGTCGTCCAGCTTCGAGCCTAACTCGTCGAACATGCGGCAGCAGGGGTCGGCGTGTGCGTTCGGGCGCGGACGGGCTCCGGTCCGGAGCCTCGCCTACGCGGGGACCCTCAAGCTATCCGGACGCGGGAACGGGCTCAACGGCGGGTTCCCCTCACCCGCCCCGATCCACCTCGGCCATGATCTCGTCCGAGCAGGTTGGGCAGATCCCGTGTGAGAAGTCGGCGTCGGTGCGGCCGCTGATGTAGCTCTCGATCGGTACCCACCCCGCCTGGTCGCCCGTGTCGTCCTCCGTGAGCCGGATCTTCTTGCATGAGCTGCAGATGGGGAGGAGCCCCTCGAGCCGCTTGATGTGGATCAGCCGCTCCTCCACGCGCCGCTCGAGGAGCTCGTTGCGGTGCTCGAGGCTCCGCTGTCGGAGCATCACACCCCCTCCCATGAGGCCGATGAGCAGGAGCGCCGCCCCGCCGCGGAACCAGGTCGTCTCCCAAAACGCGGGAAGGATGACGAGCCCGAGGCTGACCTCATCGTCGCTCCAGACGCCGTCGCGGGTGGCGGCCCGGACCCGGAACGTGTACTGGCCCGGATCGAGCGACGTGAACGTGGCCCGGCGGTTGTCGGAAGTGGTCGGGAGCCAGCCGTCATGCAGGCCGTCCAGTCGGTACTCGTATCGTGTCCTCAGAGGATCGCGGTAGCTGAGGGCGGCGAACTCGAAGGTCAGCACCCGGTCGTCCGGGCCGAGGGTCACCTCCCGGACCAGTGGAGGTTGCACCGTCAGGGCCGAGCTGTCGGACACGGCGACCGGCTCGTTGAAGAGACGGAACCCCGTGAGCACGACGGCGGGCGGCGCAGGATCGAGCCGAATCGCTTCGGGGTCGAACACGGTCAGCCCCCCTACGCCCCCGAAGTACATGAGTCCGTCCGCCTCCCTGAAGAAGGCGCCCGTGTTGAACTCGTTCGCCTGCAGCCCGTCCCCGACGTCGAACGTCACCATCTCGTCCGAGCTCGGGTCGAGCCTGGCCAAGCCCTCGTTCGTGCTCATCCACAGGCGCCCGCGGTCGTCCTCGAGCACGCCGTACACGACCGGGTTCGGCAACCCGTCCTCCACCCCGTACCGGCGAAAGCGGCCGTTCTCCTCGTCCACGAGGAGGTTCAGCCCGGTGTCCGTCGCGAACCAGTACCGCCCACTCGAGTCCTGGAAGGCCGAGCGGACGAAGTCGCTGCCGAGGCTCCCGGGGTCGTCCGGGTCGTGTCGGTACCGGCGGAAGGTCCCACTCGCCTCGTCCAGGCGATTCACGCCGGTTCCGTACATGGCCACCCAGAGCGCGCCGTCCCGGTCCACCATGAGGCCACGCACGAAGCCGCCGCTGAGCGATGCGGGGTCGTGGGTGTAGTGCGTGAGCCTGCCCGTCTCCGGATCGTACCGGTCGAGGCCGTCGCCGGAGAGCCCGATCCAGAGGGTCCCGTCGTGGTCCACGGCCAGCGTCCGGACCCGGTCCGACCCCAAGGTCGAGGGATCGCCCGAACGGTGCCGGAACCGCTGCACGCGACCGGTCTCGGGATCGACCCGGTTGAGCCCGGCATCGTACGTTCCGGCCCACAGCGATCCGTCAGGCGTGGAGGCCAGGGCGTTCACGTAGTCCGACGACACCGTGCCGGGATCCTCGGGGTCGTGACGGTAGGCCGTCAGGGTGCCCGCCGAGCGGTTCCACCGGTTGAGGCCGCCTTCGCGCGTTCCGAGCCAGACGGTGCCTTCGCCGTCCCCGACAATCCCGTAGACCACCCGGTGGCTCAGGCCACGGCCGCCCACCGGGTCGCTCCGGTAGTGCTCGAACTGACGCGTGAGCGGGTCGTGCACGCTCACCCCCGTGATGGCCGTCCCGAACCAGAGCAGCCCCTCGCGGCTCCGGTCGATCGCCCAGACCGCGTTCTGGCTGAGGCTCCTGGGGTCGAGAGGGTCGTGGGTGTAGCGTACCGCCCTGCCGGTGCGCGAGTCGAGGGCGGCCAGTCCCGTCATCGTCCCGACCCACAGGCTGTCGCCCTCCTCGAAGACCGCGCGGACGTCGGCGCCCGGAAGCGACGTCGGGTCGCCCGAACGAGGACGATGAACGCGCGCGGAACGTCTCTCTGGGTCGATCTCCACCAGACCCAGGCCGCCCGTTCCCACCCAGAGGGTCCCGTCCCGGCTGGTGTGCAGGTGCCATACGAACGTGCCCTCGGGCACCGGCGCCCCTCCCCCGGCCAGGACGAACGGCTCGGCCCTTCCCGTCACGGGATCGAGCGTGAGAAGTCCCTCCGGCGTCCCGAGGTGGACGTGGCCGTCCAGCCCGACCGAGACGGCACGCACATCGACCGCACCACCGTCCGGATCGACCGGAAAGCTCGTGAACGCACCCGAAGCGCGGTCCAGCCGCGCGACGCCGCGGGTGGTCCCCGCCCACAGCGCCCCGTCTTCCGAGAGGTGGAGGTCGCGCACGATATCGGCAGGCACCGCCGCCGGATCGTCCGGGTCGGCGGTGAAGCGCTGGAAGTCGCCCGTCTCGGCGTCGTACCGATGGAGCCCCCCGAACGTGGCCACCCACAGCACGCCTTCGCGGTCCACCACGAGGTCGTTCACGTAGGCATTGGCCAGGCTCCCCGTGTCGCCGGGGACGTTGCGGAAGACCCGGAAGTCGTACCCGTCGAACCGGTTCAGGCCATCTTGTGTGCCGAACCACATAAAGCCCAGCGAGTCCTGGGCCACCGCGGTGACGCTCGCCTGCGAGAGCCCGTCCCCGGCGCCGAGGCGGGAGAAGTGGAGCGCGGGGTCCTGGGCCACGACCGGCGCCGCGAGGCTCACGAGGACGAGCCCAGCGAGCGCCGTCGCGAGCAGCCGGCGTCGGTTGTGTTTCAGTGGATCACCTTTTCGCGCGCTGTCCCGCCACGTAGTCACGGAGCACTCCGGCCTCGGTCTCGAGTTGCTCCAGCCGCTGCTTCACGATATCACCCACCGAGATTACGCCCAACAGGTGGTCTCCGTCCACGACCACGAGGTGGCGCACCCGCTCCCGGGTCATCCGCGCCATCACCGTCCGCACGGGGTCGTCGGCCGCGCACACTGGAGCGGGACGGCGCATGATGGACGTCACCGGCGCCTCACGGATGCCGGGTTCCTTGCCGTCGACCCGCCGCACGATGTCGCGCTCGGACACGAAGCCGACGAGGGTGCCGTCGTCGTCGACGACCGGCAGCCCACCGACGCCCTCGTCCATCAGCAAACGCGCCGCAGCCGCCGTGGTGGCGGTCGGCTCGACGGAGACGATCGTCCTGGGCTTGTGGTTCAGCAGGTCCCTCACAGTCATCTGTGGTCTCCTCTGCTCGCGGTGAATCGATGGGGGTGCCGCAGGCGGGTAGCGCCGGCGCCGCGACTCCGTTCCAATACCCCGACATCGGCCCACGGTCCATCGCCCGGTAAGACATGCAAGCGCTCTACGTCACCTCGGTCTTCCTGCACATCCTGTCCGCGATCGTCTGGATCGGCGGGATGTTCTTCCTGATCCTGGTGGTGGTCCCCTGGCTCCGCGCGGGGAACCGGGCGCAGGCGGGCGCATTCCTCCGCGACACGGGCATCCGTTTCCGGACGGTCGGCTGGGCATGCCTTCTCACGCTCCTCGGGACGGGCACGCTGAACCTCTGGCTGAGGCAGGTGCAGCTCGCGGACTTGACCCGGCCCGAATGGCTCGCCACACCATTCGGTCGCACGGTCGTGGCCAAGCTCGTCCTCTTCGGACTCGTGCTGGCAATCAGCGTCGTGCACGACTTCTATGTGGGGCCGGCGGCGACGAGCGCCATGCGCGACGATCCGGGCGGTGAGCGGGCCCTCCGCCTCCGAAGCGCCGCGTCGTGGATGGGCCGGATCAACGCGCTCCTCGCGCTGGCGCTCGTCTTCCTCGGTGTGGTGTTGGTGCGCGGCTGGCCCTAGCAGCCCGTGGTAGAAGTCTGGTGGGCCGGACCCATGCTGCGCATGGGTGCCCCGGGAGCGCCACAGCCCCAGATCCTAGGCGGCACGACGAAGGCATAGCCAAGAGCTACGTCTAGGAGTGACAACGACGGAGATGGGGCTGTGCCGCCCCAACCCGTAGGGCACGAGGGGGTTGCGGCACCGTACTGCGTCATAGCTCCTCCCCGATGTTAACACATCGCATTCGTCGCTCTTCCTTGTCCGATATCCGCAAGACCCTCGTGCGCGGCCCACCAGACTTCTACCACGGGCTGCTATCCGGCCGGGCGCCGCCGCCCCGGCCGACTCGCTTGAGGCCCCGGCGCTACCGCCCGCCCGATCCGTTCATCGTTGCCGTGCCGTCTGCCGCCGCGGCCTCCGCTTCGAGCGTCTCGAGCACCTGACTCCACTCGAAGCCGTCACCGATCCCCCGGACCCAATGATCCATCCACGCCATCTCGCTGACGGACTTCACGAGGCGGTTCCGCGGGTCCGGAATCCCATGGCTCTGGCCCGGATACACGAAGAACTCGGTGGGCACCCCGAGCTTCTTGAGCGCCATATGGAGCTCGGCCGACTGCGGGCTCGGCACGCGCGGATCGCCAAGGACCACGTGGATCATGGTCGGCGTGCTCGCGTTGGCGATGTACTGGAGCGGCGACTGGTCCCAGTACGGCTCGAAGTTCTCGTACAGGAAGTCGTCACCGATGTAGAACTGGCGGTTCCGCTGCACGTCGCTCTGCGCGTACATGCTGATCCAGTTCATGGTGCCCGCGCCCGAGCTGATCGCCTTGAAGCGGTCGGTCTGCGTCAGGATCCAATTCGACCAGTGGCCGCCCGCGCTCCAGCCGAGCGCGCCCATGCGGTCGCCGTCGACGATGCCCTCGGCGATGAGGTGATCGACGCCGGTCATGATGTCGTCGTATCCGAGCGTGAAATAGTCGCCGACGATATCGGTGCGGTGCGCGTTTCCGTAACCGGTGGACCCGCGGTAGTTCGGCTTGAGCACCGCGTAGCCGGCCCCGGCGTATACCTGTGAGCCGTAGCCGCCGTTGAAGCGAAGGACGTCCGCGGAGGCGGGGCCCCCGTGAATCGCCACGATGAGCGGGTAGCGCTGCCCCTCCTCGTAACCCACCGGAAGGTTCAACACGCCGCCCACGGTCTTCCCGTCGGTCGACGTCCACTCCACCTCCATCTCGCGGCCAAGCGCGACCTCCTCCTCGATCCAGGGGTTCACGTCCACGAGCTGGGTCCAGCGCGACCGGTCGGCCACCATGCCGAGGTCGTCGACCGTGAAGACCGTCGCAGGTGTCTCGGGATCCTGGTAGTCGATGAGCAGCACGCCCGAATCTTCGTCGCGGTCGACCGAGAGGGTTGCACGCTCGGAGGTGACCTGACGCACGTCGCCGGTGGCCACGTCGAGCGCATGGAGCTGCCGGGTGACCTTCACCCCGGTCGTGAAGTAGATGGTGCTGCCGTCCTCGGACCAGAAGTCGATGTCTGAGCTGTTGTCGAAGTCGGTGCCCAGTTTGCGGAAGGCGCCGCCCCGGTCGTCGACGGCGCGGATGTAGACGCGGTCCTCCGTCATGGTGTAGCCGCTCAGGTCGTCCGGGGCCGAGAACGCGATCCAGCGGCCGTCCGGTGAGAAGCTCGGCGTGCTCTCGCCCACCTCATGGTTCTCGGCGAGCTGCTCGATGGTGCCGGTGGCGACCTCGAGCAGGTACGGGTCTCGGTAGAGGCCGGCGCCCGTGATGTTGCGCTCGTAGCGATCGGCGGAGCCTCCGGAGAAGGCGATCCAGCGACCGTCACGCGAGACCTCGAAACCGTCGACACTGTACGTGGCGTCCTCTTCGAGCATCTCTTCACGGGATTCGGCGACCTGGACCGACCAGAGGCTCGACAGGGGCGTGACCTGGTTCCGGACGTCGACCGTGAAGTCCATCTCCCGCCTGCGGTGGTCGGCCTCGTCGAAGTCGTCGGGGCGCGTGAAGTAGATGCGGGCGCCGTCGGGCGCCCATTCCCAGTCCTCCACCCCCGCCTCGCCGGACGTCAGCGTGACAGGCTCCGCGCCTTCCGTCAGCGCGCCCGGGAGTCGGTGCAGCTGCTCACGGGCGTCCTCGCCGCTCCGGTAGACGAGCCACTGGCCGTCGGGGCTGAACTCGAAGTCCGCGACGCCGTGCTCGTCGTCCGTGATCCGCCGGGCCTCACCGCCATCCGTGCGCATCGCGTAGAGCTGACGACCGCTCAGGCCGTCCACGTCGGCGTCCCGGTCGGACGAGAAGACGAAGATCTCGGCGTCCGGCGCCCATGCCGGCCGATCCTCGTCGTGCTCGGGGGTGAACGTGAGCTGACGGCTCGACGAGACCCCCTCCTCCAGCGACACGAGGTGGATGTCCGACTGGGACTCCTCCTCCTGCCAATCCGGAGTGGTGACGGAATAGAGCATCCAACGGCCGTCGGAACTCGGCGTCCACTGACCCGCGCTTTTCATCTGTTGGACGTCGAGGAAGGTGAGCGGGCGCTGCTGGGCCTCGAGCGCAACGGGGGCCATGACGAGCGCCAGGAGCGCGGCGACACGAGTGAGGATCGAACGCATGGGAAACTCCGGACGACGGAAAACGGGGTCGCCGGCACGGGCTTGCGCCCGGCGCGGACTAGAAGACATGGTGCAACACTCCAGCGGTCCTCGCCAGACGTGACCGTACATCACCCCGACACGGAGATCCATCGTGGGCATTCTACTCTTCGTGCTCGTCGCTGCCCTGGTGGCGACCTACGGCTTCTGGGACACCCTGTCGGCTCTACTCGGAGCGGTGGGGATCGTCGTGCTCGTGGTCGTGCTCGCGGTGGCCGCTCTCGGCATCGGCGCGTACGCCGTGCTCAAGCGTCGAGGCGGGTAACGCGCGCCGACGCCGAATAGCAGGTCCTCGACGCGCGGCGACGGCCACGGTCGAGCCCTGGCCTCAACGCCCCGCCGCCAGCGCGCGGCCCAGGCGCACGAGCAGCGCCTCGGGATGATGAACGATCTCTCGCCACGTGATGCGCAGCACCCGGTATCCCGCAGTGGCAAGGTCCGCGTCTCGCCGGCGATCCCGGTCCACTGCCTTCGGCGAGCTGTGGTATGCCCGCCCGTCCACCTCGACCACGAGGCGATGCTCGGGCCAGAAGAAATCCACCTCGTGGCCGGCGACCGGAGTATTGAGCTTCGGCCGGCCCACTCCCGCCTTGCGCACGAGGGCCAGAAAGCGCTCTTCGGCCGTGGAGCGGGTCCGGCTCGGTCTTGCATCGCCTTGGACGACGTCCCGGAATCGACCCGCGCCCCGGCGGCCTCGATAGCGTTCGGCTGCCGCAGCCAGAGCCTCCAGTGCAACGAGGCGAAGGGCAATCGCTTCGGCCACCGCCTGCTCGAGAGCGCGTGGCTCGAGCAGGCTGGCCAGGTCGTAGAGGGTACGCGAGGGACTGGTCAGGGGGATGCCGTCTCGGGCGCTGCGCTCATCCGGCGCGAGCTCGGCGACCCGATGAATTCGGATGCCCGGGCGGGCCCGGTTCGTGCCCACCAGGGTCACGTGGGGATGAGTCGGACGGGCATCGGGGCGGAGGATGCGCCACAGGACGCCGGCACTGAGGTGGCTGACGAATGCATGACGCCCGCAGGCGAGGACCGCCGCCATCTCCTCCATGGCAGGCGACTGGACGGGCCCGAGGGTGTAGACGCCGCAATGGACGGTCCGGAGGCGGCCGGCCGTCACCCGCCGCTCCAGGGTACGGGCGGCACATCCCGCGGAAAGGATCTGCCCCCGGGTGACGACCCCGTGTTGACCGACCGCGATTCGTTCCGCGACCTGCTCCACGGTGGGGCGTCGACGACAGGGGGGTGCTTGCGTCATGCGCTCAGCATGTATCGCGCCCCGAGACATGTCGATGTGGCCTGGGGACGAGACCGCGTGGGGGCGCGCGATGGCGACGCCCTCGGGAGGGTGCTAGCGGGATCGGGGCACGGCGTGGCGCGGGGACGCCACCCCCTGGACGAAATCATCGCCGGCCTCGAGGAGCCTGGCGGAAAGATGACACGAGGGAGAGGCCGGACCGTGGCATGTCGCGTCGACCACCTCATGTGGCGGAACGATGACGCGCAAGGGCCGGCCACTCGCGCGCCCGTGAGACCCGGCGCCACATCTGGCGATAAAATGACGCCGCCCCTTCCGGGGCGGCACCAATGAATGATTTCCGCCCCCAGCACCCGCCCGCCGAGGCGAGCACCCGCCGGCCGACGCGAGCACCCGCCCCCCTACGCGACAACCCGCCGGCCCGTCCCCCGCGTCACTCAGCCCTGAGTGCCTCCATGGGATCGACTCCCGTGGCTCGAAGCCCAGGGACCCAGGAGGCGAGCGCTCCGGCCCCGACGAGCACGACGGCCACGGTCGCCAACACCAGCGGATCGCGGGCGCCGACGCCGAAGAGGAGTTGCTCCACCCGGGGCGCCAGTGTCAGAGCCACCACCGAGCCCAGCGCCACGCCGGCCGTGGCCAACCCGACGCCCCGGAGCACGACGCCCCGAAGCAGTCCTCGCTTACTGGCGCCCAGCGCCGAGCGGATCCCGAGCTCCCGCGTGCGGTTGGCCACGTCGAAGGCGAGAAGGCTGTAGAGGCCGACCACCGCGACCAGCAGGGCCAGCACACCGAAGGCCGTGAAGAGCGTCGCGCCCAGGGACCAGGCCCGGGCCTGCGGGTCCAGCGCCTCGCGGAGCGTCTGGACAGAGGCGTAGCGCACGCGGGGGGAGAATGACCGGAGCGGGCGCGCCAGCGCAGACGCCGCGTCCGCCGCGTCGTCGGAGGTGGTCCGGACATAGAGTCCTCTCGGAGCCGGTCCATCCACGGTGAGGGGCACGTAGTAGGCCATGTGGGCCTCCTCCTGGAGAGATCCGCGGATGACGTCCTCGGCCACACCCACGACGGTCGTGCACGGGGTGTCTTCTTCCTCTCCGTGGTAGAAACACTGTCCGAGCGCGTCTTCATGAGGCCACAGTTCGCGCGCCATGGTCTCGCTGACCACGGCCACGTGAGTCCCCTCCGCCCGGTCGGCGGCCTCGAGGCCACGGCCCCTCAGCACCTCGATCCCGAGCGTGGCCAGGTACTGTTCGTCAGCACCGATGTAGTACGGTCCGCCGCCAGGCAGCCGGGGGATCGAGTCCAGCCCGGGCACACGGATACCGGCGGAGAAAGCCCAACCGAACGGCGACATGGTGAGCGACACCGACTGAACGCCGTTCGTCGCTCTGGCGATCCGCGCCGCCTCCTCATAGAGCGCGGTATTCGCCACCCGCTCCTCCTCCGATTCTTGACCGAACATCGACGAGGCTCCCTCGACTTCGAGCCTGACCACGGCCAGACGATCGACGTCGACCCCCAGGTCGATTCCGCGCACTTCGGCCAAGCTGCGGACGAAGAGCCCCGCCCCCACGAGGAGCACGACGGAGAGCGCGACCTGGGCGACCGCGAGGCCGTTCCGGAGGCGCGAGCGGCGGCCGGCATCGCCACGCCCGCCGTTCTGCAGCTGAATCGCGACATCGGCGCGTGCGCTCCGTACGGCCGGCCCGATCCCGGCCATCAGGCCCGCGAGCAGGGCCGCCCCCGCCATGAACGCCGCCAGACGCGCATCGACCGCCGACCCCGCCCAATAGACGTCGGGCATCATCGTGTCGCGGATGACGACCGCGCCCCAGTGCGCGAGACCAAGGGCCAATACGCCGCCCGCGCCCGCCAGGAGAAGCGCCTCCATCATGGCACCCCGCAGAAGCCCGGCACGAGAGATGCCGAGCGACAGCCGCACGGCCTCCTCCCGCCGCCGCTGCTCCCCCCGGGCAAGGAGCAGGTTGGCCACATTCGCGCACGCAATGAGGAGCACCAGCAGCGCCACGCCGGAGAGCCAGAGCGCAACCCGCGATTCGTCGGACGCGAGCGGCCCGCGCGCCGCGATGAGCGGCGAGGTCACGATGCGCGTTTCGGGGTCGTAGCGTCCGGTCTCGATCTGCTCCTGCCGGGCATTACGGTGCACTGCCGTCGTCTCTTCTTCAGCAGCCGCCAGTCGCGCATCGTCACGGACCCTGACCACGAGACGCATCCACCAGAAGCCGCGACTCTCCCGGAAGTCGTACCGGCCCCACTGCAGCATCCCGTAAGGCACCAGCGGAATCCAGACGTCGACCCGGCTCAGGTCGACGCCGGTGAAGCCACGTGGCGCCACCCCGATGACCGTGTGTGCGACCCCGTCGATCTCGATGGACGTGCCCAGGGCGTCGGCCGCTCCGCCGAAGTTCCGCTGCCAGAAGTCCCAGTCGAGCACGGCAGTGGGTGGAGCCTCGACCTCGTCGTCCTCCGGAGAGGGGAAGCGTCCGAGAGCCGCCTCCACGCCCAGGAGGGAGAAGAAGTCGTGGCTCGCCCCGACCGTCTCCACGCGCATGGCCTCGGCGCCCGTACCCATGGTCCGGGTGCGTGGACCCGAATAGCCCGCGGCTGCCGCGAAGGAACTCACGGTCCGAAGGTCGTCCAGGTCCGGGTACGTCATCGAGGCCCCGTAGGACGGAGCTCCGTCGTCGCCGGTGCGCAGGCTGAGGACCCGGTGCACCTCGTCGGGGCGCTCGATGTGATCGGGGGCCCTCAACAGCAGCCGGTCCGTCACCGCGAACATCGCCCCGTTCACCCCGATACCGAGCCCGAGCGTCGCGAGCACGCCCAAAGAAAATCCCGGATTCCGCGCGAGCCCCCGCGCGGCCTGCCTCAACTCACCCCATACGCGCCGTAGCGTCTCCATTCCCCTCCGCATCGTCTCCCCCCTCCGGTTCAAACGCACCAACGCATCTCGATGCCGCCGCACACTCCCGAACCGCTGCTCCGCCTCGCGCCGGGCCCGGTCGCGCGGCAGACCCTTGGCTTCGAGCGCGTCCGTCACCTCGTCCAGGTGATGCCGGATCTCCTCGTCGACGTCATCCGACGGGTCGAGGCTCCGGACGATCGCCCTGAGCACTTCGCGAATCCGCGACAGGCGTATCACCGGCCTCGCCTCGTCACGCGGGCTCCGCTCCGGTGATGCGGGCGACCGCGGCCACGTACCTCGACCAGCGGGCCTCCTCCTCGGTGAGCGCAGCCCGACCCTTGTCGGTCAGACCGTAGTAACGGGCCCGGCGCCCCTTGTCCGAGACGCCCCATTCCGCGCTCACCCACCCCCGCTTCTTCATCCGATGCAGCGCGTGGTAGAGCGCGCCGTCCTCCACGACGATCTCCTCGCCAGTGGTGCGGCGCATCCAGTCGAGGATCCCGAAGCCGTGCATCTCTCCCCTGGCCTGGAGGGACTTCAGGACGAGCAGCTCGAGCGTGCCCTGCACCGGGCCCATGGGCGTGGGTGTCATGATCTGTTCCCCGCAACGAGTGATGGCAGCATTCCCCTGAACGCTTCAGGCCAATCTCTTGAACCGAAGCATTCAGGTCAAGGGAGTGGTGTCACCGGGGGTGGTGCATGCGCCTGCCCCGGGGGCTTTCCTCAGCCCGAAGGCCCCGGCTAGCTTTAGACCATGCGATGGTCCGGCGACACGGCCGGGCCTCGTGACCCATGGCAGGATACGGCCGATGACCGAGCCCCTGAGACGGACTCGTGGGGCGGCTCTGGCGCTGTTCTTCATCGGCGCGGGCGCTCTCGCGTTCTCAGCACCGTCCGCCCTTCCCGGGCCGGACGGCGGAGCGAGGCTCGTCCTACAGGACGGCGTCCCCGGCACGGCGGCGCCCACCTCGACGTGGGCCAGTGCCGCGGAGTCCGGGGACTCGTCCTCACCTCCGCCCGAACGCCAAGGCAACGCTGCCGGTCGGCGCCCGCAGCTCCGCACCGGAGCCCTCGTCCGGGGTCCCAGCGACCCCGAGCTGATGGCCATCCGTTCGGGCGCCGCGCTCCTTGGCCTCCTGGCCGCACCCGCGAACGCCCCTCCCCACGTCTGAGCCCGCGGCCCACACGGCCGCACCAGACGCACTCGGGCCCACGGTTCACGTGAGGCCCGCTCATGACTGTCGACCCCTGGGAGGGGTGTACCCAATGACGACCTATCTTCTGCCGGTCATCGTGGCGCTTCAAAGCGCCGACGAAGGCCTCACCGTGAACGAGATCTTGCAGGGCCTGCCTCGCGACCCGGTCTCGATCTTCGCCCTCCTGCTCATCGTGGTAGGCGCCGGAGCCGTGATCTGGTTCGGGCGGCCTCGCGGGAGCGGACGCACACCGGACGGGCCGAGCTAGAGCCCCCGCACCGAGCCCCCGTCCCTTCCGGGGGGCGGGGGCCTTCGCGGTTGGAGGCCATCGTCTTCAGCTCCGGCTACGTCACCTTCGGTGCGCGCGGGCGTCTGGGTGAATCTGGTGGCGGTGGTGGTCGTGACTCTGGTTGGCACGTACATCCTGCCGTGGCTGTTATATGGCACAAGGCGCCGCGGGCGATGCGATCCAAATGACTAACAACGTATTTGACACGGAAGTCGCCTCCCGCCATCGTGACTAACAACGTTAGTAACCACGGCGCAGCAGCTCGACGAGGAGGTCGACATGGGAGGACGGGGTCTGGGTGAGTTCGAGCAACAGGTGATGCTGACGATCCTCCAACTGGACGGAGAGTCTTACAGCGTGCCCATGGTCCTCGAGCTCGAGGAGCGCGGCGGGCGTGAGATCTCCCAGGCGGCGGTGTACATCGCGCTCTGCCGGCTGGAGGAGAAGGGGTTGGTGCGATCCCGGATGGAGGCCGCGTCCGAGACCGACACGGGACGCGAGCGGCGTTGGTTCCGCGTGACGCCCGAAGGGCTGGAGAAGCTCCGGGAGACCCGCCGAACGTTCGAGCGGTTCTGGGAGGGGCTCGACGGGGTCGTGGAGGGGGGATGAGCGGGCCAAGCTCGCCGCCTCCGGTCCCCCGCCCGATCGCCTGGGCGCTGTCCACGCTCTTGGACGAGCGCGGCGTCGGCTCGTTCTGGCCGAGCTCGCAGAGTTGCACGCGGCGGTGGCGGAGCTGCACGGCGTGCCCGAGGCCGACCGACGATACCTTCGGCAGCTCCGAGAGCACGCTCCACCGCCCCTTCAATCGGCCGGCGGCACAGCAACGATGGTCACCCGGCCCATGAACCCATCGCTTCGACCGGGTACAAGGAGATAGCTTACCTATCACACCAGTTGGATGGAGACCATGGAAGCCAAAGCCAAAGAGAGACTCCACCGGCTGGTCGAGTTGATCCCCGAGAGGGAGATCCATGCGGCCGAGCGGTACCTCGAATACCTGGCTGAGCATGGGGACCCTTTAATCAGGCGACTGATGACCGCTCCCTCGGATGACGAGGCGGTGACCGAGGAGGAAGAGGCCGGGGTCCGCGAGGCCTGGGAGGATTACAAGGCCGGGCGCGTACAGACGCTCGACGAGGTCGGCGAGGAGCTCGGGCTCTGAGTTGGACCATCGTCATCCCGAGCCGAGCCAAGAAGGACCTCAAGCGACTCGATCGACAAGCCCATGGCCGCGTCTGGGCTGCGCTTCAGAAGCTCGCCGATACGGACGACGGTGACGTAGTGCGGCTCACGAATGTGGAGCCCACCGAGTAGCGCCTTCCTGTCGGTGACGTACGTGTGCGCTTCGCGTATGTACCGGACGACGACGTGATTCTTGTGCTCCGCGTGCTGCCTCGCGGTAAGGCGTACGGCTGCTGACCGAGCCCTATGTGGCTAACCTCCTCACGCTTCGGCAACAGAGGCATACGCGCGGCCGAAGAAATTGCTTGCCCGTGCAAAGAACACGCCCATACCTTCGAATAGGATACGGCCCATCGCCCAGCGATTCGTCACCCGTCGATTCCCTCACCGCGACTGCCTTTTGATGCGATCCTCTCGCGTACTTGCCCTGGTCCTCACCTCCAGCGCTGCCATCGTCGCCTCGTGTAGCTCGGAGGCACCCGGCTGTGCCCCGACGGACCCGGGATGCGGGACCACGACGGATCCCACGGTGTCGGCGATCGCCGTCACCGCGACCATCGACACGGTGATGGCGGTTGGCCGGACGACTCAGCTGTCGGCGTCGGCGACCGATGCGGATGGTAATGCCGTCTCCACGTCTTTCACGTGGTCCTCGTCCTCGGCGCCCGTGGCCACGATGGACGGAGACGGTACCGTATCCGCCGTGGGACCGGGATCGGTCTCCATCGAGGCGAGTGCTGAGGGTGAAGCGGGCCAGTGGTCGGTCAGGGTCGTCGATGCGGACCTCGATGGGGTGACGGCGCTCCTCTCCGACCCTTTTGCGAATGCCTTGATCGAGTCGCTGGACCTCGATACCGAGTCGCCGATCGTCGAGCTCGAGGCCGACTGCGATGAAGCGCTTGGAATCGGTGATGTCCTCGCGATCCGCACGTGCCTCGAAGGAGCCGTCGACGTGGAGTCGGCCGAGGCCGGGAGCGACCCCGCCCTCGCCATTCTCGATCTCTTCTTTCAGGAATCCCTCCGAAAGCTCCGGCTCGACAGCTGAGCCGACCGGATGGTGCTCGTCTACATCCCCAACGGGGGTTAGCAGCCCGTGGTAGAAGTCTGGTGGGCCGCGCACGAGGGTCTTGCGGACATCGGACAAGGAAGAGCGACGAATGCGATGTGGTGACATCGGGGAGGAGCTATGACGCAGTACGGTGCCGCGGGGACCGACACCCGCAGGGTGTTGGTCCCCTCGTGCCCTACGGACCACCGCTGGCGCGGCGGTGCCCGGGGCGGCACAGCCCCACCTCCGTCGTTGTCACTCCTAGGCGTAGCGCGTTGCTATGCCGTCGTCGTGCCGCCTAGGATCTGGGGCTGTGGCGCTCCCGGGGCACCCGTGCGCAGCATGGGTCCGGCCCACCAGACTTCTACCACGGGCTGCTAGCCTCTCTCCTCACGCTTCGATCTCATGCGCCTCCCCCGCCCCGCGCGGCACCCGGATGAGATCCACGAGCACCTGCACCTGGATGGGGGGCTCCGGGGTGAAGCGCGACACCGTGAGCGTGACGGCGAAGTTCAACAACATACCGACCGTGCCGATCCCTTCCGGACTGATGCCGAACCACCAGTAGTCGGCGCTGTTCATCTCCGGATGCACGAACTTGAACCAGACGATGTACGCGGCGGTGAAGGTGATCCCCGAGATCATGCCGAGGATCGCCCCTTCGCGCGTGGTGCGCCTGGAGAAGATCCCCAGGATGATGACCGGGAAGAACGAAGAGGCGGCCAGTCCGAACGCGAACGCGACCACCTGGGCCACGAAGCCCGGCGGATTGATTCCCAGATAACCGGCGACCACGACGGCAAAGCCCGCCGCGATGCGTGCGGCCACGAGCTCACCCTTCTCGGTGATGTCCGGTTTGATGGCCCGCTTGAGCAGATCGTGGCTGACCGCGGAGGATACGACGAGCAACAGACCGGCTGCGGTCGATAGGGCCGCAGCTAATCCGCCGGCTGCGACCAGCCCCACCACCCAGTCGGGAAGCTGCGCGATCTCGGGGTTCGCCAGCACCATGATGTCCTGATCCACGTTGAGCTCGTTGGGCACGGGTGACGCGGGACCGGTGAACTGGATACGCCCGTCGCCGTTCAGGTCCTGGTGACTCACCAGCCCCGTCCGCTCCCAGTTGGTGAACCACTCGGGCACCTGGTCGACTGGGGTCTCCGAGACGCTTTGGATGAGGTTCGCGCGGGCGAACACCGCGACCGCGGGCGCGGTCGTGTAGAGGAGCGCGATGAAGACGAGCGCCCACCCCACGCTGATGCGGGCGTCGCGCACGCGGGGCACGGTATAGAAGCGGATGATCACGTGCGGAAGGCCGGCGGTGCCGACCATGAGCGCCACGGTGATGAAGAAGACGTCGAGCGTCGACTTGGTGCCGTCCGTGTAGGGAGCGAAGCCGAGCTCCTGGTGCAGCCCGTTGAGTCGTTCGAGCAGGGGCAGCCCGGACGCCTGGTCCACGCCGCCGAACCCGAGCTGAGGCACCGGGTTTCCGGTGATCATCAGCGACAGGAAGATCGCCGGCACCATATACGCGAAGATGAGCACGCAATACTGGGCGACCTGAGTGTAGGTGATGCCCTTCATGCCCCCGAGTACGGCATAGAAGAAGACGATGGTCATGCCGATGAGTACGCCCGTCGTGACCTCGACTTCCAGGAAGCGGCTGAAGACGATGCCCACCCCGCGCATCTGACCCGCCACGTAGGTGAACGACACGAAGATCGCGCACACGACGGCGACGATGCGCGCCGTCTGCGAGTAGTACCGGTCGCCCACGAAGTCGGGCACGGTAAACGCGCCGAACTTGCGCAGATAAGGCGCGAGCAGCAGCGCGAGGAGCACGTAGCCTCCGGTCCACCCCATCAGGTAGACCGAGCCGTCGTATCCCATGAACGAGATGAGGCCGGCCATGGAGATGAACGACGCGGCGCTCATCCAGTCGGCCGCCGTGGCCATCCCGTTGGCCAACGGGGACACCCCGGTCCCCGCCACGTAGAAGTCTTTCGTGGAGCGGGCGCGCGACCAGATCGCGATCCCGATGTAGAGCGCGAAGGACGCCGCGACGAGCAGGAAGGTCCACGCCTGGACGTTCACGCGTCGCCTCCCTCGTCGACGTCGAACTCCCGGTCGAGCCGGTTCATGAGCACGACGTACACGAAGATGAGCACCACGAACACGTAGATGGAGCCCTGCTGCGCGAACCAGAACCCGAGGGGGATCCCCGTCCCGGGGAGGTTCACGGCGTTCAGCGGCTCGGCGAGCACGATGCCGAAGCCGTACGAGACGGTGAACCAGACCACGAGCAGCCCGCCGACGTAGCGGACGTTCCGCTTCCAGTAGGCTTCGTGGCGGGCCCGGACCTCGGGGTCTGCCGCAGACTCGCGGGGACGGTGCCCGGGCTCAGGTCTTCGCATGACGCATCTCCTCAGGAAATCCAGTGAAGAAAGCGGCGCCAGAGTAGCGCACGACCGGCGGGGACGCCAACCCCGGTGCTTGCATCACGACATCATGACGCCACGGATCAACCAGCGAGCTCCTTCTGATCCTCGGCGTCGATCATCTCGATCCCCTCCTGCCGGTGCTCGCCCAGAAGGAGCTCGACCGCGCGCTCCGCGGCATCTCGAAGCGGTATGAGAACGAGATCGGTCTGCAACTCCCGAAGCCGTTCGACGCTCGTCTCCCAATGAGCCGCGATCGCGACACGGCCAGCGTAGCCCTCGGCCCGAAGTACTTCGACCAGGGCCACTCGCGGATCCATCTCCGTTAGTGAGACATCGTGTTCCGGTATGGCGGAGACAACCCAGCGGGCTCGCCCCAAAGGAAGCGATGCCACGAGTTCGGGGTCGGCGAGGTCTCCGTACACGGTGTCGATCCCTTCAGCCCGCCAGCGGCGTACGGCTGCCGGGTTGAAATCCACTCCGAGGATCGTGAAGCCTTGAGCACGCAGCAGCTGGAGGATCGCGCCTCCATAGCGTCCCAACCCGAACACGATGACGTCGTACGAGCCCGAAGGGGACTCCTCCGAAGGGTCCATCTCCCGAACCGGATGCCGGCGCTCGAAGACCGATAGAGCAGGAGCCAGCCAGTCATAGAGTCGGTGGGAATACATGATCATGTAGACGGAGACGGCGATGGTCACCAGCCCCACGATCGTCACCAGCCCGACGGCACGTTGATCGACGTGCCCGAGCGTCACCCCCATGGCCATGAAGATCAGTGAGAACTCGCTGATCTGCGCCACGGTGAGCCCTGCGAGGAAGCCGGTACGCTTGCGGTAGCCCATGGCGCCCATGATGACCAGAACGATCAAGGGATTGCCGATGAGCACGAACGCGGACAGCACCAGCGCGGAAGGGACGTCGGATCCGAGGTGGCCGAGGTCCAGGCTGGCCCCCAACGCGATGAAGAAGAAGAGCAGGAGGAAGTCCCGCAGGCTGGTCAGCCTGGTCGACATCGCCTCCCGGTAGGGGGTGGAGGCCAGGGAGACGCCGGCCAGTAGTCCGCCGAGCTCCATGCCGAACCCGAGATAGTCCGCCAGGGCCGCGAGGAAAGCGGCCCAGCCGATGGCAAACAAGACCAGCAGTTCGGGCGACCTGGCGAGCCGTTCTACCAGAGGGGCGGCAATGTACCGGACGAACACCGCCGTGCCCACGATGAGCGCCGCGCCGGCACCGACCATCTCGAGCATGGTCAAGGGTGAGGCGCGCTCCGCAGCCCCGACACCCAGCGTCGACAGCGCCACCATGGCCAGGACCACCACGATGTCCTGGACGATGAGAAAACCCAGGGCGATCCGTCCGTGGAGCGAGCCGATCTCGCCTTTGTCCGAGAGCAGCTTGACGACGATGATCGTGCTCGAGAACGTCAGCGCCACCGCGATGTAGAGACTCGTCAGCCACGGCAGCCCGAGGCCCAGGCAGATCAGGAACCCGACGAGCGCGGTGAACAGAACCTGGCCGAGTCCCGTTGCCACAGCTACGGGGCCGACGGAGCGGATGAGGCTGACGTCGAGCTTGAGGCCAACCAGGAAAAGCAGCACGGCGACGCCGAGCTCGGCGAGCAGATCGATCGGCGCGCCACCTGTCGCGATGCCGAGCGCCGCGGGGCCCGCGATGAGTCCTACCACTATGTAGCTGACGATCAGGGGCTGGCGGAGCGCGACGCCCAGAAGTCCCACGCCGGCCGCCAACACCAGCAGCGCCGCGATCTGGTAGAACAGCGGAAGAGCGTCAGCCTCGAGCATGCTCGTGGATCGTCGTCAAGCCTGATCCTCCCCGCGCGGAGGGACGAACAGGAGCGGATGGCGGACCATCCGGGCGACCGATGATGCGAGGCTCCCGAGCAGCGCGCGGGCCATGAACCCGTGACCGTGGGTGCCGAGGACGAGGAGGTCCGACGGGAAACGCTCGACGGCCGTGGTGAGACCCTCCGCCGCGAGAGGCGCGGTGAGCGTCCTTGCGCGGAAGGTCACATCCGCCTCGCTCGGCAGTCGGCTGCGCGTCTCCTCGATCTGTTGGGCCAGCAGAGCCTCGGCATCGAACGGCCGGTAGACGGGTGAGCCCACGTCATAGACGTGCAATAGATCGATGTGGAGCGCGGGCCGCGAACCAAACCAATCCAGCGCTGTGTCGAGAGCCCTACGCGCATGGACAGAGAAGTCGGTTGCGACGAGGAGGCGCGTCACAGGAGCGGTCAGCGGCGCGTGCGCCAGCAAGCACGGTCTGCCGGAAGTGCGGAGAACGCGATCCGCGGTGGTCCCTAGGAGGTCGTCGAGGACGGCGCGCGGACGATGCGGTCCGAGCACGATCACATCCGCCGAGACGGCCCTGGCATGGTTGGTGATCTCTCGAAAAGGCGATCCCAGAAGAACGACCGGGGTCACACCGCGAACATCGTCCCCGAGGACACGCCCGAGCTGCTCTCCGAGCCCCTCACGTGCCGCGTCCAGCCAGCGATCCCGGGTTTTCCGATCGATCCCGCCCCTCCAGTACGGGAGCACCGGCTCCGGCACGCAATGCAACACATGGAGGGATGCGCCCTCGGCTCGCGCGAGCGCAGCAGCGCTGCCGAGCGCCGCGTCCGAGCTCTCGCTCAGGTCCGTGGTGGCGAGCACCGTTCGTAACGTCGATGTTTCCATAGCTGCCAGGACAATGGGGGTCGGTCGAGGTCTGGAAAGCTGCCACGGGGTTCGCTTGATTGACAAGTTCGCGGAAGGTACGCGCCGAGATCCAGCGGCGGCAGACCTCCGCCGGGGACCCGGCTCCTTCGATCACGATCCAATCGAAGTTGGCCCGAAGCGAGTCGAGCGCACGCGTCACCTCCGGCGGGTTCGCGAGTCCGAGTGTGTCGCGCCCGGACGACCGCTGCGATCTCGTCGAACGGGCTGACGATGGCTCATTCACCGATTCCGGCGCCCCGCGCCGGCGGTGACGGTCCTGGATGCCACCCAGACCGTCTTCGCAGAGGTCCCGACCGAGCCAGAGATGGACCCACCGCGGCCCGGCTTTAAACCGCGATCAGCGGCTCGTTTGCTCCAGCGCTTCGGTCACCAGTTGGAGGAGCTGTTCGTACCCGAAGCTCGGCATGGGCTTGCCGTTGACGAAGTACTCGGGAGTGGCGGTGACGTTCAGGGTGTTCGCATCCGCCACATCCTGCCGGATAATCCCCGCGATCTCGGGATCCGTCATGTCGGCCAGCAACTGGTCGGTGTCCAGGCCGAGACCCTGGAGCTGCATCAGGGCCAGGGTAAAGTCCGCCGTGTGGTTGATGGCCCAAGCGGGTTGCGTGGCAAGGAGGGTTTCGAGGGCGGGCCAGAACTTCTCCTGCCTGCGGGCGGCCTCGAGGATGGCCACGACATCCGGAGAACCGCTGTGGAAGGGAGCCCAGCGCAGGACGAGGCGAATACGGTCGGGATTAGCGGCCATGATGTTCTTGACCAGCGGGTAGAACGTCGCGCAGGTCTCGCAGGCCGGATCGAGGAACTCGACGATCACGACGGGCGCATCCGCTGGACCGACCGACGGCGCATACGCACGATCCAGTGCGGCGAGGGTCGCTTCGGGGAGGGTGTCGTTCCCGCCACTCCGGGAGGCGTTGTACCACACCACCCCCCCCACGAAGAGGACCAGGAACGTCACGGCGGCGCCGATAAGGAGAGATCTCTGCTTCACTTGGAACTCCGGAGAGAGGCCACAGTCAGGAGGACGGTAATGATCGCGAACGCCGAGAACGACAGCAGGGGTATCGTCACGAAGCCGAAGAACTCGATGACCGTTTCGGAACAAAGGACTCCCTGCCGACACGGCACGAGGCGCTCCGGAATGACCCCCTCCACGATCAGTACGTGAACGGCGGCCAACAACAGGCCGATTCCGGCGAGGGGGAGCACGGAGCGCACCACCTTCCCGTCGAAGGGCAGGAGCCCGAAGGGGAGGACCAGCGCCATGGGAAACATGAAGATCCGCTGGTACCAGCACAGGGAGCAGGGCGGCAGCTTCATCACCTCGCCGAAGAACAACGCGCCGAGCGTCGATGCGGTGGCGATGAGCCAGGCGCAGAACACCAGGGCCCATGCTTCGGCGTGTCGGACCTCGGGATCCTGATCGGCGGCAGCGGCTTCCGGGGTTCTACGCATCGACAAAGGTACCGCGTGGCCTCGGGACCGCTCAACTCCCGGCCCGACCACGCTGGCGCGCCCCCAGAAAGGTGCTTCGACGGATCGGCGGTGCCGCTCGCCGGCCTCAGGCCAGCGAAGCCTTGTCCCGCAGGGCCTGCCGGTAGGCCCCTGGCGTCGCTGGGCCCAGCTGCTTGCGTGCGTCTACGAGGTGCACCCGCTGCGCTGCCCCGCCTGTCATGGCGAGATGCGCATCCTCGCCCTGGGACCGCCCGCCCGACCCGTACGCACGCGCGCGCGGCTCCCGGGAGGGCACGGACGCACCCACCACGACGTTTGACCGGCTACGATTCGCTACGAGTCGCTGCACTACCTTCACCTCAACCCGAACCGACCCCCGGTTGAATTTTCTATCCTTCACATGGACGGACACGTTTCTTTCATATGGACGTATAGCAACCTTGCAATCAGCCGATGGCCTGACTTACGGTTGGCCGTAGGACCCATCCGCGATTCGCAAGAGCACGCCTGCTCGAGGCGCTCTCGGACACGCCCGCGGTCCTGATCCATGGGCCGCGCCAGTGTGGTAAGACGACCCTTGCCCAGATCGTGGGGGAGGAGCGGGGTTACACCTACCTGAGCTTCGACGACGACGTGACCCTCTCCGCGGCGAAAGCCGACCCCGTGGGCTTCGTCGGCGACCTTCCCGAGCGCGTGATCCTGGCGCTCCCGCCCTGGCACCGAGGATGTCACGCCCGTCCTCGAACGGGCGACCGATGCCGCCTGGACGTTCCACATGAAGATGTGGTCCGCTGGAACGCCGGCGCACTGCTGCTGCATCTCACGGGACACATGCTCGGACTCGAGCACCCGAAGGGAGGCGCGAGCGGCGATGCGGGATCGGACGTCGTCGTGATGACCCCGTTCTAGCATTTCGAGCGACGGGGCCTGCCCGAATTCTGCCCCACAAGGAGCGGCGCTATCACACCGAGCACCTGGCAGTCGTCAACGTCGGCATCTTCTTCGCCGTCCTGACCGCCGCTACGGGTCTGTTCGCCATGCTGATGCTGCTCATGCTCGGCGTGCAGATGTTCATCTTCCCGCCCGACCTGATCCGGGAATGGCCCTCGCTCGAACTCGAATCCGTCACGATCGAGTTCGCGGATCAGCTCCGCATCGCGGCGCTCATCAGCACGATCGGTGTGCTCACCGGCGCGCTCGGCGGCGGTCTCGAGAGCCGCGATGTCATCCGCCACCTCGCCCTTTTTAGATCGAGTCCCTGAGCTCCTGTTCGAGCGTCGGAGCGGTGCCGGGACCGGCCTCGCCTCAGCGAGCGCCGCCCCACTGCGAATTCGTCGCCGATACGCGCCTCGAAGCGGCTCTCCGCGATCTTCGCGTTCTCCGCCTCCGCCCCCGGTCGTGGTGGACTTGTCCGTGTTACGTAACATCCGTATCATGAAGTAGGGTACAGTAGGTTTCCCGTCCGCCGGAGCGAAATGAGCCAGCCTGCGAAGAACCCGACCGTGAGGGTGCCGGCCGCCCCGAGAACCAGCGAGATCTCGTCGTCAAGAATCCAGGACCGGCTTGGAGCCGTGCTGGCGCGGGTCGCTGCCGGTGAGAGGGTCGTGATCACGCGGTACGGCGAGCCGCAGGCAGCGCTCGTGCCCATGGATGAGTTCCGAGAGATGATCGGACAGGGCGAGCCGGACTTGGCGGCCCTTGAGAAGGAGTTCAACGCGCGCGTCGCCCGCATGCAAACCGACCCGCACCGCACCGGGGTTGCCGCGCTGTTCGCGATGAGCGGCCCGGAGCTGGGTGAGGCGGCCGCGGAGTCTCCATCACTCGGCAAGTCCGACGGCCCAGAGCCCGAAGCGGGAACCCGGGGCTGAGAGAGGCACGGCGGGCCGAGATCGTCGTGATTGCCGGGGTGAACGGCGCCGGCAAGTCGTCCGTTGTCGGAGAAGCACTACGTCAGCGCGGCGCCGACTACCACAACCCGGACGAGATGACCCGTGCCTACCTGGATCGGGGGCTCGGAGCGGGTGAGGCCAACTCCCGGGCCTGGCAGCGAGGACGTCAAGCGCTCATCCGCGCCATCGATGATCAGATCGACTTCGCGTTCGAGACGACGCTGGGCGGTAGGACGATGACCGACCTGTTGATCCGAGCGGCCCAGAAGGGCATGCGCGTGCGCATGATCTACGTGGGCCTGGCTACGGTCGAGCTTCACATCGAGCGGGTAAGGGTCCGTGTGCTACGGGGCGGACATGCGATTCCCGAGGAGCGGATCCGGGAGCGCTGGCAGTCGAGCCGCCAGAACCTGATCCGGCTGCTTCCGCACCTGATCGAGTTGCGCCTCTTCGACAACTCGCGTGAGACGCATCCGGAGCAGGGTGCTGCCTGCTCTCCCCGCCTGCTCCTCGCGATGCGAGACGGACAGATCGTCTACTCGGTGCCGCTCGACGAGGTGCCCGATTGGGCCAAGCCGGTGATGATGGCCTCAGCCCAAATGAGGTGAAGCGTCAGGCGGGCTCCACCCGGTAAGTCGCCTCAGGAGGAAATGACCCACTGGGGGCGATGTCGTTCTGGTCCCTGTTCATGCCCACCGCCCAGGCCGGCCGGCCGGCCGCGACCGACTCCCGCACCGCCTGGAACACCCCGAACGACGCCGCATCGAGGTTGTGGATGAGCACGTCCGCCCCGCGTCCGAGTTGCGCCAAGGCGGCCTCCTTCGCAGCCGCCACGTCGTCCCAGTTCCCGATGAAGGTCTCCAGGACTCGCACGTCCGGATTCGAGGCGCGCGCGCGCCCGCCTCGAACGCCCGGAACGTGCGTTGAGCCGGCGGGATCTCGACGCCACCGACCATCCCCAGGACACCGGAACGACTCATCCCCGCCGCGGCCATCCCCGCCAGGTCGCTCCCCTGCTCGAGACGGAAGACCAGGGGCACGACGTTGTCCGCGATCTGGCCCCCACCCGAAACCACGATGGTCGTGTTCGGAAAGCGCGCTCCGGTACGGATGGCGGCGTCCTGGTACTCGAAGCCGTGCGCGAAGATCAGGTCGTACCCCGACGACGCATACGAGAAGAACGCCTCGTCGAACTCGGCCGGGGTGCGTGTCTGCTGATGGCTCACGGAGGCTCCGAGCGAGTCGCGCACGAACATGAGCCCCTCATAACCGCCGGCGTACCACCCCGCATCGCTCACCGGACCCGACGTGAGCAGCGCCACCCGAAACGCGTCCTCCGCCGCGCCGTCGTCGCCCCCGGACAACCCACAGCCGAACGCACCGGATGATAGGGTCAGGAGAACCAGAATATTACGCATACGGGGGACCCAGGGGGTCGGAAGGATCGGTGAGAAGTCTATTCCGGTCACTGGTCGGAGTCCAAAGGGACCTCTTATGTCGGAGACCTCGGTCACGCCGCCGCAGAGCCGTGCATAGGCACAGCCGCCGGCCCCTCGCCACGACCCCGGGTCTGAACCTCGCCGACCTCCTGTTCGTGCTGCTCGCGGCGTAACTGGGCGGCGCATCCGACCCTGGCACACGAACGGGGGCGCCCGCCACCTCGGCGAACGCCCCCGTCACATCGACCAGCAAGATTCGGTCAGTCGTCGAACTCCACGTCGACGAAGCCGTTCTCGATCTCGATCTCGAGCTCCAGGAGCTGACCGGTCGTGTCGTAATCCCACTGACTCAGATCGCGCACGAACCCCTGGTTGTCGAGGAACCACAGGTCGGGCCGTATGTCGATGATGAGATCCCGATTGGCCACCCCGTCGTTACCGATGACGAGGTTCGGAATGAGGTCCAGCTCGACCTCGACTTCGGCTTCGATGAAGGTCCTGAACGCCACGGGCTCGCCACCTTCCGGCTGGAACGTTCCGGTGACGTACATGCTCGCCTTGTCGGGCCAGTCAGGCACGAGCGCGCGAACCTCGTCCCTCAGCGCCGCCAGGGCGCCCTCCTTCTCGTCGTCGTCGATGTCATCGAGCTCGATGTCTTCGACCTCGAAGTCGAGCTCGTCGTACACACCGGGTGCGATGAGGGCCGAGAAGACGGAGATCGGGCTGCCGTCGAGCGGTAGATCGACCAGCTGCGGATCGGCCTCGAAGTCTTCGCAGTCGTCGAACAAGTCGTCATCCAATCTGCCGTCGTCGTCGCATCCGCTCTCGCTATCGAGCTCCATCTCGGAAACGATCATGAGGATCTGGTCGATGACGAGCGTGCCGTTCGTGCCATCGTACTGCACGGGAGCGCCGGCCGGTCCAACGGATGCGGCGGGAGCCGCACTCGCTGCGGCGTCGGCGGTGCGAAAGCCGACGGTCACATTCTGGGGCCCGTCCACGCCGAGGCTGTCTCCGCAGCCGGCGAGGAGAAACGTGGAGAGAAGGGCCAGGCCGGCCGAACGCACGCGGCTGGCGGAGGGGCTTCGCTGGAAGGGGATGTCTTCTTTCATGTCGGTGTCTCAGTGTGTCGAAGTTGGGTGGGTCGGGCGATTCCGACCGTGTGCTCTGCTTGAAATGCAATGCGCATGCCCTTACGTCTCATGCGGCGTAACCAATTGCAATGCAATGATGTACCCAACACACCAGAGAACAGCCGCAGTCATTCCTATCCCGAAACCAAATCGTTTTAGGGCATGCCTGATACATTTTACACCTTTTTAGTGCTGACATCGCCGGACGTACCGAGGCTGCCCACGCCTCGAAGCTCATCCCGCCGCCACGTGGAGTTCGGAACCATTTCGCGCACGGGGGCGTTGGCAGATCAGAGGGAACGGTCACCGCCACTGGAGCGCCCATGGAACAGTTCGACGCGATCGTCATCGGTACCGGTCAGGCCGGGAAACCGCTCGCCGGTGCACTCGGCAAGGCAGGCAAGCGCACGGCGATCATCGAGAAGGGCCGGGTCGGCGGCACGTGCGTCATCGATGGCTGCACGCCGACCAAGACCATGGTCGCGAGCGCCCGGGTCGCGCACCTCGCCCGCAGGGCTGCCGACTACGGTGTGAACGTCGGGGACGTCACCGTCGATCTCGAAGTCGTCCGCCGGCGCAAACGCGACATGGTGGATGCGTGGAGCGAGGGCGGGAGGAAGGGGTTGAGTCGCATCGACGCGGTCGACCTGGTGTTCGGCACGGCGCGCTTCACCGGACCGCGCCGCATCGAGGTGGAGCTGAACGACGGGGGCACGCGGACGATGGAGGCGGACCAGGTCTTCATCAACACGGGCACGCGCAACCGCGTCGTGCCCATCGACGGGCTCGATGCGGTGCCCTGGCTCGACAATGCGTCGATCATGGAGCTCTCGGAGGTCCCGGAGCACCTGATCATCCTCGGAGGCGGCTTCGTGGGGCTCGAGTTCGCGCAGATGTTCCGGCGGTTCAGCTCGAGGGTCACCGTCATCGAGGGAGAGGGGCGGGTGGCGCCCCGCGAGGACGACGACGTGGCCGACGCGCTGCGCGACATCCTCGAGGAGGACGGCATCGAGATCCGTTGCGGCCAGCGTGCCGAGCGCGTGGAAGCCGCGCCGGAGGGGGTGCGGGTGAGTCTCGGGGACGACGCATCCGGGGGGTGGGTGACCGGCAGCCACCTCATGGTTTCCGTGGGCCGGGTCCCCAACGCCGACGACCTGGGGCTCGAGCACGCGGGCGTCGAGCGGACGGAACGAGGCTTCATCAAGGTCGACGACGCGTTGCGCACCACGGCCGAGGGCGTATGGGCGCTCGGCGACGTCAACGGCGGTCCGCCCTTCACGCACATCGCCTACGACGACTACCGGATCGTGCAGCAGAATGTGCTGGGCGAGGGAGGGGCGTCGCGTGCGGGCCGGATCATACCTTACACGCTTTTCACCGACCCGCAGCTCGGCCGCGTCGGTCTCACCGAGCGTGAGGCCCGGGAGCGGGGGCACGATGTGCTCGTGGCCAAGATCCCGATGGCGCGCGTCGCCCGCGCGGTGGAGACCGACGAAACCCGGGGCTTCATGAAGGCGGTGGTCGATGCGAACACCGACCATATTCTCGGGGCGTCGATTCTGGGCATCGAGGGCGGTGAGATCGCCTCCGCCATCCAGATCGCGATGATGGGAGGGCTCACCTGGCGCGACCTGCGTGACGGGGCGTTCTCGCACCCGACGCTGGTGGAGTCGCTGAACAACCTGTTCGCTTCGATCGAAGGCTGAGGGCGGCGCGGGCCTCACCCGCGCCGCAGGTCCATCCAGGCGTCGAGCTCGCGCTTGATGTTCTCCCACTGTCGCCGGTCTCCCTTCAGGGCCCCGGCGATCTCACGGAGCTTGGAGGTGGCGAAGTTCCTGGCCTGGTGGGCCTCGATGCGCGGCGGCAGCGAGAGTTCGCCGCCCGTCACGTGCGCGTCGACGAGGAACGGCCCCGTAGCGGCCTTCGCCCGGTCGAGGGCGGGTCGGATACCGGACACCTCGGTCACTGCCACGCCTTCGCCGCCGCAGAGGCGCGCGTAGGCGCAGAAATCGATGTTGTCGACGGCGATGGCGTCGTAGTTGGGGGCGAGCCCGGCCTCCTCCATCTCGATCTTAACGAACCCGAGCTCGGCGTTGTTGAGCACGACGATCCGGATGGGCAGCTCGTACTCTGCGGCCGTCGACAGGTCGTGCATCGACATATTGAAGGCGCCGTCGCCCACGAGCGCCCACACCTCGCGCCCCGGATACTGGATCTGCGCGCCGATGGCCGCCGGCAACCCGACGGCCATGGACCCGTGATTGAAGGAGCCGATCACGCGCCGCCCTCCATGAAAGTTCATGAAGTTGGTGGACCAGATGGCCGAGGTACCGGTGTCGATGACGAAGATGGCGTCGTCTGAAGCCACGTCGCTCAGGCTCTTCGCCACGATCTGTGGGTGCATGACCTTGAAGTCGCGCTCGCCGTCCGAGCTCTCACACTGCTTTCGCTTCCACTCCAGAAACTCGCTGTTCAGCTTGTCCGCGAAGGCGCCCTCGGTGCGCGCCCTGCATTGGCCGACGAGATGGCGCGCCACCCGCCCCACGTCTCCATGGATGCCGAGGGTCACGGGCACCCGGTTGCCGATGTTCGCAGGGCGGATGTCGACCTGGATGACAGGCTTGTCGTGCGGCAGGAAGTGCGTGTATGGGAAGTCGGTGCCGAGCATGAGCAGCAGGTCGGACTCCATGACCGCGGTATAGCCGGAGGGGTTCCCGATGAGCCCGGTGAGCCCGACCACGTTCGGCGCATCGTGATCGAAGATGTCGGCGGCGCGCACGGTGTGGGTGATGGGCGCGCCAAGATACTCCGCCAGCGCGAGCACCTCGTCGCGGGCGTGCCGGCAGCCAGCGCCGGCCAGGATGCCCACCGTGTCGACGCCCTCGATGAGCTCGACCGCGCGCTCGAGCGCCTCGGCATGAGGCTCGACATGGGAGCGCGACCGGAAGACGCGGTGCACGAACTCCTGGTTCGCCGCCTTCATCTCCGCGATATCGGCCGGGAGCTCGACACGGCACACGGTACGCTCGTTCAACGCGATGCGCAGGGCGCGGAGAATGACCCGCGGGGCCTCCTCCGGGGAGCGGATGACCGCCTGATAGGCGCAGATGTCTTCGAACACCCGCGTCAGATCGACTTCCTGATGGTAGTTGGTGCCCAGGTGCTCGACCGGCACCTGGCCGGTGATGGCGAGCACGGGCGAACGCTCCTTGCGGGCGTTGTACAGGCCATTGACCAGGTGCAGCGCACCGGGCCCGACGGTACTCGCGCAAACGCCGAGATTCTCGCCGAGCTCGCCCTGCGCGAAGGCGGCGAAGCTCGCGTTTCCCTCGTGCTTCATCTTGATCCACCGGACGCGGTGCTCGTCGTCGTCCTGCGCCGCCAGCGCCGCGATGAGAGGATTCAAGGCGTCCCCCGCGACGCCGAAGATGTGGCGTACACCTTCTGCGCGGAGGATCTCGAGGAGCTGTTCGGAGACGTTCATGTCTTAAGCCAATCAGTCATCATGCATCATGGGCCAAGGCCCTCCGAATGATTTCCTGCGACGGCGCCCCATCCGCACGGCAGGCCATCGCGCCGGTGGGCCCGGCCTCGCCGGTCACGTCACGTCCGTCCACGAGCACCGTCGGGGACCCGTAGCGGCGAAACTCTTCCGGCGTATCGGCCGACGAGAGATCCCACTCCCGCCACGATCGGCCGACCAGCACCGCGCGTAGGCTTGCGCGCGCCTTGTCCGCGTTCGGGCAGCCATCAAAGTAGACCAGGTCGATCGTTCTTTCGCTCGGCATCGTGTTCTCCATGGAATACAGGGTAAGGCCCGTATCACGTCCGGAGGGGCCGGTCAGTGCGCCGTCGAAAGATCCCCGCTCGCCGCCCTCGCCGCCACCGGGCCATACACACCTCCCACGACGGCCCCGTAGATCAGATGCCCGATCAGGCTACCCATGACCATGGCGACGGAGCCCGAGAAGAAGGGCATGCCCATCATCGGCATCATCACCGCCTGGGCGACCAGGAAGGGCGCAATTCCGTAAAGGGCGCCGCGCAGCGCCGGCGGTCCGGGGAGGCTCGGGGCCACCACCGCATAGATGAGCGCCAGGATCGTTCCGATGGCGAAATGGGCGATCCATCCGAGCGCGAGCATGCCTCCCATCGCCCCGGCCAGCATCACCGCCGGATTCATGGGCGGGATCCCCATGAGCGGCGCGACCCATATGCCCATCACCGTCATCACGGCGGTCCCCAGAATTCCTGCCGTGATCGCTCTTCCCGTGTCGATACCCATGATCCCTCCTTCACCGGATGGTATGGGACGCGACCGCGGTCGCGCCCTGACTCCACCGCCAAACCGCGCTCGACGGCTCACGGTTCCGGAATCGCGCGGCTCCTCGTCGA
>JBBDSM010000021.1:45183-56941 GCA_040904945.1 Gemmatimonadota bacterium
GGGCCCACAGCGGCAGGGTCAGATCGAGAGGGCCGTCCCACTGACGGTCGCCGAACAGCTCGGACATCCCGTCGGCACGTCGACGCTCGCCGCGATGCAGTGGGGCCTCCGGTCCTCCTTCACGGGCCGCCCCCGGGGTACCGGGCGAGGGCTACCCCGGATGAAGAAATCCTCATCCGCTCCTCACCGACGCTTCACGCGCATGGCGCGAGTCTTCGTGCATGACTTTCCGCAACTGTGTCCGCTCCTCCCTCCCATGGAGTCGTCCCATGCAGCGCCTCACCCGCCTCATGCTCGTCCCGGCCGCCGTGCTCGCCACGATGGCCTTCACGTTCGAAGCCCCTGAGGCCACAGGCCTCGATGCGCTCCATTTCGCGCTCTCTTCGTCAGCACCCCAGGCAGGCTACGAAGGAGCGTCGCCGGCGGAGATCCGGCTCACCTTCACCGAAGAGCCCGCGGACGAAACGGTCAGCATCCGTGTGCTCGAAGTCGAGGGCGCCGGCGTCCACGTGATGGACGCCGCTCAGGACGACCACGATCCCACGACATTTGCCGTCATGGTCCACGGCACCTTCCCGGCAGGAACGTACACGGTGTCCTGGCGGGGCATGGGTGCGGACGGCCACGTCGTGCGGGACACCTTCCAGTTCACGGTCCGGGGGGACTGACCACTCCCCTCCCAACATCCCTTTCAGGAGCCTGTCATGAAGAAGCCCGTCTTGCTCGCCACCACCCTGCTCTTCGCGGCGGCCTGCACCACCGCCGAGCAGGACACCCCCGTCCACGACCCCGCCCTCATCCAAGACATTCTGGAGGATGTCCGCATCGGGTGGGAGCAGGGAGACGGCACCCCCTTCTACACCCATTTTCTCGACTGGGACGGGGCACGTTACTTCGAGGGAGGCGGGCAGAACGTCGGGCTCCGCGACCTCGTGGAGAATCATGTGGAGCCGGAAGCGGAGCTCGGACTCCGCTTGGGCTTCACGAACATCCAGACGCATTTCGAAGGAAGCTTCGCCTGGGCCGTGGTCGACACCGAGATCCAGCTGACCACACCCGATGGTCGGGAGATCCACAACCAGGGTCACGGCACGTACCTGTTCCGGTGGGTCGACGGCGCGTGGAAAGTCGTGCATACGCAGTCCGGGAGCGCTCCGGTTCAAGCCACGGAATCCGGCTGACGGACGCCACGTCACGGGCCGGCGCTGGTCCCGAACGTCCCGAGCACCCGCAGCTTCGTAGTGAGGGCCCGAGCCTCCTCGAGCGCGGCTTCGGCCTCGCCGGCGGAGGCGTGAGCGAACTCGACGATGAAGCGATAGGTCCAGGGCGTCGGGGCCGGGCGTGACGTGACGTGCGTCAGGCTCAGCCCCCGCGCAGCGAAGACGCCCAGCAGCTCGTGGAGGGAACCAGGCCGATTCTCGAGCTCCGCGACGCACGATGTCTTGAGCCGTTCGTCCGACCGCCGACCGTCGTCGTCCGCACGGCCGGGCACGATCATGTAAAAGCGCGTCTGGTTGTCGTCGCGGTCCTGCAGATCCCGCTGCAGCACATCGAGACCGTACCGGTCCCCCGCCCGAGCGGAGGCGATGGCCGCCACACCCCGATCTGCGAGCTCGGCGACCTCCAGAGCGGCCCCCGCGGTATCATAGACTGCCCGGGCCTGGATGCCCGGGTGGGCGGCGAAGAATCCCCGGCACTGGGCGAGCGCTACCGGATGCGAGCGAACCTCGCGGAGCCCGTCGAGCTGCGTGTCCGCGACGCCGAGCAGGCAGTGGCGGATGGGGATGGCGACTTCCGCCACGACGGTCACGTCGCCCTCGGCGAGCGCGTCGTAGGCCTCGACGACCGTTCCGGCGAGCGAGTTCTCGACCGGAACGACCCCGACGTCGTCGTCACCCCGCTCCACGGCCCGGACCACTTCCTGGAAGGTCGATCGCGGGATCGGCTCGGCATCTGGTGCCAGCACGAGGACGGCCTCCTCGCTGAACGCGCCGAGCGCGCCCTGGAACCCGGCGCGCCGCACCGGGGGAGGCGCGCCTTCCTTCACGGCTTCGTCCATGTACCGATTCCTCTCGGAAAGCGAGCGTCTGCGGCTACGCGAGGTCACACCGTGATGATCTGGCTCCGCTTCGTCCCCACGCTCACCCACTGCACCGGCGCGCCCGTCAGCTCCTCGATGCGGTCGAGGTAGGCGCGGGCATTCTTCGGCAGGTCCTCGAGGCGGCGGGCCTCGGTGGTAGGCGCCTCCCAGCCGGGGTGCGTCTCGTACACGGGCTCGAGCTCGGAGAGCGACCAGGTGTCGGCCGGGAAGCGTTCGGTCACGCTCCCGTCCGGCAGCCGGTACGCGGTCGCCACCTGCAGCTCGCTCAGCGTGTCGAGCACATCCATCTTGGTTACGGCCAGCCCGGTGAGGCCGTTGACCTGAGCCGCGTGGCGGGCGAGCACCGAGTCGAACCATCCGCACCGGCGGGGACGGCCCGTCGTGGCGCCAAACTCGCCGCCCAGTTTCCGAATGTGCTCGTCCATCTCGGGCTCGAACGCGCTGGGTAGCGGGCCCTCGCCCACCCGGGTCGTATACGCCTTGACGACGCCGACGACCGAGTCGATGGCGGTGGGGCCGATACCGGTGCCGGTGGCGGCCGCCGCCGCGGTCGTGTTCGACGACGTTACGAAGGGATACGTGCCGTGATCGAGGTCGAGGGCGGTGCCCTGGGCACCCTCCAGCAGCACCCTCCGGCCGTTTCTGAGCGCCGCGGTGATCTCGGGGCCGGTCTCCGTGGAGAGCGCCAGCAGCCGCTCGCCCAGCTCGAGCGCCTGGTCCAGCGCCCGGTCGAGCTCGTCGGTGGCGCCGCCACCCATCTCCCGGAGGCGGTCACAGATGCGCTCCTTCGCCTGGTCGACGCGCTTCTGGAGCCGCCCGGGGTTGCCGAGGTCGGCGACGCGCACCCCGCGCCGGCCCGCCTTGTCCTCGTAGGCGGGACCGATGCCGCGGCCGGTCGTGCCGATCTTGTCCTGGGCCTCCGCCGAGTCTTCGACGGCGCGGTCCATCCAGCGGTGGTACGGCATGAGGAGCTGGGCGCGGTCGCTGACGCCGACCCTGCCCTCCAGATCGAGGCCGCGCTCGAGCAGCGCGTCGTACTCGTGGAAGAACTGCAGAATGTCGAGCACGACCCCGTTACCCAGGAGGCATCGCTTGCCGTCGTGCAGGATCCCCGACGGAATCTGATGAAGGATGAACTCCTCCTCGCCTACGTGCACCGTGTGCCCCGCGTTCGCGCCGCCCTGATAGCGGGCGACGATATCGACGTTCTCGGCGAGCACGTCGACGATCTTCCCCTTCCCCTCGTCACCCCACTGACAGCCGACGATGACGGTACACTTGCCTTGCTCGGACATCTCCAACCTCGGAAAAAAAGAAAACGGGCCGTCCCCGAGGGGATGGCCCGTTGACCGCTGTATCCTTTGGGAGAAGCTAGAAACGGCGGGTGAGGGTGTCAACGAGATGTCGATTCCACGGACCGTAGCGCGTCTGTGGGTCGAGCGGGCCGGAGGAGCCGGCGCGTGACACAGCAGAGGAGGTGGATGATGGGACGGTTTCTGGTGCTGCCGAGGGATCCCTCGGGCGCGTGGGACGACGTGAGCCCCGCGGAGATGCAGCGCATCGTGGAGAAGTACGTGGCGTGGGGGAACAAGCTCGCCGAGGCGGGCAAGCTCGCGGGCGGTGAGAAGCTCGAGGACGGCGATGGCCGGGTGCTGGCCGGGGAGGGAGCCGGACTGAAGGTGACGAACGGACCCTTCGCCGAGGCGAAGGAGGTCGTCGGGGGATTCTGGATCATCGAAGCGGCCGACTACGACGAAGCCGTGCAGCTGGTCAGCGACTGCCCGCACCTGGGCGTGGGCTCGCTCGAGGTGCGGCGCATCGAGGAGATGCCGGCCCAGTGACGCGGACGCGTTTCCAGCCATGAACGAGCCGGTCATGCCGACCCTGGTCGACGACATCTTCCGCAGGAGTGCCGGCGAGATTTCGGCGGTGCTCCTGCGGCGACTCGGCGGCGCGAATCTCGATACGGTCGAGGAGGCGGTGCAGGACGCCTTCGTCCAGGCGCTCCGGACGTGGTCGTACCGGGGGGTGCCGGACAATCCGAAGGGATGGCTGTACCGCGTGGCCCTCCGGCGCGCGCTGGACGGAGCCGCGCGTGGGCAGCGGAGGGATCGACTCCTCGCCGCGGCATGGGCGGGCAACGCCGCGGCTCCACCCCCGCCCCCGGCGCTTCCGGATCCCGACCGGGTCTCGGACGACGAGCTCGCGCTCCTGCTGCTGTGTTGCCACCCGGACCTCACACGCATCGACCGCGTCGTGCTCACGCTGAAGATCGGATGCGGCTTCTCGGTGGACGAGATCGCAGCGGCCTTCCTGGCCAAGCGCGCCGCGGTGGCGCAGCGGCTCGTCCGCGCGAAGAAGAAGCTGCGCGAGGGCGGTCCGGAGCTCCCGGATCCGACGGCCGAGCTGCTCGCCGCCCGAGGGGGCGATCTCCGCGAGGTCGTCTACCTGCTCTTCAGTGGCGGCCATGCCGCGGTGCACGGTGACGGGCTCGTGCGTGACGAATTGTGCGCAGAGGCGCTTCGCCTTGCACGGCTCATGCTCGGTCACACTGGCGGAGAGCACCCCGCCACCCGCGCCCTCGGCGCCCTCATGTGCTTCCACGGGGCCCGTCTTCCGGCCCGCACCGACGCCTCCGCGACGCTCGTGCCGCTCGACGAGCAGGACCGGACGCTTTGGGACCGCGCGCTCCTCGCGGAAGGCTTCCACCATCTGGAATGCGCGGCGGCGGGCGACGAGCTCACGCGCTATCACCTGGAAGCGGGGATCGCGGCGGCACACGCGGCCGCACCCACCTCGGCCGATACCGACTGGCCGCGCGTCCTCGAGCTCTACGATGCGCTGGCCGAACGGCATCCGTCTCCCGTCGTGGCACTCAACCGGGCCGTCGCGATCGGACGGGTGCACGGCCCGGCGGCGGGCCTCGCTGCCGCCCGCGAGGCCGCGACCGATGACCGGTTGGCGCAGTACCATCTGCGCCCTGCGGTCATCGGCGCCTTTCTCGCCGAGCTGGGCGCGCACGTGGAAGCCGCAGCGGCGTTCACCGAGGCCGCCACGCTCGCTCCGTCCGTTACGGAACGGCACTATCTGGAAGCACGGGCGGCCCGTATGCTCGACGCGCGGGTCGGCGGGTAGTCTCTCGCCCCCGCGACCCGCCCAGCCCCCATCGACAGGAGTCCGAGCATGCCGTGGCAGCCCCGCGCACGCACCGACCGCCATCTGGAGCTACTCCATGCCGCGCTCGAGCGCATGCCCGACGGGTATATCGAAGGACTCGGCATGCCGGAGGAAGCGCTCGAGGAGCTGCAGAAGCGCATGGAAGGACCGGTGCTCATTCCGGGGATGGCCGGGTACGACGAGGCTCGGTGGCGCGGATCGCACTACCCCGATCTCGAGGAGCCGCAGCTGATCGCGATGTGCGAGGTCGTCCCCGACGTGCGGGCTTGCATCGACGTCGCCCGAGCGTACGAGCTGGACTTCGCGCCCCGCTCGGGGGGCCACAGCACGGTGGGTTACGGGGTGAAGCGCGGGATGGTCGTAGACCTGAGCCCCCTCCACGGCGTCCTTCTCTCCGACGACCGCCGGACCGTCCGGGTCCAGGCCGGGGCGAACCTCTCGAAGGTGTACCGCACGCTCGAGATGAACGGGCTGCACATCCCCGGAGGCGAGTGCGACACCGTCGGGGTGGCCGGCCACATGCAGGGAGGCGGCTACGGCTTCACATCGCGGGAGTTCGGGCTCAACTGCGACTGCGTGGAGGAGGTCGAGGTCATGTTGGCGGACGGCCGCGTGGTCCGAGCCAGTGAGGTCGAGGAAGAGAATTTGTTCTGGGCCGTGCGCGGCGGGACCGGGAACAACTTCGGCGTCCTCCTCGAGGTCCGGTACCGCGTCGCCGAGCTCGGCGAGCTGTGGGGCGGCACGTTCGTATGGCCGCTCGACCGGGCGCCCGACCTGCTCGCCGAGATCCAGCGGAGCTACATCCACGGCGCGCCAGCCGAGTTCGGCTTCCAGCTCGCCTTCTGCTTCCGCGACGGCGAACCGACGTTCGTCTTGATGTGCATGTTCGACGGGAGCGAGGCGGACGGGCGCGCCGAGCTCGAACGACTCTTCGGGGTGCACGCCCCGGAGGATGAACTGTTCTCACGCGTCGACCGGTACTTCGACCTGAACCGCGATCTAATCCAGAGCTTCTATCCCGAGATGCCGCCGCGGGGAACGTTCGAGCTGAAGAGCTCGGCCTATGTCGACCGGGAGCTGACGCCCGCGGCCTGGAAGGAGATCCTGGACGTCTTCGCCAAGTCGCCCAACCGGTTCAACGTCATGGCCATGGAGGTGTACGGGGGGCGCATCTCGGCGATCGAGCCGCACGCGACCGCCTTCGTGCACCGAAAGTCGCACGGCGACCTCTTCGTCGACTCCTTCTTCAACGAAGACTGGCCGTACAACGACCGGGCCGAAGCCGAGCGCTGGCTCACGGCCATGAGCGAGGTGCTGGTGCGTCACGGGAATGGCCGCCGGTACCAGAACTATCCCGAGCGAGGCCTCGAGAATCCGCTCGAGGCGTACTTCGGCGACAACCTGAAGCGGCTCAAGCGGGCGAAGAGACAGTACGATCCCGAGCGTTTTTTCGACTTCGAGCAGGGGATCCCGCCCGAGGACGACTGAGTCACCGCAACCAGTCGATGCGCCACAGGTCCGCGTCGGTGACCGTGCGGGAGAAGTAGATCCACCGGCCGTCCCGGGACACGCTTCCGAGCCCCACCACATCGTCGCCCAGCGAGTAGACCTCCCGCACCTCGTCCGTCTCGAGGTCGGCCAGGTAGAGGCGGCTTCCCGAGGCGAAGAGGAGCCCCCGTCCGTCAGGCAGCCACTGCGGCGCATCGCCGAAATCCGACACCGTCTCGAGCGCGCGGCTCGCGAGGGAATAAACGACGATCCCGGACCCGCCCGCAGCCGGGGGCAGCACCCCCGCGATCCGGGCTCCATCGGGAGACCAGGTTGGGCGGACCATGAGGTCGCCGGGGATGAGCATCTCGGCGCCGGCCTGGGGATCGTCGATGGGCACGGCCGAGACGCCCCGCCCGATCTCGACGAAGCCCACACGGTGGCTCTCTGGCGACCAGAACGAATAGATCGTGATGACTCCGGACGACGTGAGCTGCCGAAGGGGCACCTCTGCGACGGAACCGCTCACGTCCGCGGCCCAGATCTGGTAGCGTCCGCTCCGGTCCGAGTGGAACGCGAGCCGGCGGCCGTCGGGGGACCACTGCGGCGACCGGTCGTTCCCGGCGTCGTCGGTGATGCGGCGGCTCGAAGAGCCGTCGGTGGCGGCGATGTGCAGGGCCATCGGCTCCTCGAGCGTGTAGAACGCGACCCACGCCCCGTCCGGTGAGACGGCCGGCTCGATGGCCATCATGCCTCCGGAGGTGACCGGAACCGGCGGCCCGGTGACGACGCCGGCTTCCGGGTCGAAGGGCAGGCGGTGGATGTTCGACGTGGTGAGGCGCTCCACGTAGAGGGCCTCGCCGGAGCCGGCTGCGACGGCCATATGCTCGTGAGATCCCGCCGCGCCCCGGGTCAGCGAAGAGGCGGGACCGAGCACCCGGCCGGTGGCGGGATCCAGCGGCACCGACCAGAGGCTGCGGCTTCCGCCGCGGTCGCTCGAGAAGACCAGGTGGTGGCCGTCCGCCGTCCAGACGGGATTCCAGTCGACGGCGCGATCATCGGTCACCTTGACGGGATCGCCGCCGTTCGCCGCCATCGTCCAGATGTCGCGCTGGCTCGTGAGGGCGCCGTCCCGCATGACGCTCCAGAACGCGATCCGGGTGCCGTCCGGCGACCAACTCGGCTGCACCGCATCGATGTCGCTCACCCGCCGCTGATCTCCGGTGAGGAGGTCCAGGACGAAGAGGTTGCTGAGGCTCCGCCGCGTCGACGGGTCCGTGACGCCCTCCGTCGCAAAGAGGATCCGTGT
Source organism: Gemmatimonadota bacterium (assembly GCA_040904945.1). GTDB lineage: Bacteria > Gemmatimonadota > Gemmatimonadetes > Longimicrobiales > Gaopeijiaceae > JAWLHJ01. The sequence continues at coordinate 53,259 of JBBDSM010000021.1, forward strand.
CCCGTCCGGCGACCAGTCCGGGTTGTACCCGAAGTTCGTGAGCCGCCGGACGTCGCCTCCGTCCACCCCGATCTCGAAGAGCCCGCCGCCGTTCCGCTCCGATCGGAACGCGACCCGCCGACCGTCCGGGGAGAGCGTCGGCTGGGTGTTCCCGAGCGACGAATCGTCCGTGAGACGGCGCTCCGACCCATCCACGCGCGACAGCAGGTAGAGGTTTCCCCTGCGCTCGAAGACGACCGTGTCGCCGGAGGCCGAGAGCGTGGGGAAGAGCTCCGGGGCCGCCTCGCGCGTCACCCGCTCGAAGGACGCAGCCGGAAGGCCGGGCGGGGCTGGCTGGTTCATGGCGTAGAGGAGAACGAGCGCGATGGCGGCAACGCCGACCATGGCGGCCGCGCGAACGGCCCGTGACCGGCGGATGGCCTTCGACCCGCGTTCGGGTCGTGGCGTGGGCTCGGGGCCGGCGTGCGGGACGCTGGAGGAAGCGTGCCGGAGAGCGTCTGCGAACGCCTCCGCGCTCTCGTGGCGATCGACTGGCAGCTTCTGGAGCGCCTTCGTGAGCACCTCGCCGACCTCGGGCGACACGGCCTCGCGTAGTCGGCGGACCGAGGGCACCGGGTCGGTGAGCCGCTTGATGGTGACCATGCGCGCGGTCGGCCCCGTGTAGGGCGGCTCGCCGGCGAGCATCTGGTAGAGCACGCACGCCAGCGAGTAGACGTCGCTGCGCGGAGTCACGTCGTCGGCGCCGGACGCCTGCTCGGGACTCATATAGAGCGGCGTTCCGACCGTGATTCCGGTCGACGTGAGCGCCGCCCCGGCCGCGTCGTCGACGATGCGCGCGATACCGAAGTCCGCCACGCACGTCCGGCCCGACGAGAGGAGGATGTTGCTCGGCTTGATGTCCCGGTGGACCACGCCCGCCCGGTGCGCGTACTCGAGCGCGTCCGCCACTTCGAACGCGATGCGGACGGCCTCGTCGACGGGGAGCGGGCCTTCGCGCTCGAGCCGATCCGCCAGGGTCTCCCCCGACAGATACGGCATCACATAGTACACGAGCCCGTCGGCCTCACCCGAATCGTACAGCGGCAGAATGTGGGGGTGATGGAGCCCTGCGGTGACGCGGATCTCGTGGAGGAAGCGCTCCGTGCCGACCGCGGCCGCGACCTCGGGATGCAGCACCTTGAGCGCCACCTCGCGGTCGTGCTTGATCTCGTGCGCGAGAAAGACGCTCGCCATCCCCCCCCGCCCGACGCGCCGCAGATCGGCATAGCGGCCCTCCATGGCATCGCTCAGGCGCTCGAGAATGGGATCGCTCACGGGGACAAGCTCGGAAGGGAGAGGCCGGCGTCGACGTCCTGGCCGATGCGTCGACCGGCAGATCAGGATGCGCCGCAAGGGCCAACATCCGGACACCAGCGGTGTCCACGCAACCGGACCACTCCTTTTCGTGACAGGAGAGCGGCTTCAGCGTCCGGTCCAGAGGGTACGGTGGAGGGGTTCGTGCCCTATTCGAAAATCATTCGACTTTCGAATGATCGCGTCCGTCACACCCACAACGACCCAGGCTTCGGAAGACTAGGCGTGGCGCGGGGAAACGCCGGGGGCTCACCGCAAGTGCTCCTCACCACTTCGTTCGACTTTCGAACGACCTTCGAACGACCGCGGAACGACACTCGAAGCGCGCGAGGAAGGGGCCGGAGCACGGTCCGGTAGGCCGGTCGCGCTCTGCCGCGTGATCGGCCACCCACCGAAGATCCTTGCAAACGGTCGACCTCGGTCCCTAGCGTTGATGGTTCACCCACGCCACGCCCGACCCGACGTCCCACGCCCTATGCCGACCTCGACGAACCCGGAGGACCACACGTCCCGAGACGCCTCGCCGCGTCCGCCCGCCCCGCGCGTGGGGCGCCGTCGCGACGGGCCCGACCCCGAGGTCACGGGGCTCCTCCGAGCCTGGACCCAGGGGGACGAGAACGCCGTGGACCAGCTCCTGCCGCTCGTGTACGACGAATTGCACCGGCTGGCGCAGTCGGCCATGCGCGGCGAAGCGACGGGACACACGTTGCAGACGACCGCCTTGGTGCACGAAGCGTACGTTCGCCTCGTGAAGGCGGACCTCGAGTGGGAAAGCTCGGGGCACTTCCTCCGGGTGGCGGCTCGCGCGATGCGCCGGGTGCTGGTGGATCACGCGCGTGCGAGAAAGTCCGCCAAGCGAGGGGGCGGAGCCCCGATGCTCTTGATCGATACCCTCGAGGGGATCGTCGCCGCCAACTCGCCCCCCGACGAGGTTCTCGCCCTCGATGAGGCCCTCGAGCGACTTTTTGCGCTTGATGAGAGGAAGGGGCGCATCGTGGAGCTCTGCTACTTCGGCGGGCTCACCTACGACGAGATCGCCGATACGCTCGACGTGTCCGCGGCCACGGTGCACCGGGACCTCCGCCTGGCGAGAGCGTGGCTATACGATGAGCTTCGAGACGACGAGGGACCCTGAGCGGTTCCGCCTCCTGAACCAGCTGTTCGAAGTCCTCCTCCGCACCGATCCGGCCCGTTGGGACGACGTCGTCGCCGACCGTGCCGTCGATCCCCGCCTCGCCGCAGAAGCCCGAAGGCTCCTCATGCTGGACCGATCGGGCGCGCCCGATCGGTATCTGAAGCACCTGGTCACCGCCGCCCAGGCGGTCGTGCGGACCGAAGCGCTGGAGACGGACGGAGTCTGGCCCACCGGAGACTGATCCGAGCACACGTGAGGGGATTCATCCGGGTTTGACGCCTGTTGATGTGAAGACCCCGGCCATGCCGGGCGAGCATCGATCCTGCCGGCACGGCCGGCGTCAACATCCGGAGTCATCTCATGAGTCACTCACGTCTGCCCCGAGCACGGGCCTTCGCCTTCGCCCTGATCGCCGGCCTGATGTCCGCCTGCGGCGGTAGCGAGGCGCCGGCTTGCAGCCCTACGGATCCCGGATGCGATGCCGGCGACGGAGATGGGGACGGCAACGGCAATCCGACTGCACTCGCGGTGACGCAGATCTCGCCCAACGACGGCACAACGGGCGTCGCGACGGACGCCGCCGTCACCATCACCTTTTCGCGTGCCGTAGCCGCGGCCTCGGTCACGTCGACGTCCGTTACGGTGGGGTCACTGACGGGCACCCGGGACGTGAGCGGCTCGACGGTCACGTTCACGCCCGACGACGCCATGGCGGAGGCGACGAGTTACAGCGTCACCGTCACGGGCGTGACCGACGCCGACGGCGTGGGCCTCGACGGCTCGTTCAGCTCGTCGTTCACGACGGTGTCCAGCCCGGCCATGGCCGATGCCGGAGCCGACATGAGCGTGACTGCAGGGGCGGAGTCGATGCTGGACGGAAGCGCCAGCACCGGCTCGGGCGCCGACTACACCTGGACCCAGCTCGAAGGCCCCGAGGTGGGTACGCTGAACGGCCCCACGCCGACGTTTACGGCGCCGGACGAGATGGGGAAGATGATCTTCGAGCTGAGCGTGGCGGGAGGGTCGGCCACGGACGTGGACACCGTCCAGGTCTGGGTGCTCGAGGACGCGGACTACGCCCTCTGGGTAAGTCCCTCCGGCTCCAACTCGAACGCGGGGACGCGTGAGGCGCCGATGGCGACGATCCAGGCCGCCATCGACGCGGCCGACGGGGCGGGCAACGGAGCCGACGTGT
>JBBDSM010000022.1:0-1956 GCA_040904945.1 Gemmatimonadota bacterium
GGTCACAGGTCGAACAGCGGATCCAGAAACCGGAACGTCCGGTACAGCTCCTCCCCCTCCAACGGCGGATCCAGATGCTGGGCGCCGACGAAGACGAGCTGGATGACACGCGCCATCCGGGCAGCAGGCTCCCCCTGGCCCATCCGTTCGGAGCACAGCTCTTCGAGGAACGCCAGGCGCCGCCGATCCACGCGGTCCTGCACCCTGGCGGCTTCGGGCTCCCGCGCCGCCCACCCCCGGATGGCCCGCTCGAGGCGGGAGTTCTTAAGCTCCGATGCCTGGCGGTTCACGGCGCGGAGACGGTCTTCCACGGGCGCCCCGGACCTGCCCGTCTCGATGAGGCGGTCCACCGCCTGCCGCTCCCACGCCTCCAGCAGGTCGCGGACGTAGCCCGGACGCCCATCGAAATGGTGGTAGAACGAGCCCTTCGAGCGATCCAGGCGTGCGCAGAGGTGATCCACGGTGAGCGCGCCGTCGCCCTCGGCCGCCAGCACCCGGAAGCCCTCGGCGATCCAGTCGTCTCGAGTTATGCGAGCCATGTCCGCTCCTCGTGTTTCCAGCCTAGGGTGTCTCGGTCGGGTCGCACCGGCTCGGCCGGCCCGACTCCACGAATGGGCTCACCTAGCGGTGAAGCCATGTCGTTCGAAGGAACATACCATACGGTATGGTATAGCACAAGAGGTGCGATCGCTTGCGGACAGCGCGCGCTGCGGGCATGCTGACCATTCGATACCTCCGCCGCCCGTCCGACCCCTTCCGTTCCCCGTCCTCCCGCCCCCATCCCCCCGGCCCCACGCGCCCCCGAATGAATTACTGCACACGCCTCGCGCTTCCCCTCCTGCTCATCTGCCTCTCCGCGGCGTGCGCGCCACAGGACGAAGGTCCCTGGGACCTGATCGTCGCGGGCGGTGCCGTCCTGGACGGCACCGGCTCAACCGCTTTCGCCGCCGACGTGGCCGTGCGGGACGGAGTCATCGTGAGGGTGTCGGAGGAACCCCTGAACCGCGAACAGGCCGAGCGGGTGGTCGACGCCCGTGGGCTCGTGGTGGCGCCGGGCTTCATCGACGTCCACGCGCACCTCGACCCCCTCCTCGACCTCCCAGGTGCCGAGAGCCATGTGCGCCAGGGCGTGACCACGGCGCTCGGCGGTCCCGATGGTGGCGGCCCGTGGCCGTTCGGTACCTATCTGGATTCCGCGGAGGCCCTGGGGATGGGCATGAACGTGGCGTTCCTGGCGGGGCACAACACCATCCGCAGGAACGTCATGGGGAGCGCGGACCGGGCGCCCACCGACGACGAGCTGACCCGCATGCGGGGCATGGTCGCCACGGCCATGGGCGAGGGCGCCTTCGGGCTCTCCACCGGGCTCCGCTACATCCCCGGCGCGTACTCGGAGATCGACGAGGTCGTCGCGCTCTCCGAAGTCGCCTCGGACTCGGGCGGGATCTACACCTCACATCTCCGCGAGGAGGGGCTGGAGCTCATCGAGGGCGTGGCCGAGCTCATGGAGATCGCGCGCCGGGCCAACATCCGCGCCGTACTGACGCACCACAAGGTGGTGGGCTTCCCCATGTGGGGCTCCAGCGAGCGCACCCTCGCCATGGTCGACTCGGCGCGGGCCGCCGGCAGCGACATCCGCATCGACCAGTACCCGTACACGGCCACCTATACCGGAATCAGCATCCTCCTGCCGCCGTGGTCCCTGGCCGGGGGTGACAGCGCATTCGCGCGTCGGGTGAACGACCCCGTTCTGCGGGACAGCATCAAGGCCGGCACGGTCTTCAACATCATCAACGACCGGGGCGGCAACGACCTCCGCCGCGTCCAGCTGGCCCGGGTCTCGTGGATGCCCGAGCTCGAGGGGCAGACCCTCCACGACTGGGCCACCATGCGCAATCTCGAGCCCACCCCCGAGACCGGCGCCGAGCTCGTCATCGACGCCCAGCTCCGCGGCGG
>JBBDSM010000022.1:2056-4691 GCA_040904945.1 Gemmatimonadota bacterium
AGCCCACCCCCGAGACCGGCGCCGAGCTCGTCATCGACGCCCAGCTCCGCGGCGGCGCGTCGGCCATCTACCACGTACTCGACGAGGACGACGTCGCGCGTATCATGCGCCACCCCTGGACCATGGTCGCCTCCGACGGCCGCCTCACCGAGCCGGGCATCGGACACCCGCATCCGCGCTGGTACGGTACCTTCCCGCGCGTGCTCGGCCACTACGCGCGCGAGCTCGGCGTGCTTACGCTCGAAGAGGCCGTCCGAAAGATGACGTCGCTGCCCGCGGAGACCCTAGGTCTGGACGATCGCGGGCGCATCGCCGAGGGGCTCGTGGCCGACCTCGTGGTCTTCGACCCCGAGACGGTCATCGACCGCGCGACGTTCCAGGATCCCCACCAGTACCCGGAGGGCATCGACTTCGTGGTGGTGAACGGGGTGGTCACGGTGGACGGCGGTGAGTACCTGGACGTACGTCCGGGGCGGGTGCTGCGGCGGGGGCGCTGAGCGCTCAAGGGGGAGAGTACGTTCGGCAAGTGGAACAGGACGCCGCGCGCACGGTATCATGTTGCGCAACGGATCTCATTGCACCACGGCAGTTATGACCACCACACTCATCGACCTGCCCGAGTCTCGAAGCGCCATGCATCTAGATCAGATTCGGGCGTCCCTCGGCGCCGACCGGGCCATCGCCACGCTGCTCGACGTCTCTCCCTCGCAGGTCTCCCGTTGGAGGCGGGGCCAGCTGCCTGACCCCGACAACGCGGACCGGCTCGCCGGGCTCGCCCTGGTGATCGAGATCCTCGGGCGGTGGCTCCATCCGGAGACGGTGGAGGGCTGGCTTCACGGCCCCAACGCGCATCTCGACGGCCGCACGCCGGCATACCTCATTCGTCACGGGCGTTTGGCGGACGTCATCGGCGCCGTCGAGGCGGAGAAGGCCGGGACCTTCGCTTGACCGAGCATGTTCTGTGGAGGGTCTTCCCGTGGGACCGGACGGCGCGGGGGAGCGCGCCCTTTTCCCCTTCGTTCGTTCCGAGACCGACCGGACGGGGTCGCTTCGACCTGCCTTTGGGCACATCCCCCACCCTCTACCTGGCGGAATCCCCCGAGCACGCGATCGGAGAATCCATACAACCGTGGCGCGGCGGCGTGATCACGCCGGGGCACCTCCAACGAGCGGGACTCGAGCTGGCCCTCGTCGACGTCACCGTCACCGGACCCGACGGCGCGATCGCGGACCTCTGCGATCCATCCATCCTCGCTTCGCTGCCCACGCGCCCCGACCGGGTGGCCTCGCGGCACCGACCGATGACTCAACCCGTTGCCCGAGAGGTGTGGGAAGCGGGATACGCCGGACTCCGGTGGTGGTCGAGCTTCTGGGGCGACTGGCACACCGCCGTGCTGTTCTCGGCGCGCCTCACCCAGCTCCCGCCGATGAAGTTCGGGATGCCTGAGCCCTTGAGCCTCGACACCCCGGCCGTCGTCGAAGCCTCCCGCCTTCTCGGCATCGAGCTTCGCGACTGAGGCCCTGCCCGGACCTCAACGCCCTCCGAGCGCCCCCTTCAGCTCCTCCAGAAACCGCTCCCGCCGCTCCCCCCGCTCCTCACTCACGGGCTCGGGCCAGAGCCCATGCATAGCCACCACCAGATCGAGGGCCGGATCCACGTGGATGAGCTGGCCGAAGATGCCACGCGCGCTGAAAGAGCCGTCGTCGTGCAGCCACCAGAGATATCCGTATCCCGGGTTGGCCGGGGACGGGGTGGTGGACTCGGCCATCCAGCCTTCCGGCAGCACCCGCGTCCCGTCGGGCGCCACGCCGTCGGAGAGGGCGACCATCCCGATTCGGGCGTAATCCCGTAGCGTGGCGCTGATGCAGCAGCCGGCGTACTCCGGCCCGCCCGGCTCGACGAGCATCCAGCTGGCGTCGTCCTCCATGCCGTAGGGCTCCCAGATTCGGCGAGCCAGATACGCCGACAGGTTGTTTCCCACGGCCCCCCGCACCACGGCGCCGGCCAGGAAGATCTCGCCGGTGCTGTAGTTGAAGCGCGTCCCGGGCGGTGCGACCCGTTCGCGATCGCCGAGGAAGCGGAGCCGCTCCACCGCGTCGTAGTGGATCTCCTGACTGACGTCCGATTCGGGGTCCCCGTAATCCTCGTTCCACGCCACGCCGGAGCTCATGGTGAGGACGTCCTCGATGGTGACCCCATCGTACGCGCTCTCCCGCAGCAGCGGCACGTATCGGGTCACCGGATCGTCGACGCTCGCGATGTAGCCGTCCTGGATGGCGGCCCCGACCAGCATCGACACCAGCGACTTCGAGATGGAGTACGAGACCCAACGGGTCTCGGCCGCGTGCCCGGCGCGGTACCGCTCGGCCAGGACCTCGCCGCCCCGCACCACGATGAGCCCCATGACGGAGTCATGCTCCATGAAGCCGTCGATGTCGATATCGGCGGGCCATGGAGTTGTCGCGGGCGGCAGCGCCAGGCGCTCAGGGCTGGCCGGGATCGCGCGCGTGGGAAAGATATGGTCGTAGCGCTGGAAGCCCGCTCGCCGCTCGGCGGCCGTCCAGATCAGGACGCTGTCGGGGTGGCCCAGGGCGGGCGACACGTCAGGGGTCGCGGTGGCGCCGGGCTCCCCCG
>JBBDSM010000022.1:4791-11071 GCA_040904945.1 Gemmatimonadota bacterium
GGGTGGCCCAGGGCGGGCGACACGTCAGGGGTCGCGGTGGCGCCGGGCTCCCCCGGTGCCTCGCACGCGCCCACCCAGGGCAGCGAGAGGGCGAGCACCAGGATCGGTGCGCGGCCGGATCTGTAAAGGGTCATGGTCGTGTGGGCCTCGTGTCTGCGGCTTCCGCGCACGCTCGGCCGCCAACCTAACGAACACCGCGCATCCGCACTCCAACAGTCGGAGCGCACGGACACGCGCTCGAAGAGGCGCGGCGGCCGTTCGGCGCGCCAGATCCCTTGCAGCACCGAGACATGTGCGGGAGTGACTTCATGAAGAAGACGACGATGGGCGGGGCGGTGATGCTCGCGATGATGATGTGGATGGGCGCGAGTGCCGGGCTATCCGCCCAGCAGGAGCGGGCCCCCGGGGCGAGGGGCGAGGCTCGCATGGACCGGATGGCGAGGATGGACAGGATGGCGCGAGGCGGCGGCGCCCCCGGCGTCGAAGCGGTTTTGCGCCTCCGCGACCGGCTGGAGCTCACCGACGAGCAGGTCGCCCAGCTCGATGCGCTCCGGAGCGAGCGCGTCGGGGAGCGTGCGGCAGTGGCCTCGGAGATGGCGGAGCTCAGGTCTCAGCTCCGAGCAGGAACTCTCGACCGTGTTGAAGCGCGTGAGCGCATGAGGGCGGCAGCCGAGGCGCGCCGCGCGAGCGCCGAGGAGACACGGATCGAGGTGGAGGCCCTCCTGACGGAAGAGCAGCGGGCCACCGTCGAGCAGCTCCAGGCCCAACGCCGAGCGTTCGAGGCCGGCCGCCGGAGCGCCGTCCGGGACCGGGCGCGGGGCGTCCGGCCCGAGCGCGACCGGCCCCTGCGGCAGCGCCCACCGAGGGGCCCCGGCGGCAGTCGGTAAGATCCCCCGGGAGGGCCGGGCTGGGGGTGCTTCCTCCGGGACCGCCTTTCACCCGCCGGCGTCGACTCCAGCACGGCCTCCGGGACTCACGGTCCCGGGGGCCGTCGTGCGTCCGGCCACCTTGACCCTCCCCGGAGCCCCCCCTACGTTTCGGGACCTGAAACGAAGAATCATTCTTGATAAGGTCGCGGCCGGGCACGCTGCTCGTGCGCGACTTCCGTCGATAGCCACGAGGGACGCATGAGCAACGCTCCCATTTTGAAGATCTCCGGACTCGAAGCCAAGGTCGCCGACGAGGATGTCGACATCCTCCGCGGCGTCGACCTCGAGATCCGGAAGGGTGAGATCCACGCCATCATGGGGCCGAACGGCTCCGGCAAAAGCACCTTGGCCAAGGTGTTGGCTGGTCACCCCGGGTACGCGGTGACCAGCGGCCAGGTCACCTACAAGGGCGAGGATCTGCTCGAGCTGGCGACCGACGAGCGGAGCCGCGCGGGTATTTTCCTGGCCTTCCAGTACCCCGTGGAGATCCCCGGGGTCTCGATCGCGAACTTCCTGCGGACCGCCGTCCAGGCGCATCTGCCGGAGGGCGAAGAGCTCGACTTGTTCGACTTCTCGGACATCCTCACGGATCGCATGGAGTTGCTCGAGATGGACATCTCGTTCGCTGAGCGTCACGTGAACGACGGCTTCAGCGGCGGGGAGAAGAAGCGGAACGAGATCCTTCAGATGGCCATGCTGCGTCCTTCCCTCGCGCTCATGGACGAGACCGATTCGGGACTCGACATCGACGCGCTGAAGACGGTCTCCGACGGGGTGAACAAGCTCACCGCCGAGAACCCCGACATGGCGATCCTCCTCATCACGCACTACCAGCGGCTGCTCGACTACATCACGCCCGACGTCGTGCATGTAATGATGGACGGACGCCTCGTGCGCTCGGGTGGGCCGGAGTTGGCCCTCGAGCTCGAGCAGGACGGCTACAAGGATTGGCGCGACGACGAAGCAGTTGTGGATACCGACTGAACGGAGGACCCTCCCATGCCCCAGAATGATACGATCAAGGACCTCAACCTCGATGAGTACAAGTACGACTTCATCACCGAGGGGAAGCCCAAGTTCCGGGCCGAAAAGGGTCTGTCCGAAGAAGTCGTTCGCCAGATCTCGGCGCACAAGGACGAGCCGGAGTGGATGCTCGAGTATCGCCTGAAGGCGCTCGACATCTACAACAAGAAGCCGATGCCCACCTGGGGCGGCGATCTGACCAACCTCGAGGACACCCTCGACGAGATCTACTTCTATGTGCGCCCCCAGGACCAGATGGAGCGCTCGTGGGACGACGTCCCGCAAGAGATCAAGGACACGTTCGAGAAGCTCGGCATTCCCGAGGCCGAGCGGGAGATCTTGGCCGGTGTCGGCGCCCAGTACGAGTCCGAGATGGTTTACCACTCGCTCCGGAAGGAGTGGGAGGACCAGGGCGTCATCTTCGATTCCATCGAGGACGGCCTGAAGAACCATCCCGAGCTGTTCCGGGAGTATTTCGGCACGGTCATTCCGGCCGAGGACAACAAGTTCGCCGCCATGAACGCGGCGGTCTGGTCCGGCGGGTCCTTCGTCTACATCCCCAAGGGTGTATCGCTGGATACGCCGCTCCAGGCGTACTTCCGGGTCAATCAGGAACGGATGGGTCAGTTCGAGCGGACACTCATCATCGTCGAAGAGGGCGCACAGGCCCACTACATCGAAGGGTGCACCGCCCCGGTCTACTCGACCGAGTCGTTCCACTCGGGTGTCATCGAGATCCTGGTGAAGGAGAACGCCCGCTTCCGCTACACGACCATCCAGAACTGGTCGAACAACATGTACAACCTGGTCACCCAGCGGGCGCTGGTGGAGGCCGGGGGCCACATGGAATGGCTGGACGGCAACCTCGGCTCCAAGCTGACCATGAAGTATCCGTCCTGTTATCTGATGGGTGAGGGCGCGCACGGCGAGATCCTCTCCATCGCGTACTCGGGCAACGGCCAGCACCAGGATACGGGCGGGAAGGTCGTGCACGTCGCGCCGAACACCACGTCCTCTATCGTTTCGAAGTCGATCTCGAAGGGGACCGGTCGCTCGACGTACCGGGGTCTCTGCAAGGTCTACGAAGGCGCTCATCACGCGCGCTCGAACGTCGAATGTGACGCGCTGCTCATCAACGACACATCGCGCACGGACACGTATCCGTACATCGAGATCGACGAGCAGGACGCCAGCGTCGGCCACGAGGCTTCCGTCTCCAAGATCGGTGAGGAGCAGCTCTTCTACCTCACGAGCCGCGGCATCTCCGAAGAGGAGGCCATGGCCATGATCGTTCGGGGCTTCATCGAGCCGATCGCCAGGGAGCTACCGATGGAGTACGCGGTGGAGCTCAACCGGCTCATCGAGCTCGAGATGGAAGGCTCCGTCGGCTGACCGCCACTCCGTCCTCACGACACCGCATTCATACCCCATGCACGAAACTGGCTTCATGGAAGGCATCACCGACGCGCTGAACGGCTCCGCTGTCTCCCTCGTCTCCGAAGGCGAGCCCGACTGGCTGAAGGAGCGGCGTGCCCATGCTTGGGACGTCTACGAGCGCACCCCGCTGCCGACGACCCGGCTCGAAGAGTGGCGCTACACCGATCTCAAGAAGAAGCTCGACCTGGACGCGCTCCGGCTGAGCGACGCCGAGATCGCGCCCGATGATCCCGATGCCTGGCCGCAGCGCCTTCGCGACTGCATGGCGGAGGACCGGGACGCGTCCGGACATCTGGTCTTGATCGATGGGCACGTAGTGCACACCGACATCGAAGAGGGTCTCGCCGACAAGGGCGTCGTCCTCATGTCGCTGCACGACGCCATCGACGCGTACGGCGACCTGGTTCGCGAGCACCTGGCCACCGAGGCGGTGCCTCCGGAGCAAGGGAAGTTCGCGGCGCTGAACGCCGCCCTCTGGAACGACGGCATCTTCTTGTACGTGCCCCGTGGGGTGAAGCTCGAGCATCCGGTGCGCGTCACGCGCTGGGTCTCGGAAACCGGCGTGGCCTACTTCAGCCGGGTGCTGATCGTCGCGGAAGACGCGAGCCAGGTGTCGTACGTCGACGAGGTCCTTTCGGACGACTTCCAGCGTCAGACGCTGGTCTCCAACGCGGTCGAAGTGATCGCGCGGCAGGGTGCCCAGGTCCAGTTCGTCTCCGTCCAGCGTCTCGGCGAGGGGGGCTTCTTCCAGTCGGTGCAGCGCACGCTCGCCGGCCGCGACGCCACGCTCGACACCTTGAACGTCGGGTTGGGCGCGTCGGTCAGTCGCGTCGACCTCAACGCGCGGTTGCTCGGCCCCGGAGCCAACTCCGACATGCTCGGGCTCTATTTCGGGGACAAGAATCAGCACTTTGATTTCAATACGAGCCAGGACCACGTGGCACCGAATGCCTCGAGCGACCTACTGTACAAGGGCGCGCTGGACGGCGCGAGCCGCTCCGTGTTCCGGGGAATCATCCGGGTACACCCGGGCGCGCAGCGTACGGACGCCTATCAAACGAACCGGAACCTCCTCCTCTCGGGTAAGGCCAGGGCCGATTCGCTCCCGAACCTCGAGATCGAAGCCGACGACGTAAAGTGCTCGCACGGCGCGACCATCGGCGAGCTCGATTCAGAGGCGAAGTTCTACTTGATGAGCCGTGGGCTCGACCGCATCACCGCCGAGCGGTTGGTCGTGTTGGGCTTCCTCGGCGAAGTGCTCGCCCGCCTCCCCCTCGGGGGCGTGGTGGAGAAGGTCAGCCGCGCCATCGAAGGGAAGCTCGCGAACCATGGCTGACTGGGTGCGCGTCGCGGACGTGGACGCTTGCCCGTCCGGACAGCTCAAGGGCGTGATGGCGAACGGTCAGGCGGTGGTCCTGGCGAACGTCGACGGTACGGTGTGTGCGTTGGAGGACCAGTGCTCCCACGAGGCGTACCCGCTGTCGGACGGTGACCTCGATGGCGACATGGTCGTGTGCAAATACCACGGGGCTCGCTTCGACGCCTGCTCGGGCGCGCGCAAGGCACTCCCCGCCGTCCGCCCCGTCCGGGCCTATCCGGTCGAGGTTCGAGAAGACGGCATCTACGTGGATCTCGGGTGAGGGCGGCACCGGTCACGACGGCCCCCTTCGACGCCGCCGCCATCCGCGAGCAGTTTCCGGCGCTCGACCAGACGGTCCACGGAAAGCGTCTCGTCTACCTCGACAACGCCGCGACTTCGCAAAAGCCGCGCGCCGTACTCGACGCGCTCGACCACTATTACGAGCACGACAACGCGAACGTGCACCGCGGGATCCACGAGCTCTCCCGCCGCGCGACCGATGCCTACGAGGCCGCGCGCGTCACCGTGGCCGGGTGGATCGGCGCGAGCGACCCGAATCAGCTCATCTGGACCCGGGGGACCACCGAGGCCATCAACCTGGTCGCGAACGCCTGGGGGCTCGACAACCTGGGCGAGGGCGACGAGATCCTGATCTCGGTGCTCGAGCACCATTCGAACATCGTCCCCTGGCAGCTCCTGGCCCGCCGCACCGGCGCCAAGATCCGCTACATCGAGCTCGACGACGAGGGTCGCCTGGTCTTGGACGATCTCGACGACGTGCTGACCGAGCGCACGAAGCTCGTCTCCATCTCGCACGTGTCGAACGCTCTCGGGACCGTGAACCCGGTGAAGCGCATCGTCGACGCCGCCCACGCGGTGGGCGCCGTCGTTCTGGTCGACGGAGCGCAGGGTGCCGTGCACGCCAAGGTCGACGTCGAGGCCCTCGGCGCGGACTTCTACGCCTTCAGCGGCCACAAGATGTGTGGCCCCACGGGTATCGGTGCCCTATGGGCGAAGCGTGAGCTCCTCGAGGAGATGGCCCCCTATCACGGCGGCGGCGAGATGATCCACGTCGTGGGGCGGGACGAGAGCAGCTGGGCGGACCTCCCCCACAAGTTCGAGGCCGGAACGCCGAACATCGCGGGCGCCATCGGCTTCGGGGCCGCGGTGGACTTCCTGTCCAGCATCGGTATGGAGTCCATCGTCGAGCACGAACGGAGCCTCTTGCGCTACGCGCTCGAGCGGTTCGAAGGGCTCGACGGGGTGACGGTGTACGGCCCGAAGTCGCTCGACGAGCGCTCGGCCGTGCTCTCGTTCGCCATGGACGCCGCCCACCCGCACGACATTTCGACCATCCTCGACGCCGAGGGCGTCGCGGTCCGGGCCGGACATCACTGCGCCCAACTCGTCATGAAGCACTTCGACGTCCCCGCCACGGCGCGGGCGTCGTTCTACCTGTACAACACGACCGACGACGTCGACCGCCTGGTCGACGGCATCGACCAGGTGCGCCGCATCTTCGCCTGAGCGC
>JBBDSM010000023.1:0-11043 GCA_040904945.1 Gemmatimonadota bacterium
AGCAGCTCCACGGCCCGCGACTCCTCCCCGCGCACCCTGATCGTCTCGGCGATGCCCTCCATCTCGACCCAGCGGTCCTGATACCGGTAGCGGCGCGGGTCGTCGGGGTGCGTCTCGTAGACGAAGATGTCCTCGTGGTTGATGGCGAACACCGTGAGCCCCCAGGCGCCGTGGTCGTTGTGCCCGATGGACACCCCCGGGAGGGCTGGCTCGCCGGCCCCCTGGACGTTCCACCCCGGCCCGTTCAGGTGCACCCAGTAGCGGAGCGACGGAGTCGCCTGGGCGCGGTGGGGGTCGTTGGCCATCATCGGGTAGTCGTTCGCGGCCAGGCGCCCGCTCAGGACCCAGTTGTTGCTGCCGAGGCTCTCGCGCTCACGGCGCTCGAGTTGCTGGGTCTCGCGCGTCAGGGCCGCCTCCAGTTGCTCGAAGTCGTCTTCCTCAGCGCGGAATTCGGGCGCCACGTCCTCCGGCCGGAACGACGTCGAGCTGCGAAACGCCCGGTAGAGCTCGAGGATGTCGTGATCGATCAGGTGCTGACCGTCGATGGACGGGTCGAGCTCGATATCGGGCTGATGCGGGTGGAACGACGCGACGTCCCGCACCTTGTCCGCCCCCAGCAGGTAGACGGCGCGCCCGTAGTCCAGCGACGTGCCCGCGTCGCCCAGCAACCCGCGGTGGCGTGTGATCACGACCTCCGGCGTCCAGTGCTCCGGCGTGATCCCCAGCATCTCGAACTCGATGGGGAGTAGGTCGGGGTCGCGCCGGGTCTCGTCGATATACGCGTTGATGCCCGTGACGAACGCGGGGATGATCTCGTGTCCCCGCGGATGGTAGTGCCGCATCTCGGTATCGAGGTCGCCGCGGAACTTGAAGAGGCGGATGCCGTGGTCGCGCGTGATCGCCCGGGGTCCGAGGATCTCCGCCATGGTCCCGGTGGCCTCCCTCCGCCAGATCTCCAGCTGGAAGAGCCGGTCGCGAGCCGCGTTGTACCCCTGCGCGAAAAAGAGGTCGTGCTCGGTGTCGGCGTAGATATGGGAGATGCCCCATTGGTCCTTCAGGATCTCGACGGGCTGGTCCAGCCCCGGCGCGGTGAGACGGATCTCCTCGGGCGCGGTGGTCTGTGCCCCGGCGAATCCGGGGTGAGCGACGAGGAGCGTGGCGGCGAATAGCGCGGCGGCGAGCAGCGGTCGAGCGGCGATGGGCGGCTTCAAGGCGTGTCCTCCTGTTCGTCCCTGGCTGAGCGAGGGGGAAGAAGTAGCGCTCCCACCTTCCATGGCGCCAGTTCGACCGCCCCCGAGCGTGATCTCCCCGGATCTTGATGCGGATACGCTTTGGGCCGCCGTAGACGGCGACCAGCACCCCGTCGGAGCGTGTCCGAGGGTCGCACGGGTGTGCATCGCGTTTCGCCACATTGCAAGTGGTTCGAGGTTCGAACGATCGCTTCCGTCACCGCCAGAATGACCTCGGCTTCGAAGCGCCCGTGTGGCGGGGGAAAACGCACGGGGTTCGTGACCGGGGTCTCCTCTCGACTCGTTCGACATTCGAACGACTTGCGAACCCCGCGCGGAAGCCGCCCGCGCCGGTCGGAGAGGCGGGCCTGGAGGAGCGCCGGGTCCGCCTCTAAGTACGAGGGTCCCGCGCCTTGCGTGCGGGGGACGCGGCCGCCCATCATCGGTTGATGACCCCTGACGCCCCGCTCCTGGCCCTCGACGGCACCGCGCTCACCGTTGCGGACGTCGTGGGCGTGGCCAGGGACGGCCGGGAGGTCTCCGTGGGCGTCGAAGGCCTCGAGCGGATCCGGGCCTCACGCGCCCTTCTCGGGCGGGCGCTCGCGCGCCACGAGCCCATCTACGGGGTGAACACGGGCTTCGGCTCGCTCTCGCGACAACGCATCGCCGACGAGGAGCTCGGCGAGGTGCAGCACAACCTGCTCCGCTCCCACGCGGCCGGGGTGGGCCCGGCACTCCCGACGGACGTGGTCCGGGCCATGCTGCTCCTGTTGGCCGCATCGCTTTGCCGGGGTCACTCAGGGTCCCGACCGGAGCTCGTCACGGCGCTCGCGGACCTCCTGAATGCGCGGATCACCCCGGTGGTGCCGGAGACCGGCTCGGTCGGCGCGTCGGGCGACCTGGCGCCGCTCGCCCACGCCTCGCTGGCGCTCATCGGCGAGGGCACGGTCGATATCGCCGGCGAGCGGATGGATGCCGCAGACGCCCTCGCCCGCGCTGACCTCCGGCCCGTCCAGCTGACGGCCAAGGAGGGGCTGGCCCTCATCAACGGCACGCACCTGATGGCGGCTCGGGCGGCTTTGCTGCTGCACGACATCGACCATCTCCTGGGCGCGTGCGTGACCGCGTGTGCCATGTCCATCGACGCGTGCCGCGCGTCGCATGTGTTTCTCGACCCCAGGGTGCACGAGGTACGCAGACAACGGGGGCAGATCCGGGTCGCCGCGGCGCTCCGCGACCTCCTGTCCGGGAGCGAGATCCGGGACTCCCACCGTACCGACGACCCGCGCGTCCAGGATCCGTATTCGCTGCGGTGCGCCCCGCAAGTGCTCGGGGCCGCCCTCGATGCCATCGTCTGGGTGCGCGGAGCGATCGAGCGCGAGCTCGGCGCGGTCACCGACAACCCGTTGGTGTTCGAGGGCACCGACGGACGTGACGTGGACGTTCTTTCCGCCGGCAACTTCCATGGGATGCCGCTGGCCATCCCCCTCGACGCGCTGGCCGTGGCCATCGCCCACGTGGCGGGCATCAGCGAGCGGCGCATCTACCTCATGCTCGCCGCCCAGGACCCGGAGGCCCACCTCACCGCGTATCTGAGTCCCAAGCCCGGGCTCCACTCCGGGTACATGATCGCGCAGTACACGGCCGCCGCCTGCTGCAACGAGATCATCCAGCTCGCGGGGCCGGCCAGCGTGGCGAACATCCCGACGAGCGCCGGCATGGAGGACTACAACTCGTTCGGACCGGCGTCCGCGAAGAAGGCGCGCCGCGCCCTCGATCTCGCCGAGAGCGTCGTCGCCATCGAGCTGATGTGCGCGACCCAGGCCCTCGAGGCCCACCGCCCGCTGAAGTCCGGGGCGGGGGTGGAGGCGGCCCGGGACGCGGTGCGCACGGTGGTGGAGCCGCTCCTGGCCGATCGATCGCCGTCGCCCGACATCGCGGCCGTGACCGAGCTCATCCGCAGCGGCACGTTCACCCCGATCCCCGTCGAGCCATGAGCGCCCCCACGCCATGAGCGAAGGTCCCCGCACCGTACGCGCTCCCCGCGGCCCCGACCGCGTCTGCTCCACCTGGCAGGCCGAGGCCGCCATGCGGATGCTCATGAACAACCTCGATCCCGAGGTGGCGGAGATCCCCGAGAAGTTGGTCGTGTACGGCGGCCGCGGACAGGCTGCGCGCAACTGGGACTGCTTCGACGCCATCGTGCGCACGCTCCGGAGGCTCGAGCCCGACGAGACGCTCCTCGTCCAATCGGGCAAGCCGGTGGGCGTCGTCCGCACCCACGCCGACGCCCCGCGCGTGCTCATCGCCAACTCGAACCTCGTGCCGCACTGGGCCACGCAGGAGCATTTCGACGAGCTGTGCGCCCGCGGATTGATGATGTATGGGCAAATGACCGCGGGCTCCTGGATCTACATCGGCACGCAGGGCATCCTCCAGGGCACGTACGAGACGTTCGCGGAATTGGCCCGGCAGCATTTCGGGGGATCACTTGCAGGTACGCTGAGCGTGACCGCGGGGTGTGGTGGGATGGGCGGTGCCCAGCCGCTCTCGGTGACCATGAACGGAGGCGTCTGCCTCATCGCCGACGTGGACCGGGCGCGACTCGACCGGCGGGTGCGCGAGCGGTACCTGCACGAGGTGGTGGACGCGCCTGGCGGCCCCAACGCCATCGACGCCGCCATCGACCGGGCTCTCGCGTGCAAAGCGGCCCGCGAACCGCGCTCCATCGGGGTCTGCTGCAACGCGACGGAGCTTCTCGCGCGGCTCCTCGAGCGCGACGTCACCCCCGACACGCTCACCGACCAGACATCGGCGCACGACCCGAGGAGCTACGTACCGGACGGGCTGCCGCTCGAGGCGGCGGCCAACCTGCTGGCCGACCATCCGAAGGACTACGAGACGAGGGCCCGGGACACGATGCGTCGTCACGTCGAGCTCATGGTCCGGCTGCAGGAGCGCGGGGCGGTCACCTTCGACTACGGCAACAACATCCGCCAGGTCGCCCTCGAGGAGGGCTTCAGCGACGCGTTCGCGTTCCCGGGCTTCGTGCCCGCGTACATCCGGCCGCAGTTCTGCGTGGGACGCGGACCGTTCCGGTGGGTGGCGCTCTCCGGCGATCCGACGGACATCTACCGCACCGACCTGGAGCTGCTCCGTCGCTTCCCGGCCGAGGCCGGCGGCTACAACGAGCGACTCCACCGGTGGCTCCTGAGCTGCCACGCCCGGCCCGAGGCCCTCCTGGCGGGTGACTTCGAGGCGTGCGAGCCGGCGTTCGCGTTCCAGGGGCTTCCGGCGCGCATCTGCTGGTTCGGACTCGGCGAGCGCCACCGCGCGGGGTTGATGTTCAACGATATGGTGGCGTCCGGAGAGCTCAGGGCGCCCATCGTGATCGGGCGAGACCACCTCGACTGCGGCTCCGTCGCGTCGCCGAACCGCGAGACGGAGGGTATGAAGGACGGCACCGACGCGGTGAGCGACTGGGCACTCCTCAACGCCATGGTGAACGTCGCCAGCGGTGCGAGCTGGGTGAGCTTCCATCATGGAGGCGGAGTCGGCATCGGCTACTCGCAGCATGCGGGTCAGGTCGTGGTCGCCGACGGCACACCCGAGGCGGCGCGGCGGCTCGAGCGGGTGCTGATCAACGATCCGACCACGGGGGTCTTTCGCCACGTGGATGCGGGGTACGAGGAGGCGGCCTCTTGCGCGCGGGAGCGGGGGGTGGACGTGCCCATGCCGCCCGGAGCGACGACCGTGTCCGCGGACGGCGGCCCGGCGGCGGACCGCGGACCGGACCGATGAGCACGATCCCGCACACCGTCCCCGGCCTCTGGCCGCCGGTCTCCGACGTCCGCTTCGCATCGCGCATCGAGACGGACGTCGCGGCTTTTGTGCGGGGGCGGAGCTCCGATGCGGAGCCGGCGCTCGCCCTCCTGGGTCTGCCCGACGACACCGGGGTCGCGCTGAACCGGGGGCGGGTGGGAGCCGCCGCGGGCCCGGGTGCCTTCCGGGCGGCGCTGGCGCGTTACGGTGGGAGCTACGATCTGGAGCGCGACGCGGAGGCCACGGTGCCCGTCGTCGATGCGGGAGACGTCCGTCCGGCGCGCGGAGACGGGGAGGAGGCGCTACTCGAGACCCACCAGCGGGTGGAAGAGGCCGCGGCGGCGCTGTATGCCGCCGGGCTGACGCCGGTCTTCATCGGCGGCGGACACGACCTGACGCTGCCCACCGTCCGCGCTTTCGCGAAAGCGGTGGGTGGGAGTGCGGCGGGCGGCGGAGTGGGGGGCGACGGCGCGGCGGGCGGCGGTTCGGTGGGCGGCATCAACGTCGACGCGCATCTGGACGTCCGGGAGCGGGTGGGGTCGGGCATGGCGTTCCGTCGTCTGCTGGACGAGGGGCGAATCGGTGTCCGGCGGTTCGTGACGTTCGGTGCGGCTCGCTTCGTCCACGAGGCCGAGCACGTGCGATGGCTCCAGGGTCTCGGAGCGACCGTGATCGGCGTCGAGCGGGCACGCGCCGACGAGAGCGAGATCGACCGGGCGTTCGGGTTGGCGGAAGGGCGGGCGGCGGACGGGCGGGCGACCGAGTCCGGTGACGGCGGGTCGCGGTGCTTCGTGACCCTCGACCTCGATGCGATCGACGTGGCGCATGCTCCCGGGGTGAGCGCTACGAATCCGGCCGGTCTCGACGTACGGACCGTCACCGCCATCGCCGAGCGCGCCGGCCGCTCGCCCGCGGTGGGGCACTTCGACCTCATGGAGCTCAGCCCGCCGCACGACACCGACGGCCGGACGGCCAGACTCGCGGCGCTGCTCTTCCTCCACTTCGTGGCGGGCTTCGCCCAGCGGCCGGCGTGAGCGGGGATTCCGCCCATGGGGCTCCGCCCCTCCTCATCCGGAACGCCCGGGTGGTCACCCTCACCGAGCGAGGGACCCTGGAGCGCGCGTCGGTGCTCGTGCGGGGGGACCGGATCGTGGCGGTGGGGCCCGACCTTGCGGCGCCCGAGGGCGCCCGGGTCATCGAGGCGCGCGGGCGCGTGCTGCTGCCGGGCTTCGTCGACGCCCACACGCACGCCCTCTGGGCCGGTGATCGCCTGGACGAGTTCGAGGCCCAGCTCGCCGGCGCTTCCTACCTGGAGGTGCTCGAGGCCGGCGGGGGGATCATGTCGACGGTGCGTGCCGTGCGCCGCGCCTCGAGAGCGGAGCTCGCCGACCTGCTCGTGGGGAGGTTGGCTCGTATGCTGCGAGTGGGCACGACGACCGTGGAGGTCAAGTCCGGCTACGGCCTCTCCACTGAGCACGAGCTCGGGTCGCTCGAGGCCATCGGCGACGCAGCCGCGCGCTTCCCTGGCACGGTCGTGCGGACGGCCCTGCTGGGCCATGCCCTCGATCCGGACGTCCCCGACTTCGTGGACCGCACCATCGAGGAGACGTTGCCCGCCGTGAGCGAGGCGTTCCCGGGCGTGACGGTGGACGCGTACTGCGAGTGCTCGGCCTGGCCGCTGGACGCGTGCATTCGGCTCTTCGAGGCGGCCCGGGCACGGGGGCATCCGTTCCGGGTGCATGCCGATCAGTTCAACCCGCTCGGCATGACCGAATGGGCTGCCGCGCACGGCGCCGTCAGCGTCGACCATCTCGAGGCGAGCACGCCGGGCGGTCTGGAGCGGCTGGGCAGGTCGGAGACGTATGCCGTCATGCTGCCCGGGTGCGGGCTGCATCTGGACGACCGATATGCCAACGGACGGGCGTTCATCGATGCCGCAGGCGCGTCGGACCGGCTGGTGATCGCCACCAACTACAACCCGGGATCGGCGCCCACCTTCTCGATGCCGCTCGTCATCGCTCTCGCGGTCCGGAAGCTGGGCCTCACCGTGGACGAGGCGCTCCGGGCCTGTACGGTCCACGCCGCCAGGCTGCTCGGGCTCGCGGACCGGGGAACCATCGAGTCGGGCATGCGCGCGGATATCCTGCTCACCAACCTCGAGGACGAACGAATTCTCGCCTACGAGATGGGGGGAGATCCCGTGGAAGTCGTGGTGTGCGGTGGAAGCGTGGTGCGGAGCGGGGCGGGCTCCTCAGCCCGTGACTTCCCTAGCGCGTGACTTCCCTGCGCTCCTGAAGCACTTCCGCCAAGGTGTCGACGCGATCCTGAATGGCGTCCCGCAGGGCATCGAGGGTCAGGGACTTGCTCCCGACCTTCACCGACTCCTGCTGCATCTCTTCGTTGCGGGCCTTCGCCAGCTTCTCGCGCGCGGTTTCAGCCTTCCCGAGCGCGAAGAGCGCCTTCTGCATCCAGCGGGATTCGCTCTGCACGAGACGACGTTCCTTCCTGAGCTGGCGCTTGTCTTTGGCCACGTAATACCTCCCAAATATAAACCCGTAAACGTAACCCATTATAGCGCAATGGGTTAAATCGATCAAGGCGTGGTAGGCGCGGGTCTCCACGCGCGCAAGCCATGTTCCGCTTGCCGATTTCTATGGCAGGTATATTTTCCTGGTCAGGAAAACTCAAAGTATTGGGAAACTATGGAAATCGAGTCGTGGTTCGCGGACACCCTTCCCAAGCTCGATCTGGGTCCCCTCTGCATCGAGCTCCAGGAGATCGAGCCCCAAGGCGCAGCAGATGCCTACGTCATCCTCCGCTGGGAGGGAGAGGGCGTCCCGTTTGTTGCGGAGGTCAAGAACGCCCGCGACCTGAGGGCTCTCCAGCACGCAGTGGTCCAGGCCCGACGGTGGGCCGAGGGGACGGGGCGTGAGCCGTTGGTGGTGGTTCCCTATCTCAACGACGACTGGCTGGCCTACCTCCGCGAGGAGGGCGTGAGCGGCCTCGATCTCTCTGGGAACGGATGGGTCGAGGCCGCCGGAAGATGGAGCTGGTTTCAGCGGGGCTTCCCGAACCGATTCCCGGCACCCACCCGGGCTCGAGCCCCGTATCGAGGGAAGAGCGCCTTCGTGGGTCGGGTGCTCCTCTCCCGGCCCCGCTTCGACACCATCAGCGGAGTACGCGACGAGATCGAGCGGCGACAGGGTTCCCTGAGTCTGGGCCAGGTCTCGAAGGTCCTGTCCGCGCTCGAGGATGAGCTGGTGGTCCGCAAGGGAGACGACGGCGTGCGCCTCGTCCAGCCCGAGAGGCTTCTTGACGCCCTGGTCGACGGCTACCGTCGTCCCGAAGTGCTGCGGGAGATCAGCCTCAAGGCGGAGCTGGCCCCCAACCTGCTCTCGGCGCTTATGGAAAGGGCGGCGGACGCGAGCGCGCGTATAGTGGGCTACGACCCCGCCCGCTACGCCATCGCGCCGGAGCCAGGAGAGCGACTCGTCGTCTACGTGGAGCCCCGTGCCTTCGCCAGCGTTGCAGACATTCGCCAGGCCGAGCACTCTCTCCGCTTCGCGAACCTCACCATCCGAGCGGTGAAGAGTCCGTGGATTTTTTTCGACGCCGAGGAAGCGGACGGCTTCAACTGGTGTTCCCGCTTGGAGACCTACCTCCAGCTCATGCAGGGAGGGAAGCGTGAGCGGGAGATTGCGACGCAGCTCCGGGACGAGATTCTGGACGAAGCCAGGGCGTCGTCATGACCGGTCCCATCGACGTCCTGAGGACAGAGCTCATGGCCCTCGCGGGGACGCTTCACGTCCGGGGTGTTCCCCTCATCGTCGGCGGCGGATACGGCTTACTGCTCAAACAGGAGCACCTCGTGTCGCGCGGAGCCCGGACGGTGCGGGAGATCCCGCAGTCTCGCGCTACGAAGTGCCGGTCGCCGGCGCGGAGCACTATCAGTTCCAGAGAGCGGTGACCCATCGGGGTGCGCAGCGGACCGTCAAGGTGGACCTCCTGGCGCCGCCCCCGCGCGATCCGAGTCTTCTCGCCAAGGTCAGGCTCGACGAGCGCCGCATCCGCCCCAGGGGGTCGAAGGGGATCCATGACGCGCCCCCTGGATTGACCGTGTTGAGGGGCAAGGGGAGTGCGGTGCTCAAGCGGCGATTCCTTCGATTCGAGATAGGCGAGCGGGGGCTGGTTTCCGACAGCTGCGTGTCGCCGCTCGAGTCGGACGGACGCCGCCAACGGTTGAGCAGCCCGGCGCAGGCGCCCAATTCGCCCGGGCTCGGCCCGCCGGCGAACGCGTGAGCATGGACGTGGCTTACTAAAACTGGCATATTCCCCGATGCCGAAGAAGCCGAACCTGAAGCCGGTCTGTTGGGTGGCACCGAGCTACAACGAGCTGATGGCGTTTCCGCGAGACGTGCAGCACGCGATCGGCGTCGCGCTGATGATGGCGCAGGCGGGGGACAAGGCCCCGTCGGCGAAGCCTCTGAAGGGCTTCAAGGGTGCGGGCGTGTTGGAGGTGGTAGATGACCACGACGGCGACACCTACAGGGCGGTCTACACGGTTCGCTTCGCTGGCGTAGTCTACCTACTTCACGCGTTCCAGAAGAAGTCGAAGAGGGGGATCAGCACCCCGAAGCATGTGATCGAACTGATCAGGGACCGACTGAAGACAGCCGAGCAGGACTACCGAAAGCAGAAGGCGGGAAAATGAGCGCAGAGATGAGGGTGACTCCGGCCGACGGCAACATCTTCGAGACCCTCGGGTTCCCGGACGCCGAGGAACTCAAGGCCAAGGCGGAGCTCGTGATCCAGATCATCCAGATCATCGAGGAGCGAGGCATGAAGCAGGTCGAGGCCGCTGAGATCATGGGGGTCGATCAGCCGAAGGTGTCCCAGCTCATGCACGGCAAGCTGGACGGGTTCTCCATGGAGCGGCTATATCGGTTCCTGAATGCGCTCGGCATGGATGTCGAGATCGTCGTGAAGCCCACGCCGAAGAGCAGGAAGGAGGCCCGGCTCAGGGTGACGCGTCAGCCCGTTCGCCCCCGGGTGCGACGACCTGCGAAGGTCTGAAAACTCGCGTCCGGGCAATCGTCTGAAATCGGCCCGCAAACCGCGACCTGCTCATCTGAGTCCGCGCGGAGGGCGGGTTTCGTCCACCCGAGCCTCCAGTTCACAGACCGATCGCTTTGCGCAGCTCCTCGTGGCTCACGACCTCGCCGGCCTCGAGGGCCCTGCGGCCCTCCTCGAGCGCTTCGCGATCTTCTTCGCTCAGCGGTTCGTCCATGTCCGGCGCGTTCATCAACGCTCGCACAAGCGGGTCGGCGTCCTTCCCGGCCAGGTACTCCAGGAAATGCTCGGCGGTGTGGACCTCCCCTTCGGGAATCTGCTCCACGAGTCGGTAGAGTCGCTCTTTGGCCTTGGCTTCCATGGCGGTCGTTCCTGCGGTGGTGATCGTCATTGGTAATCTACTCCAGGTTGGCCTTCTCTTCGGTCCAATGGCTCATGGGGTCGTCGTCAGGGTCTGGAGATAAGGCCGCATTACCGTGCGCACCCGACACACGCCGGCGTAACGGTCGAGTTCGTCCATGGTGAAGAGTCGGTCCCGCCATGCTTCGTGAAGGGCCTCCAGGGCGACGTCGGTACCGAGCTTCTTCCGGTACTTGAAGAGGTCCGCGACCGTCTTCGCGACCGAATAGACCCGGACGTCGACGCCTTCCACCTGGTGTACCTCCTGTCCCTCTTCGAACGCCGCTCCCGTGAACCAGACGAATTCCATCGGCGGGTCGGAAACGCCCGGCTCTTGCCGGTTCTCCCGGTTGAGGGCCATCCACGTCCGGCGAGGCATCTGCGTACCGACCTCATGAAACGCCAGAGCCGATACAAGGCAAACGACCCCCCTGGGCACGAGCTTCGCCGCCTCCGCGAAGCCGTGTTTCTCCGTGAACTCCGTGTCGGGATGCTTGAACAGGCCCGGGGCGACTTCCAGGAG
>JBBDSM010000024.1:0-10881 GCA_040904945.1 Gemmatimonadota bacterium
GGATCGTCGCTGCACGCGCCGAGCGCGACGGCTCCGGCGGCGGCGATGGCAAAGGCGGTGCTTCGGTAGCTACGCATGTTCTTCAAGGTAATCCTCCAGAAATGTGACGTTTCGACTGCCTTCAACGGGGGTCGCGTCGAGCCCCGGCAGCCACGACTCAGAACACGACGCGATAGGTGACGCTCAAGCCTCTGCCGGCCGCGGGCATGATCTCCTTCACCCGGGACAGGTGATTCCGGTACTCGTTGTTCGTGAGGTTCTCGGCGCTGACGGTGATGGTGTGCAGCCGCCCGGAGACCGTGAGCCGCAGGCCCGCCGAAAGGTCGAGCACGGCATACCCATCGGTGGGGGTCTCGAACTCGTCGACGCGGTCCTGTCTGCCCGCCAACGCCGTCTCTCCCCGGATGAACCACTCGGGGTGCTCGTACTCCAACCCCACGCGGCCCTGGAGCGGCGGAATGAGCGGGAGCGGGGTGTCGTTCTCGTCCCGCTCTCCCCTCACGTACGAAGCCGTTCCGTGGAACGTGAGGTGCCCGATCACGCTCCAGTCGAGACGTCCCTCGAAGCCCGTCAGAAGGGCGTCGTCCCCGCGGAACTGGTAGATGGGGAGGTTGATGTTGCTCGTGTCGCCCGTCTCGGCCGGATAGATGTAGCCCGAGATGTCGTTCCGGAATCCCGTGAGCTCGGCCGACACCCGGTCACGCTCCATGCGGACGAACACGTCCACCCCTGTGCCCACCTCGTTGTCGAGGTCCGGGTTGCCGACCTCGAAGGCGTACGCGGCGAGGTGGGGGCCCTCGGAGTAGAGCTCGTTGATGTCCGGCGTCCGGAACGCCCTCGCCACGCTCGCGCCCGCCGTCACCCCGCCGGGGAGCGCGTACAACAGTCCGAGCGAGCCCGACGCGGCGTGGAAGGTACGGTCGCGGATCGCGCCGATGTCCGAGTCCGGGTCGTCCTGCAGCGGGTCCGCCTTCGCCCAGTCGTAGCGGAGCCCGGCCTCGATCCGGAGCGGGTCCAGATCGATCTCCTCGAACACGTAGCCGGCCAGCGTCGTCCTCCGGGTGTCCGGGGTCGAGAGTCCGCCGGCAAAGTTGAAGTCCTCGAGCGACGCTCGGGTCCCTATGGCCCCGTTCGAGAACGGGCCCCAACCCTCATGCCGGGCCAGCAGATCGGCGCTGGTCGTCTGCAGCTTGAAGAACGTCCCGATGATGTTCGGCGGCTCGATCTCCAGGTGCCGGTACCAGGTGTGGGAGCCGTCGACCTCGAGGGAGCGGAAGGGGCCCCATTCCCCCTCCAGCCGTCCGTCGACCCGAGTCGACATCCGCTCCATCTCGATGCGGACGCCCTCCTCGTGGCCACCGACGAAGCCGCCCGGGATCCCGTAGTCATTCTTGAACGCCCGGAACGCCGCACCGATGTGGCCGTTCTCCTCGACCCATGCGACGCCTCCGCCCACGTTCCAGCGTTCCGCGCCGGTGTTCTCGAGCCGTCCGATGGGTGTCCGGAGGTCGCCCGACGACCGTCCCCCGACCTCGAGGCGGACCGGAATCCGGTCGGTCACGGCCGTCCGGACGTGCGCGCTCCCGCCGTACGCTCCGGTGACCGACTGTCCCTGCAGCGTCACCGCCCCGGTCGGATGGTGTGGCACGTCTGACGGCACCTCGTCACGGATGACGTTGACCACGCCCCCCAGGGCGTTGCTCCCGTAGAGGATGGCCGCGGGCCCCCGGACCACCTCGATGCGCCGGGCCGACGACGGATCCATCGCGGTGGCATGATCCGACCCGGTACTCGACATGTCGCCGCTCCGGACGCCGTCCTCGAGCATGAGCACCCGGTCTCCGCTCAGCCCGCGGATGACCGGGCGGGCCGTGGCGGGACCCATACTCGTCACCGCGACGCCCGGCTCCGACGCCAGAGTCGCCGCCACGGTCCCCTGCAGCCGACGCTGGAGATCCTGGCCGCTCAGCACATTGACCGGCCTCAGCGACTCGGCAGCGCTGCGTTCGCTGAGGGCGCCGGTGACGATCAACCCACTCACGTCGAGCGGTGAGGCCGTGAGCTCGATCACCAGAAGGGCGCCCGTCTCGTCCGTCGAGACGTCCAGCGTGAGGGTACGGTACCCGAGACGCTCCACCCTCAGGGTGTGCATACCCGGCGCGAGTCCGGCGATGTGGAACGAGCCGTCGCCGTGGGTCGTGGCCGCCGGACGGGCATCCACCACCGAGACGAGCACCCCGGCGAGGGGATCCCCCGACTCCGCGTCGCGGACGACGCCCTCGATCTCGCCTTGGTGCTCGGGTGTCTGTGCATCCGCCCGGATCGCGAGGACAGGGGCGCAGAGCACGGTCAGAGCGACGAGCGTGCGACGAATCACGTGGCTTGAAAGGACTGTGTTCATGGATCTCGTGAAGTTCCCGACGAGGCAGCGCTCGCGCCGCGGAAGATCCGCGTAGGCGATCGATCACCCGGCCACCGGAAGGAGCCGAACGTCGGAGTACGGATGGAGAAGTCGTGGGACGGACGCCCACGACGGGGACTACGCGGAGGGTGGTGCCCGCGGTCCGGTCGAGCCTTCGAGAACCGGGCTCGTGATGTCGACCTCGGCAGAGCCGCCGAGGGGGTGCGGCTGGTGGACCAGATCGCCCACCCCGACGCTGCTCACGGCACGCGACGGATTGGCGAGCGCCGTGGCCCGCACGACCTGACAGAACGCGTGGTCGTGGTGCGGAGCACAGTCGTCGCTTCCCCCGGACTCCACGTGGGTCGGTGTGGCATAGCGATCCACGTCGAGCACGCCGTCGGCCGCCGGGAGCGCGATCGCTCCGGTGAGCTGGAACACGGCCATGACCAGCACGCCGAGACGGCGTAGCAGGCGGTGGTCACGTGTGTGGCTCATGGCGTCCATGCGGCATCCAACGGGGGAAGACAGTTGTGTTGAGTACCTGATGCCCGGGCGATGGTTCCCGGATCGCCCCACCCCCGTGGCGCGTCAGCGCACCTCGAAGAGCGTGTTCGGAATCAGCTCGAGGTACGACAGCGACTCGTTGGCTCTGCTGACGTTGCAGGCGTGGTAAAGGATGTCGCCGTTGCGGGTCTCCACCTCGTCGTTCGGCTCCGTCCCCGAGAAGCCGCCGATCAGCATGCCCTCGATATTCCCCATGATCCGGTCGTCCACCCAGCCGGCGAGCACGATCCCCTCCCAGGTGAAGGTTCCGACGGAGTCGAACTCATCGCGCACGATGAGCACGCCGCGGCCGCTGCGCGAGGGCGTTCCGTGAAAGTTCCCGTTGAAGCGGATCACCGGAAACGAGTCGGCGGGCAGGGTCGAGAAGTCGGGGTACACGTCTTCGAAGTCCACCGGAAAGCCCGGGTCGGACAGCACGTCCCACCGGAGCGCCATCTGCGTCATGAACTGGCTGTAGCCCCCACCCCACAGCTGCGCCGGCGGGGTTCCCACCAGCGTCCCGTTCACGTGGATGTCCTCGCGGGCGATGGCGCCGCCGATGCTGGGCGCGGCTCCGCCCGGACAGACCGCGCCGCCGATGTCGACGCCGCTCACGTTGCTGTTGTTGCCGACCAGGAGGTCCTCGACGCTGAGCACGATCGCGGCATGGAGGGGAACGGGGCGGCGCCGGTGATGGGCGTAGGCGCCGACGACCCGCCGGGCCGGCGTCCCTGGCGAGAACGGATCGACGATGGCCGCCTCCGAGCGGACGAAGTAGACGTCGGTGACCGGGTCGACGGCCGCCATACGCCGGGCGGTGACGAGCGTCTCGCCCGCCCCGATGGCGTACCGCACCGAGTCCGCCACCACGCCGAGCTGCTCCGACATGAAGCGGTGCAGCCCGCCTCTGGCGATGGCCAGGGCTTCCTCGCCCTGAGTCGCGTAGCGTGCCATCCTCGCTTCCGAGCTCACGATCAGGTAGCCGGCTCCGCCCATGATCGAGATAGCGAAGAGCATGAGGACGACGAGCGCGAGGACGAAGCCGCCCCGCGAGCCGTCCACCGCAAGCTTGGTGGAGGGCTGTGCCGCCGGCCCCGTCATGGCGCGTTCACGAGCGGCAGGTTCGTGGACAGGCCAAAGGTGACCTCGGCGTCGGGCAAGCTCTGGGAGCGCATGCGGGCGTCGAGCACCAGGCGCACGGCGTCGATGTCGTCGACCGATCCGGCGTCGACCGTGTCCTGGTAGGTGGTTCCTCCCAGCCGGTAACGGAAGCTCGCGGTCGTATCGATGCCGGACGCGAACTCCACCGGATCGCGCCCGTAGGCCTCACGGAAGAGCGCCAAAACCCCGGGCTCGAGGTCGGAGTCGTCGATCCGGAAGGTCGTCTCGCGGAAGAGCATCACGAGCTCACCGACGTCGGGAATATCGAGCCCGAAGAGGAAGATCAGCCGCCGGATGGAGTGGAACGCTCCCGAGGCGTTCAGCGTGTCGGCCCCGTTCCCCGCGCACCGGGCCGCGCTGCCCCCGCTCCCCCCGTCGACGAAGCTCCACGTCGCCCGCTCATAGTCCCAGGCGCCCGTCGACTCGTCCAGCACAGCCACCCCCGCGATCTCCTCCGTCGCCATCCGCGAAACCCCGCCGTCGATGTGGACGTCGATGTTCGTGAAAAAAGCGCCGGACCGCCCGCAGACCGTGGCGACGGCCACCGGAGACCGGACGGTGAGCGTGCGGGGTCCGGCGACGAGGATCCCGGCCCTCATCGAGGAGCGGAGCTCGCGCGCCAGGAGGTCGGTCGCGGCTCGGGCGTTGTCCTGGACGCCCGCCAGAAGCACCTGGTTGGCCTGATATCGGTTCTGCACGAGGAAGGTCGAGCTGACCAGGATGATCACCAGGGACGAGAGCACGAGCGCGATGAGCGTCTCGATCAGGGTGAAGCCCCGGCGCGGCGCGCTCACCAGGTCTCCGCCACGTAAGATGTGGTCGCGAGCGTTGGGCCCTGCCCATCGACGGGCGTCAGCGCCACCTCCACCCGCGCCAGGAGCGGTGTCAGGCTCGTGAGCGTGACGACCCGCGCGTAGCTCAGTCCGGAGACCACGAAGGTGTCGGCGTCGGTTCCGGGCGTGAGCGAGGCGAAGGGCTCGGCCTCGAGGGAGTCGAGCCGCTCGGCCGCCCGGAGCGCGAGGGCAGACGAGACGCCGGCGTACCGCATCTGCGTCGTCGACGCGGTGCTCAGGCGGATCACCATGAGCACGCCGACCGAGAAGATGACGAGGGCCGCGACCACCTCGATGAGGGTGAACCCGCCCCTCCGCCCATGCCGCACGATGGCCGGCTCGTTCACGACGCCTCCAGACGCGAGCCGCCCAGGCCGTTGAACGAGACGGTATAGGCCGCGACCCCCGCGACGAAGCGAGCCGTGCCGAGCGTGCCCGGCGCGCCGGACAGGTCAGCGAAGCCGCGCCGGTCGAACACGAGCGAGTCGCCATCCAGGTCGAGCTCGATCGCGGAAAGACTCACGCCGTCGGAGCCCGAATATCGACGCTGAGCGATCTCGGTGCTCCCGTCGCCGCTGGCGATCTCATAGCGCATGCCTCCCTCATAGAAGCGGACGACCACGCGCTCCTGCGACCGGACCGCGAACATGCGGGCCTGGGTCAGATCCTGAGCGAACACCTGCGCGGCGTGGCGCGCAGCGCTCCGTCCGAGGTACCGGGCCATCGTGAGGCCGGCGATGCCCATCATGACCGCGCTCAGCGTCAGCACCGCCATCAGCTCGATGAGCGTGAACCCCGTCCGACGGAGGCGCCCCGGGGTCATGCCCCCCGTTCCGCCAATGTCGCGAGCTCACGAACCACGACGGAGATGGCGGCTAAGCCGACCGACGTCTCCGCCTTCAGATCGGTCACCACGCCACGGAACCGCTCGATCTCGCGAGCGCGGACGCGCAGCAACCGGTCGGTCGCCTGGGAGATCGCCTGTCCCTCCTCGGCCCGCTGGATGATGCTGGCGACGATCCTGCGGTGCGCACGCGCCAGGTCCTCGGAGAGGGCCTGCGCCGCACGCTGCTCCCAGTGGTCCCCGCCGGCCGTCGCGAACGCGGTGCGCCGGAGCCACGGGAGGTCGAACAGGTCGGAGGTCCGGTAGAACGCCTGGGCGGCCGCCACGGGATCGGCCTCCGTCTCACGCGCGATCTCGAGAACCTCGAGCAGCTGGTCGAGGAAACGCAGCGTGATCAGCCGCCGCGAGAAGACCTCGTCCGCGCCGACCTTCCGGATTTCCTCGACCCGGGCCTCGAACAGCGTGCGGTCCTCGCCCTGGACGAACGAGGCGAAGTTCTCACGCAGTACGGCCAGCCCGGACACGCTCCGCTCGACCACGGTCGCCGGCGACACGTCGTGATCGACGTTCTGGAGAACCCAGCGGGTGGTCCGCTCCAGCACCCGCGCCAGGCCGAGGACCCAACGGTAGGCCACGCGGAGGTTCAAGCGGTCGTGCTGATCCGAGATCTGCGCCATGAGGGCTCGATGATCAGACAGGCGGGCGGCGACGAGCCACGCCCTCGCCACGTCCTCGACCTTCGATCCGGTGTCGCGGGCGACCCGGGTGATGAACGTCGCACCCATGACGTCGACGAGGTCGTTCGCGAACTGGCTGGCGATGATCTCGCGCCGCAGCCGATGGCTATCGAGGTGATCCCTTCCGGCCGCGTTGATCGCGGCAGGCGGGAAGTACCCCAGGAGGTAGCTCTCCGTGACCGGATCGTCCGGAAGGCCGCCGGCCAGAAGGCGGGTCTTGAGCGCCAGCTTCGCGTGTGCGAGGAGCACGCACAGCTCCGGACGCACGAGCGTCCGGCCGCGCTCCTTCCGCTCTCCGAGCACGTCGAGCGACGGCAGCCCTTCCGAGACCCGGTCGAGCTCCCCGGTCTTCTCGAGGGCGAACATGAGATCCCTGAAGTCTTCGAACCCCTCCCGGGCCCGTTGCTCATCGAGGGAAACCGCCAGGCTCTGTGAACGGTTGTCGTCCAGCACGAGCTCGGCCACCGCTTCGTTGAGTTCCTCGAGCAGCTCGTTGCGACCGTCCTCGGTCATCGACCCACCCGCCACCGCCGGCGCGAGGAGGATCTTGAGATTCACCTCGTGGTCCGACATGTCGACGCCCGCCGAGTTGTCGATCGCGTCGGTGTTGATGCGGCCGCCCTTCAGGGCGTACTGGATGCGGGCCTTCTGCGTCATGCCGAGGTTTCCGCCCTCGCCGATCACGGCGCAGCGCAGCTCCGAGGCGTCGATCCGCACCAGGTCGTTCGCCGGGTCGCCCGCGTCGGCGTGCGTCTCCCCGTCCGCCTTCACGTACGTGCCGATCCCGCCATTCCAGAGCAGCTCGACCGGCGCCTTGAGCACCCAGCGGATGAGCGCCTCTCCGTCCACGACGGCCGGCTCGTCGTCGGGCACCCCGAGCGCCTTGCGCGCCTCCGGGGTCAGCTCGACCTCCTTCGATCCGCGCGGCACGACCATGCCCCCGTCACTGAGGAGCGCGGTGTCGTAGTCGGCCCAGCTGCTCCGTCCCAGCCCGAACAGCCGCTTCCGCTCTTCGAAGGACGACGCCGGATCCGGATCGGGATCGATGAAGACGTGACGGTGATCGAACGCCGCCACGAGCTTGATCTGCTCGGAGAGGAGCATCCCGTTCCCGAAGACGTCGCCACTCATGTCGCCGATGCCCGCGACCGTGAACGGCTGAACCTGGATGTCCTTTCCCTTCTCCCGGAAGTGCCGCTTCACGCACTCCCATCCGCCGCGCGCCGTGATGCCGACGACCTTGTGGTCGTAGCCGTGCGAGCCGCCGGAGGCGAACGCGTCACCGAGCCAGAAGCCGTACTCCGCCGACACGTCGTTGGCGAGGTCGGAGAAGGTGGCCGTGCCCTTGTCGGCCGCGACCACCAGGTACGGGTCGGGCTGGTCGAACGGCACCACACCATCCGGCGTGACCGTGCTGCCGTCGACCAGATTGTCGGTGACGTCGAGCAGTCCGCGAATGAGCGTCTGGTATTGGCTGCGCCCCTCCTCCCAGCGAGCGTCGGGCTCGGTGGGCACCACCCGGGTGATGAAGCCACCCTTCGACCCGCCCGGCACGATCACGGCGTTCTTCACGACCTGCGTACGGACGAGGCCGAGCACTTCGGTCCGGAAGTCGTCCGGCCGGTCGCTCCAACGGATGCCGCCGCGGGCGACCTTGGACCCGCGAAGGTGGATTCCCTCCATGCGCGCCGAGTGCACCCACACCTCGTACAGGAGCCGCGAGGAGCGACCGAAGTCCAGGTCCGCGCACTGGAATTTGAACGAGATGTAGGGGACGCCCCCCGAGCGATCGCTCGGGTCTGCCCCGCCCGTCCGGTAGTAGTTGGTCCGCACCGTCCCGCCGATGAGCTGCTCGAGGCGCCGGAGTGCCCGGTCGTCCGACAGGAGACTCACGCCGCGCAGCGACGCGTTGAACGCCCCGCGGATGTCTTCGGCCACCGACTCCCGCTCGTTCGGAGACATCCCCCGCCTGGGATCGAAGCGTGTCCGGAACAGCTCGAACAACTCTTGCGCGATGCCCGGATGCGTCACCAACGCCGATGGCAGGGCCAGACGGCTCGGCACGGCCCGCATCTGGAAGGCGAAGCCCGCGTAGGCGCGCAGGACGTCGACTTCGCGCCACCGAAGCCCGGCCGTGACCACGAGCGCATTGAGCCGGTCGCTGAGCGCGTCGCCGGCCCGAACCGCCAGGATCGTCTCGGACAGCATGTCGCCGCGGCGCTCCACATCGAGCCGCCGGCCCTCGGAATCGAGCACCGCGAACACGTAGATGGTCGCATCGGGCTCGCCGTCGCCGCCTACCACGAAAGGCTTCACGGCCAGGACCTTCAGCCCGCAATCCTCGAGGACCGGCATGAAGTCCGAGAGGATGAGCCGCTCGCCCCGAAGGAAGACTTTCAACTCCGTGACGTCCTCGACTCCGGCGATCCTCATGCCCTCGCCACGATTGGCCAAGGCGATGGACGTGGAGCGCCCGTCGGCCTTCATGGACTCGAGCTTCTGGATATCGGCCACAGCGACCTGAGGGTCGGTGGCCGCCTGATACTCCCGGCTGAGGGTGCTCGCGTAGGTCCGCGCGAGGGTCCTCGCCTCGTCGGGGGTCATCACCAGCTCGAGCCCCTCCTGGATTCGGTCCTCCCAGGTGCGGATCAACCGCCCGACCGTCTGCTCGAGCTCCGCGGTATCGACCTCTTCGATGCGCTCCACCGAAGCGCCCATGTGGAAATGGAGCCTCGCCTGGTCGCCCGACCCGAGGGCCAGGTGGTAGTTCAGCACGTCGCCGTCGAAGACGCGCACCAGCTCCCGCTCGATCTCCTTTCGAACCTCGCCCGAGAATCGGTCCTTGGGCAGGATCACCATGACGGCGAGGCCCCGTTGCAGCGGGTCCTCACGGAGCGCCACCCGCACGTCGTCCGTGTTGTACGCCGTGAGGACAGTGCGCACGTCCTCGCCGATCTCCTCGGCCGAGGTGAGGAAGAGCTCCTCCTTCGGCATCGAGTTGAAGATCGTGATGATCTCCTTGTAGTCGTGGGATCCCTGACGGACCCCGGCGCCCTGGAGGATATCCTG
The DNA here is from genome assembly GCA_040904945.1 of Gemmatimonadota bacterium. Classification (GTDB taxonomy): domain Bacteria; phylum Gemmatimonadota; class Gemmatimonadetes; order Longimicrobiales; family Gaopeijiaceae; genus JAWLHJ01. The sequence goes on from JBBDSM010000024.1 coordinate 9,592, forward strand.
GAGCTTCTGGCGAAGGATCGGAATCTTCTCCGCCGCTTCGGAGAATGCGCGCGACGTGAACAGACCGACGAACCGGTGCTCTCCCACCGAGCGCCCTTCCTCGTCCAGCTTCTTAACGCCGATGTAGTCCATGCGGGCACGACGATGGACCGTCGACTCGGCGTTCGTCTTGGAGATGATGAGGATCGGCCCTCCCAGGGCCAGACGCCGCATCCCTTCATCCAGGCGGGACAAAGGCACTCCGGCCGCGAAGCGTGATTTGGCTTCGTTGCGGAGCACGCCGAGTCCGGACCCTGGTTCCACGATGACCATCCGATCGTCCGCGTCGTCTTCGACGGGAAGGAAATCGTACCCGCGGTAGCCCAGGAAGACGAAGCCCTCGTCCCGGAGCCAATCGAGGAAGGCGCGAATCTCCGCGATCTCCGCCGCGCGCTCTTCCGACCGCGCAGCATGCGCCTCCAACTCTTCGATGACACGATCGACCGCGTCGACCATGGGCTGGAAGTCGTCGGTGGCGCGCACCACGTCCTGAAGGCGACGGGCGAGCTCCGCCCGCAGCTCGTCCAGACGCTCGGGGTCCGAGACGCGCTCGATTTCGCAGTGCACCAGGGACTCCTTCGTCCCGGTGTCGCTCGGCGGCGCGACGGCCGTGACGTCGCCGTCCCCGTCGCGGGTCACGTCGAGGATCGGATACACCATCCACGCCACCGGCAGCTCCTGAGCGTGCAGGAACTCCCGGATGGTGTCGATGATGAACGGCCGCTCGCTCACGTTCGTCCGGACGACGGTGTTCGCCGCGTCCCACCCTTCGTCGTCCACCGTCGGATTGCCGACACCCACGTCGACCCGCGACCCCTTCGACGACATGAGGAAGCGGTACGCGCCCAGAGTCATGCCGGCGAGATCGGAGACTGAGCGCCCCCTCAGCAGGTCGTCGGGCGCCCGCTTCAGGAAGGCCCGAACGAAGCCCAGCGCTAACGGGGCCTCGGTCTCGGGAACGGAGGTGCGGACCCGGTCGCAGACCGCTTCAACGGTCTCGGCTGAGTCGCGGAGTCGGCGGCGTGCCGTACCCGTGGAATCGGTCATGAATAAGAAGGCGGCTCGGGGGAGCGTCGGAGCTAGAAGGGTGTTGAGGACGTGGGGCGGGCCGGACCCGTGCTATGCACGGGTGCCCCGGGAGCGCCCACAGACGCAGATCTTGGACGGCACGACGAAGGCACAGCAACGCCCTCAGGCAAGGAGTGCCAACGACGGGGGGCACCCGCGCCGCAAGGCGTGGGTCGGGGCTGT
>JBBDSM010000025.1:0-1869 GCA_040904945.1 Gemmatimonadota bacterium
ACGAGCGACGCCCAGCAGCGCGCGCCCGAAGAGTTCCGTGACCTGGTCGCGGTCGACGCGCCGGTGGTCGCACTCACGAACGTGAAGTTGATCGACGGGACGGGCGCGCCGGCGCGGACCGGCCAGACCGTGGTCATCGAGGGCGACCGGATCACCGCGGTGGGCGCCACCGGCTCCGTCCAGGTCCCGGCCGGTGCCGAAGTCCGCGACCTGTCGGGCCACACGCTGCTCCCCGGACTCGTCGGGCTCCACAACCACAGCTACTACACCGGCGGCTTCGGCCGCGCGGCCCAGCTTTCGTTCAGCGGCTCCCGGCTCTACCTCGCCTCGGGCCTCACGACGATCCGGACGACGGGCGCCCGCTATCCCTACGAAGAGCTGAACCTGAAGCAGGAGATCGACGCCGGAAACGCGGTCGGGCCCACCATGTTCACGACCGGTCCGTACCTGACGGGCGAGCAGGGTCCGGTGAGCATGACCCGCCTCGAAGGCCCCGAGCAGGCGCGGCGCGTGGTGCGCTACTGGTCCGAGGAAGGCGTGGACTGGTTCAAAGCGTATACGTGGATCAGCCGAGCCGAGCTGGGTGCCGCCATCGAGGAGGCCCACCGGCACGGCGTGAAGGTCACGGCCCATCTTTGCTCTGTTGGATACCGTGAGGCCGTCGCGCTCGGCATCGACAACCTCGAGCACGGCCTGTTCGCCAACAGCGAGTACGACCCGAACAAGCGGCCGGACGAGTGCCCGCCGGGCTTCCGGAGCGGCTACGCCGATCTCGACGTACAGAGCCCCGAGGTCCAGGCGACCTTCCGCGACATGATCGAGGCCGGCGTGCCCATGACCTCGACCCTCGTCGTGTACGAGATCTCCGTCGCGGGCCGGCCGCCCATCGAGGAGCGGGTCTACGACATTCTCGCGCCCGAGATCGCCGCCGAGGTCCGGCAGATCGCCGAGGACCGGCGGGCGGGGCGCGGGGCCATCGACCCGGCCGTGTACCAGAAGGCGCTCGAGTACGAGAAGGCCTTCGTCGAGGCCGGCGGCCTGCTCGGGGCCGGCGTCGATCCGACGGGGTACGGCGCCGCGCCTCCCGGGTTCGGCGATCAGCGCAACTTCGAGCTTCTGCTCGAAGCCGGTTTCACGCCCGTCGAGGTCGTCCAGATCATGAGCGCGAACGGCGCGAAGGTGCTGGGGATCGACGACGAGGTCGGCACGGTCGAGGCCGGCAAGGTCGCGGACCTCGTGGTCATCGAGGGCGACGTCGAGGCGATGGGCCACATCCGGGACACGCGCATCGTCTTCCGCCACGGAATCGGTTGGGATGCCGTCGCGCTCATCGAGACCGTGCGGGGGTTGGTGGGGGTGCGGTAGCAGGGAGCCGTGACCGCGCGCGCCGAGAGCGCGCGCGGCACGTGACCACCGGGGGCGCGGGCGTCTCGGAAATGTCGGCCCATCCGCCTATCCTCGGGTCTTCGAGCCCGGTCGATCTTCGCGGGGACAGCACCGCGCATCGAACGTGCCGCCGCCATCCGCGCTGCGGTGAGCGTCCGCAGGGTGGTGGATCGCCTGCGCGACCCGCTCCTGCGGTGCAAACCCGCACAGCCGCGTAACCTCGCGGGACGAATGTATCGATTGCCCCCGTATAGCGGGGGCAACCCTCCATGGGTCGTGGTGGCGACGCGCCTTTGCGTCTTTTGCCCCGCTCAGCGAGGAGAACCCACCATGTCCGCATTCCGGCCCAGACGAGTGTACAGTTCGCATCGGGGGGGTCCGGCCTCCCAGCCCGGCCCAGCCTCCGAGCCCGGCCCGGCCCGCCAGGCGGGCCCGCCTCCCCAGGCCGGCCCGCCTCCCGAGCCCGGCCCGCCTCCCCAGCCC
>JBBDSM010000025.1:1969-5308 GCA_040904945.1 Gemmatimonadota bacterium
AGCCCGGCCCGCCTCCCCAGCCCACCCCACCCACACGCCCGGCCTTCGACCGGATCGTCGACGGCCTCGCGGGATCCCAGCACGGTGTGGTGACCCGTCGCCAGCTCATGGACGCCGGCATCGCGCCGGGCGTCATCGACCGGAGGGTGAAGTCCGGCCGCCTGAAGCGGCTGCATCGTGGTGTCTATCTGGTCGGGCCCCTCCTGCCGGCCCTTGGACGAGAAATGGCAGCATGCCTCGCATGCGGACCCTCGGCTGTTCTGAGCCATCGGTCGGCGGCGGTGGTCTGGGGCCTGCTGGCGTCCGGGCGCCAACGAGCGGTCGACATCAGTGTTCGGAGGGGGAGCCCACGACGGCCGGGCATCGTCACCCATCGCCCGACTCGCTTGGCTCCCGATGAGACGACCGTCCTCGAGGAGATCCCGATTACGACGCCAGGGCGGACGATCTACGACCTCGCGCGGACCGTTCGGGGCAGGGCGTTCGAGCGGGCGGTTTCCCAGGTCCTGGCGTCGGGCCGGATGACCCCTGAGGCACTGACCGCACTCGCACCCCGGTACGCGGGTCGGCCCGGCGGTCGTCGTTTTCTGGAGGCGCTCGGTGAGGATGGGCCACGCTTCACCCGTTCGGAGGCAGAGGCACGCTTCCTCCGTCTTCTGGACCGAGCGCGGATTCCTCCGCCGCTGATCAACCGAGTGATCGCCGGATACGAGGTGGACTTCCACTGGCCGGCCCACCGTCTGGTCGTCGAGATCGACGGGTTCGCCTACCACGCGTCGAGGCGGTCCTTCGAGCGGGATCGCGTGCGGGATGCGGACCTGTCCGGCGCTGGCCACCGCGTCGTGAGGATCACATGGAGGCAGCTGTCACGGGAGCCCTTGGTGGTGGCTGCTCGCCTCGGAGCGCTTCTGGGCGCCTCAGCCCAGCGCTGGCGGGGGAATCGCCCTGTGCGGTAGGCTGACGGCAGGGGCAGGGGCAGGGGCGGGGGCGGGGGTGGGGCTGGGCGCCGCGGAAGCCGGAGGGGTGTACCGGGCCGGTCGGCAGCTGTATCGTTTATTGACGGTCAACGGACCCGTGCCGCGCGCAGCTTGTCGACCGGGCGCGGCAGGACCCCATCCCGACACCTCATAATGACACCCCGCACCTGCTCTCCCGCTCCGCCCCTCGACCCGGCCCTCGATCCTGACGAAGAGCTCGCACGCTTCGCGTCGGCGTTGGGGCATCCCGCCCGGGTGCGCATCCTCCGGTTCCTCCTCGAGCGGGAGGAATGCTTCGCCGGCGCCATCGTGGAGCATATCCCCCTGGCCCAGTCCACCGTCTCCCAGCATCTGAAGGTGCTCCGGGAAGCGGGGCTCGTGCGGGGCGAGGTGGACGGACTCCACGTCTGCTACTGCGCCGACCGCGTGCGGCTGCGCAAAATCGGGGATCTCGTGAACGCCCTCACGCCGGGCCCCACCGAACCGGCTCCTGCCTCATGACCCCCGAAGCCCGTCCTAAATCCACGGCCGACCGCCTGGTCGAGACCCAGGGAAAAGACCTCGGCTTCTTCGGCCGCTACCTCACGGTCTGGGTGGCGCTCTGCATCGTGGCCGGCGTTGGCCCGGGAAGGCTCGGATCGTCAACTCGTGCTGCTCCACGCTTCGGAGGATTCCGCCCACCGCATGGAGGCGCTGGCGGCCAGGCTCCGAGACGCAGGAGTGGCCGCCCTGGAGACACGGTCCGTATCGGGGGATGCCGCGGACGCCATCGTCGCCGCCGCCTCGGGTCCGGGTGAGCCCCTCGTGGTCATGGGCACACGGGGCATGGGTCCGGTACGGAGGACCGTGCTGGGTAGCGTGAGCCGGGATGTCCTCGGCAGGGTCCGGTCCCCCGTGCTCCTGGTCCCGGAAGCCGCGGAACCCGACGCGACGCGGTAGCTTCGCCTCATTCTCATGGGGTGAGGTGGCGCTGCCGAGCGCCTCGCTCAATGTTGCGTGCACCCATCGTTCCTGGTGAAAGGAGTTACCCCATGCTTTGGACCCTCATCGTCGTTCTGCTCGTGCTCTGGGCCCTGGGCTTGGTCGGAGGTATCGGCGGCGGCTTGATCCACTTTCTGCTCGTGGTGGCGCTTATCGTGTTCATCGTGAACCTCATGGGCGGACGTAGGGCGTGAGCCGTCGCCCGGCCGAGTGACCTTGGCCCTGCAGGGGCATACGCCATGAGACTCCGATGGACCCACGTCCTCGGGGCGTTCCTTCTGCTGCTGCAGGCCGCCGCCTGCGACCCGTCCTCGGATATACCGCGTGACGCGACGCCGGGCCCCGACCAGATCGCGTCCGGCCTCCGCCCGGCGGTCCAGCTCGAAGGCGAGCCCGTGGTCACGTATGCGATGACCGACCGGTTGGCCCACTATTCGGTGCCGGGGGTCAGCGTGGCCGTCCTCGACGACGGGGAGATCGCGTGGGCACGGGGCTGGGGCGTCTCGGATACCGAGACCGGAGCGCCGGTCACGTCGACCACGCTCTTCCAGGCCGCGTCGATCTCCAAGCCGGTGGCGGCGCTCGGGGCCATGAGTCTGGTGGAGGAGGGCGCCCTGGAGCTCGACGATCCCGTGAACGAGCACCTGACGAGCTGGCGGGTCCCGGAGAACGGGTTCACCGCCGATTCGGCGGTCACGCTGCGCGGGATCCTGTCCCACACCGCCGGCCTCACGGTCTGGGGCTTCCCGGGATACCGGAAGGACCAACCCTTCGCCGACGGGCTCGACGTGGCCACGAACGTCGACGTCCTCGACGGCCTGGGCAACACGGACTCCGTGCGCGTCTTTCGCGAGCCCGGCATCGCATGGCTGTATTCCGGAGGGGGATACACGGTCATGGAGCAGATGGTGGAGGACCTCACGGGCCGCCCGTTCGAGCAGGCGGTGCGGGAGCGTGTCCTCGAGCCCGCGGGCATGGGGCGCTCCACCTACGACCAGCCACTCCCCGCCGGCCGCTGGGGCGAAGCCGCCCGCGGCTACCTGGGCGACGGAACGGAGGTCGAGGGAGAGTGGCACAACTATCCCGAGCAGGCGGCCGCCGGCCTCTGGACCACGCCTTCCGATCTCCTGACGCTGTCCGGGCAGCTGCTCGAGATCCTGGACGGGAGCGAGACGGATGGCGTCGTGACTCGGGCGACCCTCGAGACCATGCTCGAGCCTCACCGACTCGGCGAGGAAGGGTTCGAGCCGTACGGCCTCGGCTTCGGTGTCGAGGGGGAGGGTGAGGCGCTCAGCTTCGGCCACGGCGGATCGAACGCCGGCTTCCGGGCCCAGTGGATCGTCTTCCCGGCTCTCGGCGACGGCGCCGTGGTCATGGCCAA
>JBBDSM010000025.1:5408-10858 GCA_040904945.1 Gemmatimonadota bacterium
TTCGAGCGGGACGATGACGGCGCGGTCACCGCGCTCATCCTCCCGGGAGATCAGCGCATGAGGCGGCGCTGAGGGGAGCGCGGACAGCCCGACGGAAAAAGGTGCCGATCACGGTCCGGATGTCCCGCGTTCGACGGCCACTCGGCGCGGAATCCGTGGTACAGCGGGGGCTCCGGGATGGCACGACCGTTGCCCAGGATCAAGGGCGTCTATCGCCCACCTCCGACTCGTGGAGACAGCCATCATGAGGATCACCGTCTGGGTCGCCACCCGGGATCGCACCACGTGGCTCACCACCGCCGAGGTCTCGGCGCTCGCGTTCCTACTCACCGCCGCGAGCCCGGCCCTGCGTGTCTGGATCGGCCTTCCGCTGCTCGCGCACCTCGGATACCGGGCGCTGACGAGCCTTCCCATCGGGCAGATCCCCGGGCGTCCGGCCGGGGCGGCGCGCCAGCGTCGCAACCAGCACCTGCGGACCCGCGTGGTGGCCTTCCTCAACGAGGTGCGTCGCGCCGAGAACTACTCCCTGCGCGCGGACAGGACAGGCGCCATCCCCGACGAGATCGAGGAGAACCTCGAACGGGCCCGCAGGCGCATGATGGTGGCGGCCAGCGAGGTCACGAAGGTCGCGGGCCGGTTCGGCCTGGAGCTTGGGAGTCGCGCGGAGCGGAACCGGGCGCTGCGCGGGTTCTGAGCGCGTCGGAGGGCTCGGGGACCCGCTACGTGGCCCGGGCCATCCACGGGAATCCCGAGCACTGCGAGAAGCACGAGGAGATGGGCTTCTACGAGGGGTGGGGCACGGTGCTGGACCAGCTCGTGGAGTATGTGAACGGAATGGAGTGAGCGCCTTCCAACTCCGCCGGTACCCCCGCTTGACCTACGGTTACCACCTCACCCATCCTACAAAAGTAGCCGAAACGCCGTTGGATATCCTGGTCCTGCAGCCGCGGGAGGCGGTGGTTGACCGACGAAGCAGCGGACCCGAACTGGTCGGTAGGGCGGCGACTGGCCGCCGAGTTCGTCGTGATCGTGGTCGGCGTGTTGATGGCGCTGGCTGTGGATGCGGCGCGCGATGCGCGCTTGGATCGGCTGCGGGAGGCCACCTACCTGCGGCAGTTGCAGGCCGATCTGTCGGTGACCGCCGATGATCTCGCCGAGGCCATCTCGGTGGACCGACATGCAAGGGATGGTGCCGATCGCGCGATCACCGCCCTGAACGCCTCCCCGCTGCCGCCCTCGGACTCCCTGGCGATCTGGCTCGCCGCCGCGACGAACTCGTCGGCCGCATTCTATCCGACCATGGGTACCGTCACGGCCCTGGTCGAAAGCGGAGAGCTCCGCCTTATCCGGGACGAGGATATTCGCCGTACCGTGCTTCGGTACCACAGCGCCGTGGAGAGCGCGTTGCGGATCGTGGACGGAGTGGATCCTCACATGTGGAGGACGTTGGAGCGTCTCGGCGGAATGGTCAGCTGGCCAGCGCTGCTACAGCCCGACGACGCCCATCGATTCACCGTCGACTGGGCTCTGCTTGCCTCCGATCGAGCCTTCCACAGCGCCCTCTACGATCTGCGGCTGGTCGCAAGCAATCGTCTGTTCGCCTTGAGCACTCTTCGCGAGAGTCTCGATGCGCTGCTGGCTTCGCTGGAGGGCCGGCCCCGGTGATATCGAGGTGCCCATGGGGTGAGGCCTACCCCGCGCCTCCCCCGTCCGTCGCCACGTCACGGTTCCACAGCTTCCGCCTCAGAAAGTCGTCGGACGCCTCGAAGGCCTCTACCCAGCGATGGAAGAGCAGAAAGCTGTGCACGTCGTCGGGATAGACGATGAGCTCGTACTCCACGTCGTGCGCACGGAGCGCCTGCACGAGCCCCACCGTCTGCGAGAACGCGACGTTCCGGTCGTCGTCGCCGTGGATGAGCAGCACGGGTGACGTCCAGCTCTCGATCTCGGAGACGGCGGATGACTGATAGCTCACGCTCTCGGGGTCCAGCGAGTCGCCCCACAGGTGCACGCCGGCGATGTCGACGCCGGCGGCGAAGACGTCCGAGTTCCGTGCCAGCCCCTGTGCGGTGAGGATCCCTCCGTACGACAGACCCCACAGGCCGACCCGCTCGGGGTCGACGTCGGGGCGGCCCTGCAGGTACAGGCCGGCAGCCAGGATGTCGCGATACTCGGTGTTGCCCTCGCCTCCGCGGCCCGGCGATTCCCGGAACTCCTTCCCGTAGCCGATGCCGGTCCGGTAGTTCACCGACAGCACGACGTAGCCCTGGTTCGCCCAGTACTGGTTCATGGCGTACGCGGTGTGATAGAAGTGCCTGTGGTGGTAGCCGAGGAGCATCTGCCGGCGCGATCCACCGTGGATGAAGATGAGCGCCGGCCGCCGCTCGCCGGGCTCCAGGTCCGGTGGCAGGAAGAGCTGGTTGTTGAACTCGAGCCCGTCTTCGGCGGTGATGGTGACATTCTCCGGCTCGACGTGCGCGTCGAGCGGATACCGCGTCGGGAGGGACGTGATGACCCTCGCATCACCGCCGTCGGCGGGGAGCACCGCGACCGACTGGGGCCGTCGGGCATCGGCGTAGAGCGTGGCGAGCTGGCTACCTGAAGCCAGGGCCACCGGGAACGTCTCGATGGCGTCGCCCTCGGTGAGCTGCACCCGGTCCGTCCCCGAGACGGACACGCGCCACAGGTCGCGGCGGTCGATGTCCGTGTGGTTCGACGAGTAGAAGAGCGTGCGGCCGTCCTTGGAGAACGCGTGCTGCATGACGAAGCCCTCGCCGGGCGTCAGCTCGATGGGTTCGGGCCGCGGGTCGTCGATGGAGATCGAGTACCATTGCCGCCAGTTTCCGGGCTCCGCTTCGAAGACGATGTGGTCGCCCTTCCAGTGGACCTGGTCGATGTCGCCGAAGCCCTCCTCGTCGCCCGGCGGGCTGCTCCAGAGCCGGAAGCCCTCGCCGGTGCTTGCGTCGGCGATCCAGATCTCCAGATGGTGTCCCCCGGCGAAGGTGGCCTGCACGAGGCCGGCAGGGAGCGCGTCGGGGTCGGCATCGCCGAGGTCCGCGGTTGCGCCGAACGGATCGCCCGGCGTGCGGATGAATGCGATGCGCGTCCCGTCGGGAGACCACGCCGGAGCAGCGTCATGGTCGACGCCCGGAGTCAGATAGGTGATGGCCGGGCTGCGCGCATCGTAGACGCCGATGAACGAGTGGTCGTCCCGGTCGCTCACGTACGCGATGCGCTGGCCGTCGGGCGACCACACCGGCCCGCCGTTGTCGCCGTACGCGGTGAAGAACGGCTGACTCGACTCGGCGCCGTGTGCCAGACCCGAGCCCACCGGCGCGCGGTGGATCTGGCCGTCGCGCTCGAAGGCCACCCAGCGCCCATCCGACGACAGCGTGTAGGACGTCGCCTCCACGACCCGCCAGGGAGACCCGCCTCGCGTGCTCATCGCCCACACGGCGCGCTCCGCCCCCCGGGGATCGCTCGAGGGATTGGCGATCCAGCCCTCGCGATTCGGGGCGTGGCCCCGCAGGAACGTCACCACCTCGCCGTCCCGGGAGATCTGAAGATCCTGAAGATCGATGCCGTCGTCTTCCAGAAAGTCCGTGAGGCGCACGGGCTCGAAGCCGGGTGCGTCCGCGGCGTACACGTTGCGCATGCCGAGCTCGTTCTCGATCCACGCGATCCGGTCCACGGCATCGGCCGAAACCAGGGAATACGGGAACCCCGGGCTCAGGATGTCGGGGATGGAGAAGTCGGTCTGAGCGGCCGTCGGGGCGGCGACGACCGCCGCGTGTGCCAGGACCGCGAGAAGGGCGAGGGCGGGACGAGAGAGGCGTGGAGCGGGCTGCATGGGTCCCCCTGGGTCGGTCGGAACGGCGCCGGGATTCGAGCCGAGCGGTCCGGCAGGGCGAATATGCGGGTCGGTGGCCGTGTCGGCCACATGGGGCGCGGCGGCGAGACCGCCGAGCCCTGAACGAAGTAGGTCGCCCTGAAGGCGATGCGATCAACGGGGCTCCGGAACCCTCACGCTTCCCATCCGTTTCGGGGAATAGCCTCGCCGCCCGCCGGCCATTCCTCGAGCCCGAGCATCAACGACATGGACGACTCCACTCCGTCTCCACAAATCGTCCCCCCCGACCGAAAGTCCTTCCTAAGGCTTGCTACTGGCATCCTCGCGGGCGGATCGGGCCTTCTCGCCCAGATCGCCTGTGGTGATGACGGGTCCACGGGGCTTCGTTTGGGGCAGGACCCCGGTCCGGTGTCCACGGGCGACGGCGAGTCGGGTCCCTGCTCCGTGAACGAGGACGAAATCTTCCAGGGCGCGGTGCGCGACGGCATTCCGGCGCTCTCCGACCCGAGCACGTCGGCCGCGGAAGACCCTGACCTCGATTTCCTGGAACCGGATGACCGTGTCATCGGGCTCGCCGGCGGGGCAGGGGCGCTTGCGGTACCGCTGAACATCCTCTGGTGGCACGAGATCGTGAACACTCGGCTCGACGGACGCAGGATCGCCGTCACCCACTGTCCGCTCACCGGATCGAGCCTGGTCTTCGACACGGAGGCCGCCGATGCCGACTTTGGAGTGTCAGGCCTGCTCTACCAGAACAACCTGATCATGTACGACCGGGTGGACGGCGAATCTCTCTGGCCGCAGATGCTCCGGAGGGCTGCATGCGGACCGCTTCGCGGTACGCCCTTCACGATGATACCGTCCGTGGAGATGAGTTGGGCGCGTTGGCGCACACTCTATCCGGCGTCCCAGGTCGTGACCTCAGAGACGGGTTTCTCCAGGAGTTATCGCACGTATCCCTATGGCGGGTACGACGTGAAAGACAGCGACCAACTCCTGTTTCCGTTGTCGGACCGGATCGACCCCCGACGCCCGCCCAAGGAGCGGGTCCTGGGCATCGCCGACCGCGCACCCACGGTGGCGTTCCCCTTCGGATGGCTCGAAGACCTCGGAGGGGTCGCCGCGGTCAACGACCAGCACCGGGTCGTCCTGTGGGACGAAGAAGGACAGGCAGCGATGGCGTACCAACGAACCCTCGACGGTCAGACCCTCGGCTTCGAGGTCGAGGCAGGGCGCGTGGTCGATCGCGAAACCGGGAGCACGTGGCGGGTGGATGGCCTGGCGGTGGCCGGTCCCCTGGAGGGACGGCGACTCGCGCCGATCGCCGAGGCCTACGTCGCCTACTGGTTCGCCTGGGCCGCCTTCCATCCGGACACGTTCGTAATGGGAGAGGAGTGACACCGGCTCGACGACTAACTTCGAGCTTCTCGCCCCGGACCCTCCGTGCACGACCCCTCCGGTCTTCACGGCTAGATGGCCTTCTCCAGGGCGATCATCGCCTTCCGCAGCTCCGATTCGACGCTGCGGAGGCGGGTCACGTCCCGGAACACGACGGACGCACCGATGATCTCCCCGCTGTCGTCCCGGACCGGGCGGCCTG
>JBBDSM010000026.1:0-10844 GCA_040904945.1 Gemmatimonadota bacterium
CGGCCTTGCAGTTCCAGCGGATGGCCATGTCGTGCGCCTGATCCGCCTGGATCTTGCGGACGGCATCGAGGACGACGAAGCCGGGCTGGACCTCCACGTCGTAGTGCTGGAAGTCCCCGCCGTCGGCGTCGCCGCGCCATACCTTGAACGAGACGCTCTCCATCAGCCTTGCTCCTTGATGATGTCCGCGAGCTCCTGCCGAAGCGGCGGGATGGGCTCCCTCCGGATCTCCGGTCGGCCGTCGCTCCCGCGCCGGACCACGAGGTTGACCTTGCCCCACTCCTCGCTCTTCCCGGGATGATCGGTGCGCGAGTGGGCGCCCCGGCTCTCCTTGCGCTCCTTGGCCGCAAGCACGAGCAGCTCGGACACGGTCATGATGTTCTTGAGGTCGAGGGCCGTGTGCCATCCGGGGTTGAACTCCCGGTTGCCGCCCACCGCCACGCGGTCGACCTCGGGCCGGAGCCGCTCCAGCCCCTCGAGGGCCTCGCCCAGCAGCTCCTCGTCACGGATGATGCCCGCCTTCTCCTGCATGAGCTCCTGGATGTCGTGCATGACCCGGTAGGGGCCACGCTCGTCCGCACCGGGGCTCCGCTCGAGCGGTGAGAGCGCCTCGCGCATCGCTTCGTCGACCTGACCGCGGTCCACCGTGCCCGCCCCCTTCTCCTTGGCGAACTCCGCCGCGTGGAGCCCGGCCCGCCGCCCGAACACCAGCAGGTCGGACAGGGAGTTGCCGCCCAGCCGGTTCGCCCCGTGCAGCCCTGCCGCGCACTCGCCCGCCGCGAAGAGCCCGGGCACCGACGACATCTGCGTGTCGGCGTCGACCCGGATCCCGCCCATGGCGTAATGGGTCGTCGGACCCACCTCCATGGGCTCCTTGGTGATGTCGATGCCGGCCAGCTCCATGAACTGGTGGTACATCCCCGGGAGCTTGCGCTTGATATGCGCAGGCCCGTCCGGGAACTTCTCGTCGATCCAGGCGATGTCGAGGAAGACGCCGCCGTGTGGGCTGCCGCGGCCCTCCTTGACTTCCCGCAGGATACACCGCGCGACATGGTCGCGGGTGAGCAGTTCGGGCGGACGCCGCGCTTCCTTGTCGCCCGTCACGTAGCGCCACCCCTCCTCGGGGGTGTCGGCCGTCTGGTCCTTGTAGAGCGGGGGGATGTCGTCGAACATGAAGCGGCGGCCTTCGCTGTTCCTGAGGATACCGCCCTCCCCGCGCACGCCTTCGGTGACCAGGATCCCCTGGACACTCGGGGGCCAGACCATGCCCGTCGGGTGGAACTGCAGGAACTCCATGTCGAGGAGGTCCGCCCCGGCGTGGTACGCGAGCGCGTGTCCGTCGCCCGTGTACTCCCACGAGTTGCTCGTGATCTTGTAGGCCTTGCCGATGCCGCCCGTGGCCATGACCACCGCCCCGGCACGGAAGATCTTGAAGCGGCCGCGCTCCCGGTCGTATCCGAGCGCCCCTACGATCCGGTCGCCGTCCTCGAGCAGCGTGGTGACCGTCACCTCCATGTGCACGTCGATGCCCTGATGCACCCCGTGGTCCTGGAGGGTGCGGATCATCTCGAGGCCCGTGCGGTCGCCCACGTGCGCGAGCCGGGGATAGGCGTGGCCGCCGAAGTTGCGCTGCAGGATGCGGCCTTCGGGGGTGCGGTCCATGAGCGCGCCCCACGCCTCGAGCTCGCGTACGCGGTCGGGCGCCTCCCGGGCGTGCAGCTCCGCCATCCGCCAGTTGTTGAGGTAGCCGCCGCCACGCATGGTATCCGCGAAATGGACGCGCCAGTTGTCGCGCGCATCCACGTTGGCGAGCGACGCGGCGATGCCGCCCTCGGCCATGACCGTGTGCGCCTTGCCGAGCAGAGACTTGCAGACGAGGCCGACGCTCACGTTCTGGGCCGCGGCCTCGATGGCGGCCCGGAGGCCCGCACCCCCGGCGCCGATCACGAGCACGTCGTGATCGATGGTCTTGACGTCGTTCATCAGAAGATCCTCCAGTCCGTCCACACGCCCATGGAGACCATGCGCACGTAGAAGTCGGAGAATCCGACCCAGAAGAGGCTCAGCCACGCGAACAGCATGTGCCGCCGGTTCAGGCAGCTCACGCACGAGTACGCTGTCTTCTGCACCGGCTTCCTCGAGATCTGGTTGAGCCGGCCGCCCACGAGGTGACGCAGCGAGTGGCACCCGAGCGTGTACGAGCCGAGCAGCACCACGTTCGTGGCGAGCACCAGCGTGCCGACGCCGAGCCCGAGGACTTCCCCGCCCGTCGCGGGATCCGCGAACCAGAGCGCCTTGTAGACGTCCCAGCTCAGGATCAGCAGGAAAACGAGCGCCAGGTAGAGGAAGTAGCGGTGGACGTTCTGCAGGATGAGCGGGAAGTGTCGCTCGCCCAGGTAGCTCTTCCGCGGCTCACCGACCGCGCAGTTCGGCGGATCCGCCCAGAACGCCTTGTAGTACGCGCCCCGGTAGTAGTAGCACGTCAGCCGGAAGCCGCCGGGCGCCCACAGAATGAGGAACGCCGGCGAAAAAGGGAGCCAGCCGGGCCACCATCCCGGCCGCGGCCCGAGCCACGCGTGCCCCGAGTCACCGAACAGCTCGGGCGAATAGAAGGGGGAGAGGTAGTTCCCGAACGTGTAGTGCTCACCCTGGAACGCCGCCCATGTCGAGTAGACGATGAACGCGCCGAGTCCAAGGAAGACCGCGGTGGGCTGAAGCCACCACGCGTCCCGGCGCATCGTGCCGCCGAACGGCCGCTGGACGGGTAGAGCCGTCTCTGGAGATGCCATCCCGTGATCCTTCACGACGCCCAGGGCGTCGTGCCCGAGGGACGATCACCGACGGCGCACGGCCAGGCCGCGCGCTGCGGCGTCGACCGGGGTGGAGCTCCGACCCGTGGGCCCGAGCCACGCTGGGCTCAGACCTCGCGGGGCGCAGATCCTCGACGGCCCCGATCGGGGGCGATTGTACGGATGGCGCGGTCCGGGGCGCAAGTCAGGGCGACGCCCTCGCTCTCAGCTCACCGGCCGCCCCGTCTCCTTCAACTCCGCGATCCAGAGCCCCGAGTTGAGGTCCGAGGTGTAGATGCGGCCCTTGTGGATCTGGGCACCCCACGTCATGGACCAGTTGGGGACCGCGGCGTCCGGGGCACCGGTCTTCAGGACCGCCAGCTCCCGGCCCTGGGCGTACAGGTCGCCCCGGAGCTCGCCGGAGATGTCCAACACCCGCAAGCCACCCTGGTAGTATCCCACGTAGAGGCGGTCGCCCTCGGCCCAGACGTTGTGGGCTCCGGCCTCGGGAACCTCGTAGCGCGCCACCTCCACCGGGTTGTCCATGTCGCTCATGTCCAGGACGTGGATGTAGCCCCGGGCCTCGATGGGCGCCTCCGGGTCCCAGTCTCCCGGGAAGATCTCGTCGCCCACGAAGAGGTACTTCCCATGGCGCCAGGCCACGTGGGTGTTCCCGATGGGGTAGGAGTATGCGCTCACGAAGACGGGCTCCGTGGGGGTGCCTCCGTGGGTCCCGGCGCCCACATCCAGGGTGACCGCACCGTCGTCCCAGTAGGAGACGTAGGCGTAGCCGTCCTGGACGATCACGTCGTGGAGCGAGCGCTGTTCGTTGTCCACCGCCCACCGGCCCACCTCACGCACGTTCAGCGGGTCGGAGATGTCCAGGATGTGCACGGCGCGCGTTCCGTTGTGCACCGCGTAGACCAGGTCGAGGTCGCCCCGGATCCAGACGTTGTGCACCCCGCCGGTGACCGTTTCGGTGTATTCGGAGAGCACGGTGGGGTGGGCCGGGGTCGACAGGTCCAGGAGGACGATCCCGTTGCGCCGGTCCGACGCTCCCTCCCGGGTGACGATTCCCAACCGGTTGTTGGGGTGGATCTTCACGTCGTTGATCCGGCGGGCGTCCATCTGGAGGGAGTCGGTGAGGACCGGATTCCCCGGGTCGGTCACGTCCCAGACCTTCATCCAGTCGTGGAAGAACGTCCCGATGTACGCGTAGTCGCGCCCGTCGACCCCCTCGAAGACCCAGACGTCGCCCGAGTGGTGGTCGGCGGTGGCGCCCCGGCCCACCCGGACCAGCTCGGCTTCGAGCCCCCGGGGCTCCACGCGGATGACCGAGCTCACCGCCGCCTTCTCGCCGAGGAGCGCCGTCACACGGTAGGTGCCAGGCTCCTCAGCGACGAAGACGCCCTCGCCGGCCTCGTCCTCCACCTGGGCGCCCACGCCCGAGACCGACCATGCTGGGTGTGCCTCCACCGCATCGGCCGAGCCCGCGACCCGCACGGAAGCCCGCAGCCGCACCACGTCGCCGGTTCTCACCCGGGTCTCTTCGGGGGCGATGGAGAACTCCAGATCGGCGGCGGGCCGCACCTGCAGCCGCACCCGCGTGGAAGCTCCACCGTCGGCGGACGTGGCGGTGATCCAGGTGTCACCTGCGCTCCGCGCGAAGACGAGCCCGCCCGGGTCCACGGCGGCCACGGAGGGGTCCTCCGATCCATAGCGGAGCTCGGCGCCCTCCACCGTCCGGCCCAGGCGGTCGAACGCTGTGACCCGCAGCGGGACGGCCTGCCCGGCGTAGGGAGGCGTGTCGGGGAGGCGGGCCTCCAGGGAGGCGGCGGGAAGGGCGCGGATGAGCACGGTGGCCTCCACCGGCGTGCTCCCCACCACCGCGGTGATCCGGGCCGTCCCGGCGTTCAGTGCCGCCACCCGACCGGCCTGGTCCACGCTCGCCAGCTCCGGAGTGGTGGATATCCAGCGTACGGGCAGGTCGTCGCCCGCTCCCGACGGAAGGCGAACGGAAAGGGCCGTGGTGTCGCCCACCAGGGCCTCGGCCCGCTCGGGCACGATCTGGGCGGGAGTCTGACCCACCTGGACCAAGGCGGCGAGAAGGAGCGCACCGGCGAGAGAGCCCATCGATTCCTCCGGGAGCGTGAGGGCATCGCCGCGAAAGGGCGTCCGCGGCGGCGGTACCGTAGGAGTCGAGCGATGCGGTGGCAAGGAACGGAGAAACGGGCGTCCACAATACTCCCCCTTGCAAGTCTATGGTTCCAACCCCAGCCTTCCTTTCGGAGTCTATGGGAGTGTCGATGGGATGGAGACCGGAACGGGGAGGTGGGGATGTTCGAGGATGATCGAGGTCTGCTCCAGGGGACGCTGGAGCTTCTGATTCTGAAGGCGCTGAGCGAGGGGCCGGCGCACGGATACGGCGTCGCGCGCTGGATCGAGGAAGTCACCGACGACGCGCTGCGTGTCGAGGAGGGCTCGCTGTATCCCGCCCTGCATCGCATGAAGGCGAAGGGGTGGCTGGCTTCGTCGTGGGGCACATCCGAAAACAACCGGCGCGCGAAGTTCTACGACCTGACCCCGGAGGGGCGCGCCGCGTTCGAGACCAAGACGGAGCGCTGGGGCGTGATGGTTCGCGTGGTGCGGCGCGCCCTGATCGCCACCGCCGTCGCCGGGGGTGACGCATGAGCCCGCGCGGGTTGGACCGACTGCGCCACCTCATGGCCCGTGTCCTGGGGCGACCCTCCGACCGTGACGCCGACGAGGAGCTCCGCTTCCACTTCGAGATGCGGGTGCGGGACTACATGGCGGGCGGCATGTCCGAGCCGGAAGCTCGTGCGGCCGCGCGCGACAGGATCGGCGACGAACGGCGCATCACCGACGCGTGCGACCGTATCGACGAGCGCGCCCATCGGCGCGAGAGCCGTCGCGCCTGGCTCGCCGAGCTCGCCCAGGACGTGCGCTACGGCCTCCGCTCCCTGAGGCGCGCGCCGGTCTTCACCCTCGTGGCCGTGGGCACGCTCACCGTCGGCATCGGCGCCACGACGGCCATCTTCAGCGTCGTCGACGCGGTCCTCCTCGCTCCCCTGCCCTATGCGCATCCCGACCGCCTGGTCCGCATCTGGGAGACGTCGCCCCAGGGCACGACGCGGAACGTCGTCTCGTCGGGCAACGTGGTGGACTGGCAGGAGAACGCTTCTTCGTTCGATATCGTCGCGGCGCAGAGCGGCCCGTACGGCGTGTCGCTCACCGGCCGGGGCGACGCAGCGCGGGTGCGTGTGCTCGACCTGGAGCCCGAGGCGTTCTCCGCGCTGGGCACACCGCCGCGCCTTGGCCGCACCCTCCTGCCTGCGGACGGAGCCGGAGGCGACGCGGTCGTCCTCGCCCACGCTTTCTGGCAGACGCGCTTCGGGGGCGACGCGGCGGTCCTCGGCGACCGTGTCGTCCTGAACGACGTGCCCCACACCGTGGTGGGCGTCATGCCGCCGGGCTTCGACTACCCGACGGCGAACGTCGACCTGTGGCGCGCCATGCCCGACGACCGGCTCGACCCCACGGAACGCACGAGCCACAACTTCTCCGTCATCGGCCTGCTCCGGGAAGGCGTCTCGGTCGGCGCCGCGCAGGCCGAGATGAGCCAGCTCGCCCGCGCCATCGCCGAGGAGCATCCGGCGCAGATGACCGGGTGGGGCGTGAACGTGGTGCCGTTCCATGCCGACCTCACGCGCAACGTGCGAACCCTCCTCCTCGTCCTCCTCGGCGGCGTGGGAGTGGTCCTGCTCATCGTGTGCGGCAACCTGGCCAACCTGCTCCTCGCCCGGGCGGCGTCCCGGGAGCGGGAGATGGCGGTGCGCGGCGCCATGGGCGCGGGCCGGGGCCGGATCATGCGGCAACTCCTGACGGAGAGCGGGCTGCTCGCCGTCCTCGGCGGTATCGGGGCGGCCGTCCTGGCGCCGGCTCTCCTCCGCGTGCTGGTGTCCGCCGCTCCGGCGGACGTCCCCCTCCTCGGACGCGCCTCGGTGGACCTCCGGGTGCTGGGGTTCGCCGCGGCGGTGTCGTTCGGGTGCGCCGCGCTCTTCGGGCTGGCACCCGCCCTGCGGCTGGCGCGGACCGATCTCGACCGGGTCCTCCGGGGGACGCGCACGACCTCCGGCGCGGGTCACGTCCGGCTCCGGGACGGCCTGCTCGTGGGCCAGGTGGCGTTCTCGGTGGTGCTGCTGGTCGGCGCCGGGCTGTTCATCCAGTCGTTCCGGGCCGTGACCAACGTCGATCCCGGATTCGATCCGGAAGCGCTGACGGTCATGGAGCTCGACCTTCCCTTCGGACGCTACGGCGACATCGACGAGCAGGTCGCCTTCTACGACGGGCTCCTCGAACGGGTGCGCGCCATCCCCGGGGTGACGGAGGCCAGCGCGTCGTCGTGGACGCCGGCCTCGGGGCAGTCGATGACGATGAGCTTCGCCATCGAGGGCCGCGAGGCCACCAACCCGAGCGGCCGGGAAGACGACGAGCCGCTGGTTGCGGTCCAGTCGCGCTACTTCGAGACCCTGCGGCAGGCGGTCATCGAAGGACGCACGCTCGGCCCGACCGACGGGCCGGAGGGCGCTCCGGTCGCCGTCATCAGCGAGTCCCTGGCCCGGAAGCACTGGCCTGCCGGAGGGGCCGTGGGAAGCCGGATGGCGTTCCGGGTGGGCGAGACGCCGTGGCGCGAGATCGTCGGCGTGGTCGCGGACGCGCGGCTGGCCGGCCCGGACATCGAGCCCGGTCCGGTGATCTACATCCCTTATGCGCAGAAGAGCTGGCCGTGGCTGACGTGGATGGGGATCGTGGTCCGGCGTGCCGACGGCGTCGACGAGGGGTCGGTGGTTCCACGCCTGCGGGCGGTGCTCGCAGACGCCGATCCGGCCCTGCCGCCGCATGCGCTGACGACCATAGAGCGCCGCTTCGAGGAGAGCACCGCGCGGCGGGCGTTCGCGATGACGCTCGTAGGCGGCTTCGGCGCCCTCGCGCTCGGATTGAGCCTCATCGGCCTCTACGGCGTCCTGGGATACACGCTCTCGCGCCAGCGCCGGGAGATCGGCCTGCGGATCGCCGTCGGCGCTGGGACGCGCGATATTGTGGGGCGGGTGCTCGGGCGGTCGCTTGCGCTGACGATGCTGGGCGCGGCGGCCGGCGTGGTGGCCTCCGTGATGTCGGCCAGGCTGGTCGAGAGCCTGCTATACGGTGTCTCCCCGACCGAGCCCCGCATCTACGTGGTGATCGTGGTCGGAGTGGCTACCGTCGGTCTGCTGACGGCCCTCGGTCCGGCATGGCGTGCCGCACGCACCGATCCGCTGCAGGTGCTGACCGCAGAGTAACGGTCGGCGCGTCGAGCCTTTCGCAGACCACGCCCGGCTACCAGAATGGCGTGGGCTTCGGCGCTTCCCTCGCCGGGACCCGCTTCCATCAGGGATTCCGGAGACCGCAGCGTCCACATGCCGAAAGAGTCCAACGACAACGTAGTGGGGGAGGACCCTTCCTCGAGTGCCGATCCGACGCTACGGGCAAGGCGCGAAGCCGAGGAACGCCACGCGCGAGCTGCGCGCATCACCGTCGATGGCATATGGGAGTGGGACATCCCGGCAGGACGGGTCCACCTCTCCCCCAAATGGCGGGCTATGCTCGGGCTCGAAGAGCACGACCCCTCTGACGTCCGCTCGTCGTTCTTCGACCGTATTCATCCGGCGGACGCACCGCGCGTGCAAGCTGCGCTCGAGGCGCACATGACGGAGGGCGCCCTTTACGACATCGAGTTCCGGCTACGTGACCGATTCGACACGTATCGCTGGTTCTGGGCCAGAGGGGAGGCGGAGCGATCCGACGACGGGAGCCCGCTCCGCATGGTCGGGGGCATTACCGAGGTGACCGCGCGCAAAGAGGCCGAAGAGGCCCTCCAGCGCGCAGATCGTATCCTGAGGCTGCGAAGCGCATGCAACCTCGCGCTGGTCCTGGCTCCCGGAGAGATCGAGTTGCTGCAAGCCGTGTGCGATGTGGCGATTCGAGAAGCAGGCTACGTCATGGCGTGGGTCGGCTATGCGGAGAACGACGACGCGCGAGCCGTCCGACCTGTGGCCATCAGCGGTGCAGCCCAGGGATACCTCGAGCGCATCCAGGTGTCCTGGAACAAGGACCACCCCACCGGCCTCGGACCGACCGGCCGCTGCATCCGGTCGGGGCTACCGCAAGCCGCGCAGAACCTCAGAGCCGAGCCCGGCTACGAGCCATGGCGCGAGGCGGCGAAGGAGCGCGGCTTCGAATCGTCGTGTGCAATCCCACTCCGCGTCGACGGTGAGACAATCGGCGCGCTCATGCTGTACTCCTCCGAGGTCGACGCATTCGACGCCGAAGAGATCGCTCTGCTTTCCGAGGTGGGGACGGACGTCTCGTTCGGGATTCGCGCCAAGCGTGACGCGGTCTCCGTGGCCGCGCAGCAGGCGGAGCTCTCGCTCTTCCGACAGGCCATCGACAGTTCGAGAGATGCGTTCTTCGTGGCTGACGCAGAGACGGGACTGTTCGTGGACTTCAACGAGGGTGCGCTCCGGCAACTCGGATACACGCGGGAAGAGCTCTCCCGGATGGGTCCACGGGACATTGCACCGGACCTGAGCACCCCGGAGGGCTGGCGGGCGGTCAAAGCGGGTGTCGCGAGTGACGAAGCGACGGTCCGCAAGAGCATCCACAGGCGGAAGGACGGCTCGGAAGTCCCGGTGGAGATCTCGTTCTCCACGGTCCAGGATCGGGGCCGGACGCTCATCCTGGCCATCGCTCGCGACGTCTCGGAGAGACACGCCGCCGAACGAGAGCGTGAGGAGCTCCGTCGTCAATTGGAGCAGTCGCAGAAGATGGAGTCTGTCGGGCGACTCGCGGGGGGTGTCGCGCACGACTTCAACAACCTGCTCACCGTCGTCAACGCCACCGCGGACCTGGCCCTGGCCGAGATGACGGAGGATTCGCCGCTGCGCGACGACCTCGACCAGATCCGCCAAGCCGGAGAACGGGCGGCACGTCTTACGCGCCAGCTCCTGGCGTTCAGCCGTCGCCAGGTCATGCACCGTCGCAGCGTACAACTCAACGACATCATCTCGGACTTCCTCGAGATGATTCGTCGCCTGATCGGAGATCACATCGAGCTGGACTCGACCCTGGCCAAAGACCTACCGCCCATCGAAGCGGACCCGAGCCAGCTCGAACAGGTGCTCATGAACCTCTGCGTGAACGCTCGTGACTCCATGCCCGGCGGCGGAATGCTGAAGATCTCGACCCGCAGAGTGGTGCTCGACGCCGACCACGCGGCCCGACACGTAGCCATGAAGCCAGGCCGTTACGTGCTTCTGAGCATCTCGGACACGGGCGAAGGGATGGACGACGCGACGCGAGCGCGCATCTTCGAGCCCTTCTTCACGACCAAGAGTCAGGGCCAGGGGACCGGACTCGGGCTCTCCACGGTGTACGGCATCGTAAAGCAGACCGGCGGCAGCATCTGGGTCTATAGCGAGGTCGGGCTCGGGACCACGTTCAAGGTCTATTTCCCGCTGGCCGACTCTGGAACCGCTACGGCGCCGTTGTCGTGGAGCACTACGGACCGGGGCGGCTCCGAGGCGATTCTCGTGGTGGATGACGAAGAGCCCATCCGCAAGCTCGTGCGCCGGCTCCTGGAACGTGCGGGCTACGAGGTCATCGAGGCCGCGACAGCTCGCGAAGCGATCGACGTCATGGACCGGAGTAAGGGGTCGATAGACCTCGTGCTCACAGATCTGGTCATGCCCGGGATGTCGGGCGCGGAGCTCGCGACGGTGCTCGCGGACACACACCCGCACGTGAAGCTGCTGCTCACGACGGGTTATTCACCTGCAGCGGTTGCTCCACCCCTTCCGCCGGGCCGAGCCTGGGACGTGATCGAAAAGCCCTACGCCATCGAGGAGCTTCTGCTCCAGGTGCGGCGCACCCTGGACCGTTAGCAGCCCGTGGTAGAAGTCTGGTGGGCCGCGCACGAGGGTCTTGCGGATATCGTAC
>JBBDSM010000027.1:0-10744 GCA_040904945.1 Gemmatimonadota bacterium
TTTGGCCCTCGGATCGCAAGGGCGGGGCGGTCTCGTCAGGGGCTGTCGCATCTCTGTTGGCCACATTGGGACTGGTTCGAGGTTCGAACAATCGCATCCGTCACGCCCACGATGACGGCAGCTTCGAAGCGCCCGTACGGCGCGGGCGAACGTCTGGGCGCTCACCACCAAGGCCTCTCCCGACTCGTTCGACTTTCGAACCGCCTTCGCAGCTCGCGCGGAAGCATCCAGAGCCCGGTCGACCATCTACACTAGCCCACGTTCACCACAGTATTTCCACCGGCATGAAAAGAGCCCCGCGGACCATGTGGCCGCGGGGCTCTCGAACTACTGGGGCGGGAGGGTTCGAACCTCCAACCTCCTGGTTAACAGCCAGGCGCTCTGCCGGTTGAGCTACACCCCATACGTTCGGCGGGTTCGTGCCGTCGACCCCCGCCGTACGACACTCCCCCACCAACGCAAAACGGCCGCGATCCCCTGGGGACCGCGGCCGTCTCGTCGTTCCGATTTCGTTCGGCTACGCGAGTCCGCGGTCGCAGTCCCCATTGGGATTGCGATTCATATTCGGATTCGAGTTGCCGCGCGTGTTGTTCATGCACCGATTATCACGAGGAGGATTGGATCCGTCAAGCGGTCCGCTACCCCCCGGTCTGGGACAACGCCACCAAGCCGCCCGACCCGGCCGCGCTTCCCTGCACCAGGTGGTGCCGCTCGGGCTTCACCTGCAGCGTCTCTTCGATGAGCGGGCGGATGTCGTCGCCGGCCCGGAGCGGGTCGCGGAGATTCGTCTGCAACGACCCGAAGAGGCACGGCCGCAGCTGCCCATCGGCCGTGAGCCGCATGCGGTTGCAGCGGTCGCAGTAGTTGTGGCTCATCGGGGTGATGACGCCCACGGTGCCGGGCGCACCCGGGAAGCGGTGATAGCGTGCGGGCCCGTTTCCGAACGGCCCCTCCACGGGCTCGATCTGTTCGATGGCGCGCACCCTCCGGAGCGCCTCGGCGCACGACACGAAGCTTCCCGCGCTCAAGTCGAGGTTCGCGCCCGTCGGCATCATCTCGATGAAGCGCACGTGCCAGGGACGCTCGCGGGTGATACGCGCGAAGTCCTCGATCTCGTCGTCGTTCTGCCCCCGAATGAGCACCACGTTGATCTTGATCGGCTCGAAGCCCGCCTCCTCGGCGGCCCGGAGCCCCTCCATGATCTTCGGATAGGAGCCCGGACGCCGCGCGATCTCGTCGACGCGGTCGGGACGGAGCGAGTCGAGGGACACGTTCAGCCGGTGGACGCCCGCGGCCCGGAGCGCGTCGGCATGTTCTGCGAGCAGCACCGCGTTCGTGGACAGCGAGAGATCCTCGATCCCCGGCACCTTCGCCAGCATGGTCGTGAGCTCGGGGAGGTCGCGGCGCACCAGCGGCTCGCCGCCCGTGATCCGGACACGCTTGAGCCCCATGCCGGCCATGGTGCGGACGATCCGCTCGATCTCCTCGTAGCTGAGGAGCGCCTCGCGCTTCAGCCAGGGCAGCCCCTCCATGGGCATGCAGTACACGCAGCGGAGGTTGCACTTGTCGGTTACCGAGATCCGCAGATACTCGACGCGTCGTCCGAACTGGTCGATCATGGCGCGTCTCCCGTCGTCACAGCAGCAGACGCTCCGCCGGATTCTGGCGGCACGGTCCCCTCGACCCAGCTCGCCTCTCCGTCGGCGTAGTGCTCCTTCTTCCACACGGGAAGGCGCTTCTTGATTTCTTCGATGACGTACCGGGAAGCGTCGTACGACTCGGCCCGGTGAGGGCTCGACACCGCGATGGCGACGCTCACCTCCCCGATGGCCAGCTCGCCGGTGCGGTGCACCACGGCGAGCCGGTCGGTCCCAAGCTTGTCCGCGGCCTCATCGGCGATCTCGCGCAGCACACCACTCGCCATGGTCTCGTAGGACTCGTAGTGCATGCCCCGCACGGAGCGGCCGTCCGCGTGGTTCCGCACGACGCCCAGGAAGAGCAACACCGCCCCGTCCTCGTCCGACCCGACAAGGGCGAGAACCCGCTGGGGGTCGATGGGGTCGGATTGAACTTCTGCGCGCACCACGGCTCAGCCCCCCGCTACCGGAGGGATGAACGCGACCTCGTCCCCGGCCGACAGTCGCTCGTCTGGACCCGCGTAGGTCTGGTTTACGGCGACGGCCGGCTGTTCCGGAAGCCCATCGAAAGGCGCCCCGCGGTCGCGGAGGATGCGCACGAGGTCCCGCACCGTCGCGTTCGGCGCCACGTCCACCGACAGCTCGGACGTGCCGAGCAGGTCACGGTAAGCAGCGAAGAACAGCGTTCGAACGGAAACGGACATGGGGCGCGGGCGGCTGGAGGGTCGCGGTGCGGCGACCGGCACCGAGCGGGGGCCGGTCACGTTCAGAGTGAGGGACCCCGACCGGGGGGTCAACGTTCCGCCGCGCCGCCCCGTTGGCGATGATCGGACGCTTCGCCACCGGACCGCCTCCGACCTTCGTCGTCGCCACCCCGGTTGCGGATGGCACGAATTCGTCGCCCGATCTCCACCCTCAGCTCGTAGAGCTGCAGGACCTGGCCGGGCGTGAGCACCTCCTGGAGGCGTGCCAGCTCCTCACGAACGAGCTCGGCCTCCCGAAGCCTGAGCGCGACGAAGTGCTCGAGGAGCGCAGCCGAGGCCGAGTCATCCGGCGTCTCGGCCGCGAGCAACGCCTCCGCCCGGTCGCGGGCCTCTTTCTCCTCCCGCGCCAGCGCGTGCCGCCGGCCTTCGTACTCCCGGGCGATGGCCGACAGCTCTTCGGCGTCCTCCTCGGTCAGCCCCAAACGGTGCTGGATGATCTCGCCCATCCGGGCCCGGATCCGCTCCTCCAGCCGCGACCGGTCGTGCCCTTCACGGGGCTCGTCCGGCGTACGCTGAGCAGACAGCGGAGTGGACGACACGGCGAGCAGAAGCGCTCCGGCCAACACGAGGGCCCGGCTCGTCGTCATGAGCCACCGTCCTCGTCGACGAGATCGGCCAGAAGGGCCTCCAGCGCGTCGTCCGAGAGATCTTCGAGCACGACGGAGCCGGCAACCGTGCCTTCCCCGAGCACCCAAGGCCAACTCTCCTCGACCTCCATCGCGAATGCCGGGGCGACAACGCCCACGCCGTCGCCCGAGGTGACCCCGATCCCGAGCGCCAGAGCCGCCACGGCGGCCGCGGCGAGCGCCCACCAGGGGCGATGGACCGCCTGACGATCGAACGCCACCGCGCGCCGGATCCGGATCGCCAGATCGTCCGCGACTCCCGGACGGGACTCGCTCAATGCACGGACCAACACCAGTTCGGCGTCGCACTCCGCGCATCGCTCTACGTGCGCCTCGACCTGGACGCGCGCCTCGTCGGCGAGCATCCCGTGCACGAGTTCGGGGATCGCTTCCCTCACCACACCGCAATCGATCGGTTTCATGTTCATTGCATCAGCTCCCTCAGGCGCCGAATGCCGTGGAAATAGTTCACCCTCGCCGCCCCTTCACTCGATCCGGTGATCTCTCCGATCTCCCGGAAGCTGAGCCCCTCCTCGGTCCGCAGCGCGACGGAAAGCCGCTGCTTCTCGGGAAGGGTACCCAGAGCGGCCCGGGCGCGCCGAGCCTGGTCGTTCATGGTGGTCCACTGGGCCGGATCGAGGTGGTCGGTCACCACCTCCGCAGCGTCTTCCAGGGACGTCTCGCCCCGACGCCCGGCTTTCCTGAGCGCACCCTTGGCCTCGTTGGCGGTAATTCTGAGAAGCCAGGTGCGGAACGAAGCGTCACCGCGGAAGCCGTCCAACGCTCGCATGGCCTTCACGAACGCGTCCTGGACGACGTCTTCGGCCGCCCCGCGCTCCCGCAGGTACGAGAGCGCCAAACGGTAGGCACCGTCCTGATGGCGCCGGACCAAAGCGTCGAGCGCCGCGTCATCGCCTTTCTGGGCACGCTGGACCAGCTCCGTGTCGGGAATCTCCGAACCACCCCGCTCATCATCATTCACCGATGATCAGACGCTCGAAGGGGTCGATCCGTTAGGAGCGATCTGGATGACGCTCCTGAACCCCTGGCGCGCGGCACGGCCCGCGACCGTTCCTGGCGTGGTCAGGCCCGGGGGCCCGGCATCACACCTTGGGCTTGTCGAGCTTCTCGACGCGCGCGCGGAGGTGCTTGGACGGCTTGAACACCGGGACGGAGCGGGAGGGGACCTCGACCTGCTCCCCGGTGCGTGGATTACGGGCCATGCGCGTCTTCCGCTTCCGGACCTTGAAGGTCCCGAACCCGCGGATCTCGATGTTCTCACCCTGAGCCAGGGCGAGC
Organism: Gemmatimonadota bacterium; assembly: GCA_040904945.1. GTDB lineage: Bacteria > Gemmatimonadota > Gemmatimonadetes > Longimicrobiales > Gaopeijiaceae > JAWLHJ01. The sequence goes on from JBBDSM010000027.1 coordinate 4,327, forward strand.
TTCACCGCGTTGAGGAAGCCGTCGACGACGAGCGCGCAGTCCTTCTTGGTGATGCCAGGGCCAATGGCTTCGGTCACCTGTTCGACCAGGTCTGCCTTCGTCATGCTCCCTCCAGAGCGGGTTCTCAAACTAGAAAAGCGCCGTCCGAGGGTCGGACGGGCGTGCCAGGGTAACGGGCGCGATGGCCCACCGCAAGACTACGGGAGTCGTTGCGCGGTAGGAACTTGCGCCCCCTTGCGCTTTTCCATGAGCGATACGAACCGATCGAAGAGATAGCGGCTGTCGTGAGGCCCCGGTGCGGCCTCCGGATGATACTGCACGGCGAAGACCGGGAGCGTGTCGTGTTCGATGCCCTCGACGGTCTGGTCATACAGGTTCACATGGGTGAGGTGCAGATCGGGCGCGCCCGGAATGGTGCCGTCGTCGCCCGTCCGCACCGCGAAGCCGTGATTCTGCGCGGTGATCTCGACGGTGCCCCGCTCGAGGTTCTTCACGGGATGGTTTCCGCCATGGTGCCCGAACGGGAGCTTGTACGTCTCCGCGCCGAACGCCCGTGAGATCAGCTGGAGGCCGAGGCAGATCCCGAAGACCGGTACACCGGCCTTCGCGAGCTCGACGATGGCGTCGCGGGCCTCGCCGACCGCGGCGGGATCGCCGGGCCCATTCGAGACGAAGAGGCCGTCGGGAGCGGCGGCCACGACCTCGGCGACCGGCGTGTCGGCGGGAATGACCGTCACCCGGCATCCACGCTCCGCAAGCAGCTTCGGTGAGTGCGCCTTGACCCCGAAGTCGTACGCCAGCACGTGGAAGCGCTCCTCGCCCACGGCGGGGATATCGTAACTGGCCCGGGTCGAGACGCCACCCGCGAGATCGAGCCCCTCCATGAGCGGATGGGCGCGGATCCGCTCCATGACCTCGTCCTCGGGCGTGTCGGCCGAGGCGATGGCGCCACGCATGGCCCCGTGCGACCGGATGTGGCGGGTGAGTGCCCTGGTATCGATGTCGGCGATCCCGGCGACGCCGTGCTCTCCCAGGTACGCCCCCATGCCGCCTTCGGCGCGCCACGACGAATACCGGCGGGACGCCTCGCGCATGATGAAGCCCGAGACCCGTGGCCCCTCGGACTCCTCGTCCTCGTCGGTCACGCCGTAGTTCCCGATCATCGGGTAGGTCATGGTGACGAGCTGGCCGGTGTAGGACGGATCCGTCAGGATTTCCTGATAACCGGTCATACAGGTGTTGAACACGACCTCGCCGACGGCCAGGTCGGTAGCGCCGACGGAGAGACCGTCGAAGCGGCGTCCGTCTTCCAGGAGCAAGTAGGCGTTGGATTCCACGTGGGGTCCTCGCGAGCGACGGAAAGCGACAGAGTCGCCGGAAAGCTACCCAGGAGGAATGGTCGGTCAAGCGTGGCGCCGCCCTACACGTCGGCCCAGCCGGTTGATTAGGTTGCCGACCTCCGGCGGCGCGCCGCCTTTACCTACCTGATGACCCGCTCGCGGACCCGGCCTTGGACACGCTGTACGTACACGCCGACGAATCCTGCCTCGGAAACCAGTTTCGTGACCGGGCCAATCCGGGTGGGGCCGGCGGGCTCGTCGAGATCTGGAGGAACGGCGCCTGGGAACGACGCGACTATTGGATCTCCGAGTCGGGCACCACGAACAACCGGATGGCGATACGAAGCGCCATCGAGCTCCTGGCCGCCCTCCGGCGTCCCTGCCGCGTGAACTTCGTCTCGGACAGCCAGTACCTCGTCAAAGGCATCCGCGAGTGGCTTCCCGGTTGGAAGCGGCGGGGCTGGAAGCGGAAGGGCGGCCCCATCGAGAATCTCGAGCTCTGGCAGCAGCTCGACGTGCTCCTCCAACGCCACGACGTGCAGCCTCGCTGGGTCAAAGGCCACGCCGGCCATCCGGAGAACGAGTACGTCGACCACCTCGCCACGACGGCGGCGAAGGAGCTCACCCAGAGCGGCGGGTTGCTCCCCTCGTCTTTCGCGGAATGGCTGGACGACGAGCGGGAGCGGGGGAAGTATCTGGACTACATGGAGTTCACTCCTCCCGAGGAGCGGTTCGGCAAGTCCTGATGGCTGCTCCGCACGGGCACCTCAGCCCGCGCGCACGGCTCCGAACCGCTCGCAGAACGCCTCGACGAGCACGTCCCGCACCTCCGCCATCGGAACCTCGCGCCCGAGCTCCCGCTCGAGAGAGGTGACGTCCCGGTCCGCGATGCCGCACGGCACGATGGTACCGAAGTACGACAGGTCGGTGCGGACGTTCAGCGCCAGACCGTGGGACGTGATCCAGCCGGACGAGACCCGCACGCCAATAGCTGCGATCTTGCCGCCCGGTGTCCACACCCCGGTCTGCCCCTCGCTACGCTCGGCCGGGACACCGTACGACGCGACCACGTCGATGACCACACCCTCCAGGTCGCGCAGGTAGGCGTGTAGATCCTTCCGATCGGGCTTCAGGTCCAGGACCGGATAGGCCACCAACTGTCCGGGCCCATGGTACGTCACATCACCGCCGCGCCCCGTGTCGAACAGCTCGATGCCCTTCCGGGCCCGCTCGTCCGCGTCCACGAGCACGTGCTCGGGATGCGAGCTCGAACCGAGGGTGATGACGTGCGGATGCTCGACCAGGAAGAGGGTGTCGGGGATCTCTCCCGCGCGCCGGGCCTTCACGGCGTCTTCCTGGACGCCGAGGGCGTCGGCATAGGGCATCAGACCGAGCTCCCGGACGACGAAGGGGCGCGGCGTGCTCATAGGCGTGCGGGGGTCCAGACGAACGTCGAAACCCCCGAAGCCGACTGGCTCCGGGGGCTCGAATCCTGCGGGTCCATCGGTCGGGTCACGCGTCCTCGGGGAAGTCCTGGAGGGTTTCCTTGAGGCGCGACAGGAAGCGGGCCGCGTCCGCACCGTCCACGATACGATGGTCGTAGCCGAGCGTGAAAATCGCGCGCTTCCGGATCGCCATCGAGTCCGCACCGCTCTCCGGATCCTCGACCACGACCACGCGCTTCTCGATGGCCCCCGTTCCGAGGATCGCCGACGTCCCCTTCGGGATGACCGGCAAGCCGGACAGCGTGCCGAGCACGCCGGGGTTCGTGATGGAGAACGTCCCACCCTGGATCTCGTCGGGGCTGAGCTTCTTGTCCCGCGCCCGCTCCGCCAGGTCGACGATCTTGTTCCCGATCCCGACCAGGCTCAGGTGGTCGGCGTCGCGCACGACCGGAACGATGAGCCCGGGGTTCAGGTCCACGGCCATGCCGAGGTTCACGTTGCCGCGGTGGATGATGTTGTTGCCCGAGACCGTGCCGTTGACCATCGGGAACTCGCGCAGCACGCGGGACACCGCCCACGCCACGAAGGTCGTGTAGCTGACCTTCGCCCCCTGCTGCTTCCACTTCGGCTTGTTCGCCGCGCGCACCTTGTCGATCGAGGTGAAGTCGATCTCGATGAACGAGTGGACGTGCGGCGCCACGCGCTTGGCCAACACCATGTGCTCGGCCGTGAGTCGGCGCATCTTGTCCATCGGCTGGACGTCGTCCGCGTCCCGCACCGGAAACTCCGGATGCTGGACCTCCTTGTAGAACTTCGTCCAAAGGTCGGACGGAGCGGCGGACGGAGCCGGGACCTGCGGCGGCTTCGCGGGAGCGGCCGGAGCCTGCGCCGCGGGCTTGGCTGGCGCTTCGGCCTTCGCGGGCGACTCGATGAAGTCGAGGATGTCCTGCTTGGTCACCCGACCGGCATGCCCGGTGCCGGTCACCGACCCGATGTCGACGCCGTGCTCCTCCGCGATCTTGCGGACGACCGGAGTCGACCGGGTACGGAGCCGCTCTTCGGCGCTCCCAGCGGGACCCTCCGACGTCTCGGCTTCGGCGGCCGCGGGGGCCTTCTCGGCCTCGGGAGCTTCCTCAGCCTCCTTCTCGGCGGGCTCGGCCTTCGCCTCGCCCCCACCGGAGTCGGCCGCGGCTCCTGCCTCGGTATCGATGTAGGCCACGATGGTGCCTACTTCCACGGTCTCGCCTTCCGCGACCGCGACTTCCACGAGGGTCCCCGACTGAGGGGACGGGATCTCCGCGTCCACCTTGTCGGTCGAGATCTCGAGAATGGGCTCGTCACGCTCGACGGCATCACCCACCTGCTTGAGCCACTTCGAGACGGTTCCCTCCGCGATCGACTCCCCCATCTGGGGCATCGGCACTTCGATTCGAGCCACGCTCGATAACTCCGGTTTACCGGTGGTCAGGTCCAGCGACGCGTCGGTTACCCATCACGCCGCGCTTCGATCCTAGCTGTTCTCAATACCCCGCCAGATATCTGGCGGCTTCGACGATGTCGTCCGTCTGCGGAAGAAAGTAATCCTCCAGCGACCCTGAGTAAGGGACCGGAGCGTCGATGGCCGTCACCCTGAGCATCGGCGCGTCGAGCCATTCGAACGCCGACTCGCTGACCCTCATGGCGATCTCGCCTGCGATTCCTCCGGTCCGCGTGTCCTCATGCACGATGAGGAGACGTCCGGTCTTCTTCACGCTCTCGACGATCGCGTCGTCGTCCATCGGGAGCAGGGTGCGCAGGTCGATGATCTCGACCGACACCCCGTCCTCCTTCTCCATGCGTTCGGCCGCTTCGACGCTCTTGTGCACCATGGCGCCGTAGGTCACGATCGTGAGCGCGTCGCCCTCGCGAACCGTGCGCGCGACCCCGAGCGGTACAATGTAGTCCTCGTCGGGGAGGACCTCGCGGAGCGCCGGGGCGCGGTACAGCCCCTTGTGCTCCTCGAACAGCACCGGATTGTCGTCGCGGATGGCCGCCTTCAGCAACCCCTTCGCGTCGTAAGCAGTGCTGGGATAGACGATCTTCAGGCCCGGCGTGTGGAAGAATGCCATCTCCACGTTTTGCGAATGGAACGGGCCGCCTCGGTTGCCGCCACCCACGGGTCCGCGGATGACGAGCGGCATCGGTCCGGCACCCCGGTAGAGCGAGGTCGCGATGTAGTTCGTGATGACGTCGTAGGCCGGCGAGATGAAGTCCATGAACTGGATCTCGACGACCGGGCGCAGGCCCGCATGGGCCGCCCCCGCCGCCGCGCCCGTGAAGCCGCCTTCGGCGATGGGCGTGTCGATCACGCGCGCCGCCCCGAAGTGCTCCAGGAAGCCGCGGGTGACCTTGAACGCACCGCCGTAGACACCGATGTCTTCACCCAACAGGAAGACGCTTTCGTCGCGCGTCATCTCCTCGAAGAGCGCCTCGCTGACCGCTTCGAGGAGCGTCACCGGCTCTCCGTTGCGGGTCTTGGTCAGGTGCTCGGGTACCGCCTGCTCAGTCATAACCACCCTTTCAGACGACCTTCTGGGAACGGGGTCCGACCCAGATCCGGCGCGCGACGCGCTCGGATTCCACGTAGACCCCTTCGAGTGTCTCAGGTGCTTCGGGCGGCCCGGCGGAGCGCGCGCGCGCGAGGCCCTCCGCACATCGGCTGACGACGTCCGCCTCCAGTGCGTCGACTTCCGATTCGGTGGCGGCAGCGGCATCGAGGATCCGGGTGCGGAGTCGCTCGACCGGGTCGTCGTCTCCGTAGCGGACTTCGACCATCTGCACGCCTTCGCCTGCCCTCGCCCGCTCGGAGGCCCGCCGCACGGCCGCTACGACCGCCAGAACGTCGCCACCGTCGGCCTCCTCGGTGCCCAACCCGTACCCGGGGGCCTTCTCGGAGAACGACGTGAGCCGAGTCTGCTTGTCGGTCCGTTCCACGGAGGAAGGGGCCTCCACGACCAGGACCAGCGGGCTCTTGCGCGCCGCGGCGAACACGAGCCCCTCGTGCCAGGCCCCGGTCGACGTGGCGCCGGCGCTGTCGCAGACGACACCAACCCGTTCCTCGCCGCGCATCCTCACCCCGAGAGCCCAACCGCCGACGACTTCGACGAGGAGACCCATCGGGACGACCGGGGCAAGGAGACCGGTCTGCCAATCGATGCGGTGGAGCTCCGAGCCCGACTCGCGGGCGGGACCGACCCTGTGGGCCAGGTGATCGCGGAAAAAGTCCTCGATACCGACGCCGAACAGATGCAGTGCTCCCGCGGCCCGGAAGGTCGGCGCAAAGACGTCGCCGGTACCGTCGGTGGCGCGCCGGATGGCGAACGCCGAGCCGACCGGCCCGGCCTCACGGAGGGGGGCGCGGCGGGGCGCCATTCGGACCAGCCCCTCGTCGGCCAAAACGGCCAGGCGCGACTCGGCGGCGCGCGTCAGGCGGAGAAGACGGTAGAGCTCGAGCGCCTCGTCGGCGTCGAAGTCCGGCGCCGGGTGCGGCGTGGCCGGTTGCTCAGGCGAGGGCCCGGACCCGGCGAAGGGAAGCACGGATTTGGGTAGCCCGGCCGCGTGCCGCGGTGCGTCCCCTGCTTCCGGGGGCAAGCT
>JBBDSM010000028.1:0-10667 GCA_040904945.1 Gemmatimonadota bacterium
GAAGTACTTCATCGCGGGGAGCCATCCGTCGGGCACGCTGCGGTGCTGCTGCGCGACGCGCGACGTGCCGAAGCCGACGCCCGAGGCGGCGTGGATCGGGTGCACGGCCGGGCCACCGACCTCAACGGGCGCAAGACCGGAGGGATCTTCCTCCTCTTCCTCTTCTTCCTCCTCGGGATACTGGGAGCGGCGGCGATCGGGCAGCTTCGTGGTCCAGATGTTCGGGTCGGCCCCGTACTCGACGAGCAGCCGCATGGCGGTGACGTCCGTCGCGTAGGCCGCTCTCCAGAAGGGCGTGGCGCCGGTGAAGTCGACGCCCATGCGGCCGGCGTTGTACGCGGCGTACCAGATATGTGTGGTGGTACGCTGGTTGGGCTCCGCGCCCGCCTCGAGGAGGGCCTTCATGAGATCCAGATACGAGGTCTCCTGCACGCGGAACATCTGCGGTTGCGGATACCACGTCCGCAGCGACCACTCGATGTTCAGGGTCGCGAACAGCGGGCCCGCTCCGTCGTCGCTGACGAGATTCGGATCCGCGCCGCGCTCGAGGAGCATCATGGCGAGGTCGTAGTTGCCGTTGATGACCGCCACCAGCAGAGGGCTCGACTGGTCGCCGGAGGGATGGTTGATGTCCGCTCCCTCGTCGAGGAGGAGTCGGACCGTCTCCATATGGCCCTGCCGCGCCGCATAGTGGAGCGGCGCGAAACCGCCCTGGACCCCGATCTGCTCCTCCGAGGAGAGCGCCTGGACGGGCGGCTCTGCGGGCTCTGCGGACTCTTCCTCCGGCCCCTCCTCGGCGGTGGGCTCCGTGGCAGGTTCGGCCTCGGTGCTGTCCGGTGGCTCGTTGCCTTCCGGCTCAGCTTCAGGCTCCACTTCGGGCTTCTCACCCGCCTGAGCGGCGCGAACGCTGGCGCGCTTGGCGCGCTCTTCGTCGTCTCGCTCGGCGATCGCCACATAGTCCTTCAGGGCCGTGGTGATCGACGGATCGGCGCCCAGCTCCAGGAGCGTGCGCACCGCAGCGGTCGCATTGTCCGAGGCGGCGAAGACGAGCGGCGTGCGGCTCTGGAAGCCGTCCGGCGCGTTGATGTCCGCGCCGTGTGCCACGAGCGCGCGGACCGACTCGGCGTCGTTGGCCTGCGCCGCGAAGTGGAGGGCCGTAACGCCGGTCGAGGTCCATGGGTCGGCCTCCGCCCCACGTTCGAGGAGCAACCGAACGATAGACGCGTGACCCGATCGTGCCGCGAGATGCAGCGGGGTGTATCCACCCACGCGGGTGAGCGGCTCCAGGCTGGCTCCCGCATAGAGCAGAACGTCCACGATCTCCTGGCTGTCGTTCAAGGCGGCCCAGTGAAGTGCCGTCAGGCCGTCCGGCTGCGGGGCGTTGACGTCCGCGCCCTGCTGCAGAAGCGTCCGGACCTGCGCCGCGTCGTTGGCCTGGGCCGCGTCCGCGACCGGCGTCTCGACGGTGGTCGCGAAAGGCGCCGCGGCACCGAGCAACAGGCTCAGCCCGAGAATCGTAGCTGCGCGCAGGCTCATGAGTCTCTCAGCGATGTGACGTGACCGCATTTGTGCTCCTCGAGAAGTCGAACGTGCCGTTGCTGTTGCCGAAGGAGTCGAGATCGTCGACGCCCAGCTTGTGGAGAAGGCTGAGCATGACGTTGGCCATCGGGGTTCCCGGGGCCGCCCGCACGTGGTTCTCGCCTTCGAGGATGCCGTTCGCTCCGCCGACCAGGAAGAGGGGGCAGCGGATGTGGTTGTGCAGGTTCGAGTCGGCCATCGCCGATCCGTACATGACCAGGGTCTTGTCGAGCAACGTCCCGTCGCCGTCCTCGGCCGCCGCCAGCTTGTCGAGGAAGTACGGGATCATCGAGACGTGGTATGTATTAATCTTGGCGAAGTCGAGGATCCGCTCCTCGCGGCCACCGTGGTGCGACGCGGCGTGGAACGGCGAGTCCGATCCGCTCTCCGGGTACACTCGCGGCGACGCGTCACGGGCCATCTTCAGCGAGAACACCCGGGTCGTGTCGGCCTTGAACGCCAGCACCTGGAGGTCGAACATCAGGTGCATGTGCTCGGCGAAGTCGTCCGGCACGCCGACCGGTGCCTCTGGAATCTCCCGCTCCTCGCCGCTGCTGTTCTGGGCCTCGATGCGCTGGATGCGCTGCTCGAGCTCACGGATGTTCGTCGAATACAGGTCCAAACGGTGACGGTCGGCCGGCCCGAGGTTGTTCCGCAGCCCCGACATCTCGCCCGTGACCCAGTCGAGGATGCTGCGGTCCGTCGCCATGCGCTCGGCCCGCTGCTCCGGTGTGCCGCCCGCGCCGAAGAGCTGCTCGAAGATCGCGCGCGGATCGCGGATCATGGGGAGCGGCTCGGTCGGTGAGCCCCAGCTGATGGTGTCGGTGTAGACGCACGAATAGCCGTAGGCGCAACCGCCGGCCTGGTCTACGTGCTCGATGGTGAGCTGCATGGACGGAATCGGGGTCTCGCCGCCCATGCGCTTCGCGTACACCTGATCGAACGAGGTGCCGGCGAACACGTCGGAGCCCTGCGTCTGCTTCGGGTGCGACTGCGTCAGGAAGACCGCCGCCGTCCGGAAGTGATCCCCTCCGATCTCGGCCGGCGAGAACGCGTCGGCCATGCGCGAGTCGGTATCGCTGACGATGGTCAGGTACTTACGGTACTTCTCCAGGGGCTGCAGGCTGCTCGTGGAGAGGTCGAAGTTCTTGCCCTCGTCGTGAGGCGACCACAGCCCGAGCGTGGCACCGACGTCGTTGGAGCCTGCGCTGCCGTGCACGTTCTCGATGCACACCAGGCGCGTGCTGTCCGCCGCCTTGCCCGCTTCCGTCGCCGCGAGGGGTCGTGAGGCAGGGACCATGGCATCGAGGAGCGGTAGGCCTACGGTCGCGCCCATGCCCTTCAGCATCGCCCTTCGCGAGATGTGCTTTCCGGTCACGTATTCCATCGTTCTGCCTCGTTCGAGGTGGGGGTTCAGTTGTTGTCTCTGGCCGACTCTGTCGTAACCGCGGGTTGGCCTGCGCGGCTCGTCCGGAACGCGGGGGTCGTCACCACGCCCAGGACGTAGGCCGACAGGCGGTGATCCTGCTCCGCGGCGACCCGGGTGATCTCACGAACGGCGGGCTGGTCGAAGTACTCGACCCGCCGACCGAGCGCATACGCCATCATGTTTTCGGTGAAGACGCGGTAGAAGACTTCGGGTCGGCGGAGGAGCGCGGAGCGGAGTCCGTCCACACCCTCGATCGGCGTGCCGTCGTACAGCTCGGACCGTGTATCCACGGGATTGCCGCCGTCGCGGGCTCGCCAGGCGCCGGTGACGTCGAAGTTCTCGAACGCGAGCCCGATCGGGTCGATGACGTTGTGGCAGGAAGAGCACGCCGGGTTCGCCCGGTGCTGCTCCATCCGCTCGCGAACCGTCAGGAACCGTCCGTCCTCGGCGGCGTCCGTCGCTTCGAGCTCCGGCACGTTCGGCGGAGGTGGTGGGGGTGGCGATCCGAGAAGGACCTCCATGACCCACTTCCCGCGCAGCACCGGCGAGGTGCGATTCGCGTGCGACGTCAGCGTGAGGATGCTGCCGTGCCCGAGGACGCCGCGGCGCCTCTCGTCCGGGTACTGCACGCGCCGGAAGTCGGGGCCGAGCACCCCGGGCATCCCATAATGACGGGCCAGCCGCTCGTTGACGAAGGTGTAGTCCGCCGTCAGCAACTCGGTGATGCGGCGGTCGTCCTCGCGGATGTGGTCGAACAGCAGCTCGGTTTCCCGGTGCATCGCGTCGGCGAGCGTCTGGTCGTAGTACGGATAGCTCAAGGCGTCCGGGCGGATCTTGTCCAGGTCCTGCAGTCGGAGCCACTGGGCGGCGAAGCGCGTCGCGAGGGCTTCGGCGCGTGGGTCCGCGAGCATGCGGCGGACCTGACGTTCCAACTCGTCGTCGTCCGACAGGTCCTCCTGGTTGGCCAGGCGGATCAGCTCTTCGTCCGGCGGAGCGCCCCACAGGAAGAACGACAGTCGCGAGGCGAGATCCGCGTCCCGGATCGCGTAGATCTCTCCCGGCTCGACGTCGCTCGGCGCCTCCTCCATGCGGAACACGAAGTGCGGGCTCGCCAGGGTCGCCTGGAGCGCGGTGCGGATGCCTCCCTCGAAGCCGCGGTCCTCGGCGCCCTCGTCGTAGAAGAACATGAGCCCCTCGACGTCGCGGTCACTGACTTCGCGGCGATAGGCTCGGGTGGCCAGATCGCGCACGATGCGTTCGGCGCACGGGCGCTCTTCCTCGGGCGCGGTGGGTCGGCAGCTGAACACGAGGCGACGCGTGGGCGTGTCCGAGACTCCGGTCACGCCGAAGGGGCCGAGGATCGTGACGCGCTGCAGATGCTGCTGCGTGCTGACTCCGTACCCGATGCCGATCTGGCCATCGGCCATGGTGTGCTCGATGGGGCGGATGAGGTCGTCGAGGTCTCCCTCGAACTGCTTGACGAAGGCCACGGTCACGCGGTGCGGGCCGGCGGAGACCTGAATGGAGTCGGTCCGGATGTTCAGCCCGGAGGGCTCGGATTCATGCATCCAACGGTCGATGGGCAGCAGCGCGACGCGCACCCCGTCGATGGAGATCTCGAGTTCGTCCTGCCCCCAGGTGCGGCCGAAGACTTCGCCTTCGACGGCGTTGTAGGGCATGACGTGGAACACGTACTTCCCGTCGGCGGGGAAGGTGTGCATGACCGAGAGGCCTCCACGTGTCCCGAGAGGTGCGCCTTCCACCCGGTCCTTCTGCGACGCGATGCGGGGCATCTCGTACATCGTGTTGTCGATCTCGGCCGTCGGATTGCCGAGCGCGAGCCGCGCGATCTGTCCGGCGGCTCTCAGGTATCCTTCGATGACCGTCGTCGACGGCATCTGCACGTCGGCGATGTTGTCGAAGTTGGCGCTCTTCGTGTCCTCGGGCAGGTAGGTCGAGACGTCGACCTCGATCCCGAGTAGGTGTTCGACCGCGGCCTTGTACTCGGCTCGGTTGAGTCGCTGGAAGACGCGTGTGCCCGGGTCGGGGTTGCGTTGCCAGGCCTCGTCGAGGCGCCCCTCGAGCGAAAGGACGAGGTCGTCGAGCACGGCCTCCTCGGGCCGCCGCGCGCCCGAAGGGGGCATCATGCCGGCGCGCAGCTTCTTGATCATCCGCTCCGCGACGTCGGCGTTGTTCGCCGCGTCCACTACGTCGAAGCCTTCGAGGGACAGCCCGCCGGTCAGGCGTCGCTCGCTGTGGCACCGGGTGCAGTACTGCTCGATGAGCTCGTTGGACGCTGCCGGCTCGGACACTTCGGCTCGAGGCTCGGCGAGCGTCACGTCATCTGGGGCGAGGGGGGCGTCGGAGGCGAGACCCACCAGAAGGAGCCCGGTAACAACGAGCATCGCGGATGCAGACGTATTCATACCAACCCTCAGGCTCGAGCCACTTCGTGACCGACGGTAGCCATTCGGCGGCACCATCCACACGAGAAGATGTCAACAGTCTCAGAATACGGGTTGGCGGGCCTGTGTGCCAGTAAGTGGACCTTCGAGCCCGAGCGGGCGGCCCCTCATCGTGCTCACAAGGCGCCGGGGAGACCCGCGCCTGTCAGGAGCTCTCGTCCGGTTCGCCCAGGCTGAACACCGGCAGTGTCCAACCCCACACGATGGCCGATAACCTGAGACCCGCGATCACCGCCATACCGGCGAGTGCAGCCACGGGCTCCACGAGCTCGAACGTTCCTCTGAGCACGAGGTAGGCCACGATGCCCGTGATGGCGGCCGTCGCGTAGATCTGGCCGCGGCGGATGACCATGGGGATCTCGGTGGTGAGCACGTCGCGGATCATGCCGCCCGCGACCCCGGTGATCGTACCCATGATGACACACACGATGCCGGAGAGTCCTACACCTTCAGCGATCTGTGCACCGCTGATCGCGAACAGCGCGAGGCCGAGCGCGTCAGCTACGGCCAGGGCGCGATCCGGGGGCCGAAAGCGACGCGTCCACGCGACGGTGAGGAGCGCCGAGGCGACGATGATATACAGGTAGCGTGGCTGCGTGGTCCAGAAGACGGCGCGGTCGAGGAGCAGGTCGCGTGTAGTGCCGCCACCGATCGCGGTCACCATGGCGATGACGAAGACGCCGAGCAGGTCGAGACGCTTTCGGCCCGCGGCGAGCGCACCGCTCACGGCGAAGACTGCGACGCCGAGGAGGTCGAAGAACTGGATGGATATCACGGGCGCAATCTACGCGATTCCCCTACAGCACCGGCGCCAACAACCGCGCCGCCCGACTGCCGAGCTGCGTCGAGAGCGGGAGTCCCTCCAGGTCGTCGGTCGTGAACTCCGTGGACCGCTCGAAATCGGCCTCGAAGATTTCCTCCATTCGGGCCGCGGCCGACTCGTCCACGAGGACGGCGGTGATCTCGAAGTTCAGCCGAAGCGACCGGTTGTCGAGGTTGAGGGTGCCGATCCCGACCACGGTATCGTCCATGACGAACGTCTTCGAGTGCATGAATCCGGCGTTGTATCGAAAGATGCGGACGTCGGCGTCCAGCAACGGTCCGAAGTAGCTGAACGCCGCCAGATGGACGAGGAAGATGTCCGTGCGCTCCGGCACCAGGAGGCGCACGTCCACGCCCCGCAGGCGTGCCAGGACGAGTGCGGCCGCCACGCCTTCGTCGGGAACCAGGTACGGGCTCGCCATCCAGAGCCTTCGCTCGGCGGCGTGGATGACGTGCTGGATGAGAAGGGATGCGGTTTCCACCGGATCCGCGGGGCCCGACGCGACCATGACGGCCGCCACGTCGCTGCCGTCCGGCGCCTCCTCCGGGGTCCAGTCCAGCGGGAGCACGTCGGCGGTGGCCCAGTGCCAGTCCTCGACGAATACGAGTTGGAGACCGAGCGCCGCCGGCCCCACCAGGTGAAGGTGGGTATCGCGCCATGCGCCGATGTCCGGATCCCGTCCGAGGTACTCCTCGCCGATGTTCAGCCCGCCGACCCATCCCTCACGGCCGTCCACGACCACGATCTTGCGGTGATTCCGGAAGTTGAGCTGCGACCGGAGGCGCACGCCGCGACCCAGCCGGAACCCGGCGGTCTTCACTCCGGCCTCCTCGAGCGTGTTCATCCATGACTCGGGCAGATGGTAGCTCCCGGCGCCGTCGAAGAGAAACCGCACCATGACGCCCTCGCTCGCCTTCCGGATGAGGATCTCCTGCAAGCGGCGCCCCACCTCGTCGTCCCGCACGGTGTAGAAGAGCACCAACAGCGTTTTGCGGGCGCGCTCCATCCCCTGGAACATGCTCTCGTAGGTCTCCTCCCCGTCCACGAGGATCTCCACGGCGTTGCTACCGAGGATCGGCGTCTTGGCGAGCTTCTCGAGCGCGTCGAGGTCGCCCCGTCCGACGTCTATGGTCGTTCGGAACGCCCTCGCTCGCTCGGCCGCTTTCGCGGCTACCGCGGACAGCTCACGGTCCTCCCCGCGGCGGGCCGACACGTACCCCTCGAAGCGTCGGCGTCCGAAGATCCACCAGGCCGGCAGGGCGACCCAGGGCAGGGCATTCAAGGCGATCAGCCATGCGAGCGTCCCCTGCGCGGTGCGGGTCTGGAGCAGCGCGACGAGCGAATTGACGAAGCCCAGTACGTGGACGATGACGACGAGCGCAATCACCCAGGAAGGGATGCTCACCATGCGGTCGGGGGTCGCACCAAGGTCGGTCCGGGTTGGTGGGGTAGGGGGTCGTATGCGCCGGTCCCGCCGGGGACTGGAGCGCATGGTTGACAGGTGATGGAAGATCCGGGCCGGACTGTCCGGCGTGCAAGGCGGGATCCCGCGGCCATCGGCAAGACGTTCGAAGTCGTCGATGGTGAAGCGCCCGTGGCGGAGGCGCTTCGAGAGCTCTGAGCGTCGACGCCGGGATAGAGCGAGCCGGAACGTGCTGCCGCCGAGCCGGTATTCCAAGTGCGGTTCCCCCAGGAAGATCGCTCCAACCCACGTCATCATGCGCACGAATATCCTCACCATCACGTCCGCACTCCTCCTGGCGGCTGGCCTTCCGGGCCCGACATCCGCCCAGGAAGTGCCGATCGCCATCGACGTTCCGCTCCCACCGGGCGTGACGTACGACCCGGCCATCCCGACCCCGGAGGAAGTGCTGGGCCACACCATCGGGGAGAAGCACACCATGCCGCACGAGGTCGTGCGGTATTTCGAGGCGGTCGCCGAAGCGAGCGACCGGGTGCAGCTCGCCGAACACGGCCGGACACACGAGGGCCGTCAGCTGATCCATGCCTTCGTGAGCACACCCGACAAGCTGGCGCGGCTCGAGGAGATCCGGCAGGCCAACTTGCGGCTGTCGGACGCGGCCAGTGACGTGAGCGATGCCGAGCTGGCGGACATGCCGGCCATCGCGCTCATGGGCTACAGCATCCACGGGAACGAGGCCAGTGGGACCGAGGCCGCCCTCCTGACCCTCTATCACCTGGCCGCGGGGCGGGGTGAGGCGGTCGAGTCGGTGCTGGAGAACGCCGTGGTCATCGTCGATCCGATGTTCAACCCGGACGGGCGCGACCGCTTCACCGACTGGGCCAATCGCAATAGGGGCGCGGTCGCCTCGACGGATCCGCAGGGCCGGGAGCACAACGAGCCGTGGCCGGGCGGGCGCACGAACCATTACTGGTTCGATCTGAACCGGGACTGGCTGCCGCTGGTCCACCCGACATCCCAGGGACGCGTCGCGCTCTACCATCAGTGGCGGCCGCAGGTGCTCACCGACTATCACGAGATGGGGAGTGACGACACCTACTTCTTCATGCCGGGCATCCAGAGCCGCGTGAACCCGGAGACCCCGCTGCGGAACCAGGAGCTCACGACCGACATCGCGGCATACCACGCCCGCTACCTCGACCAGATCGGGTCGCTGTACTTCAGCGAGGAAGGGTACGACGACTTCTACATCGGGAAGGGCTCGACCTTCCCGGACGTGCAGGGCACCATAGGGATCCTCTTCGAGCAGGCTTCGTCACGGGCCCTCGAGCGCGAGACGGTCAACGGCGTGCTCACGTTCGCGTTTACGGTACGCAACCATTTCATGGCCTCGCTCTCCACGCTGGAGGCCGTCGTGGACATGCGTGAGGAGCTGCTGCGGTACCAGCGCGATTTCTATGCAGGGGCCTCACAGGCGGCCGCCGAGCAGGAGTCCAGGGGATGGGTGGTGGCCACGGACACGCGTCCAGTGCGCTCCGCCCTCCTGGGTCAGCTGCTGCAGTCGCACCGGGTTCGGCTCCACGAGCTGGCGCAGGAAGTCACCGTGGACGGCCGTACGTTCGAGCCGGGTGAGGCATGGGTCGTGTCGGCGGACCAGCCCCAGGGCCGGCTGGTGTCGGCGGCCATGGAGCGGGTGACGACATTCACCGACTCGCTCTTCTACGACATCTCCACCTGGACCATGCCGCTCGCGTACAACGTCGATCACGGGGTGCTCACCTCCGACCCCTCGGGCCTTCTGGGTGCCGAGCTGGGTCCGCTGACCCCGCCTGCGGGTGAGTTGGTGGGCGGCGAGGCCGACTATGCCTACCTCATGGAGTGGGGCACGTACTTCGGCCCCCGCGCACTCTACCGCCTCCAGGCCGCGGGTATCCTGCCGCGGCTTGCGACCCGGGCGTTCGGCGCCGAGGTGGCGGGGCAGGTGGTCGACTTCGAGCCGGGAACCATCATCATTCCGGTAACGCAGCCCGAGGTGGACGCGGCTACGGTGCACGAGGTGGTCGCCGAAGCGGTCTCGAGAGACCACGTCCGCGTGCACGCGACGCCCACCGGCTTCACGCCGCGCGGCAACGACATCGGCGGGCGGAGCAATGAGCCGCTCGCGCTGCCGCGGGTGGCGCTGCTCACGGGTGAGGGCACCAGCTCGTACGACGCGGGCGAGGCCTGGCACCTTCTCAACGAGCGGATGCACATGCCGATCACCCTTCTGGACGCCGCCGAGGTGGCGGGTGCCGACCTCGACCGGTACAACGTCATCCTTCTCGCAGGAGGTGGGTACGGAAACGTGCCAGCCGACAAGCTGCGGAGCTGGGTGGCGGACGGCGGCACACTCATCGGTATGGAGAGCGGCGCGGAGTGGATCGTCGAGACCGGCATGATTCCGCTCGAGGAACGCACGCTCGATGTCGATTCGCTTCTGGTGGGCAAGCAGTGGGCCGATCTGGACGACGCCTACGGCGCCCAGGGGATCGGCGGCTCGATCTTCCACGCCGAGCTCGACCCGACGCACCCGCTGTCGTTCGGGATCGGGGCGGACCTGCCGGTCTTCCGACAGGGCACGACCCTGTACGACGCGCCGACGACGCCGGGAATGACCGTGGCGCGCTACGCCGAGGAGCCGCTGCTGTCCGGATACATCTCCGAGGAGCGGCTGGCGATGATGCCGGGCGCCGCGGTCGTGGTGGCCGACGAGGTGGGGAGCGGATCCGTCATCGCCCTCATGGACGACGCGGACTTCCGCGGGTTCTGGTACGGGAGCGCGCAGCTGCTCCTGAACGCGGTGTTCTTCGGGGCGAGTTTCTGATGGGGCGGCTCAGGGAGCCGGCGAGAGCTCTTCCGCCTGAACGTCCGCCAGCATGCCGGCGATCCACTCCACCGGGTTGAAGTTCG
>JBBDSM010000029.1:0-10615 GCA_040904945.1 Gemmatimonadota bacterium
TCATGAACGAGCTCCATGCCGAGGGCGCGACGATCTGCATGGTGACGCACGATCCACGCTACGCCGAGGTGGCTGACCGCGCTATCCACCTCTTCGACGGTCAGGTCGTCAGCGAAGACGACGTGCGGCGGTCGCACGAGCTCGAGGAGGCGGGGTTCGACATGCACCGTCCATCGGACTCGTCGAACGGCTAGCTAGAGGGGGCGCACACCGCGCGACTGACGCCCACGGCGCGGTTCCCCTGGTAGCGGAGGCCGGCTTCCTCGTCCGCGAGGGTGCCGGCCTCTCTTCCTTTCGGGAGGCAGCCGGGTACTTTCGCGAGGGGCGCGTCCCCGTATCATCCACGAAACGTGAGGGGAGGACGAGCGCGTGATCAGGATCAAGAACGTCGAGAAGTCGTACAAGACGGGCGCGGGCGAGACGTTCGTCCTCCGCAGGATATCGGCCGACATCGAGACCGGGGAGTTCGTGACGATCATGGGTCCGTCGGGGGCCGGCAAGTCGACGCTGCTGTCGATTCTGGGCATGCTCGACGGCGACTGGCGGGGCGAGTACCACCTGTTCGGCGAACCCGTGCACGCCATGAAGCAGCGCTCCCGGATCGAGCTCGGTAAGCGGTACGTGGGCTTCGTCTTCCAGCAGTATCATCTCCTGGACGACCTCACCGTGTACGAGAATCTCGAGATCCCGCTCTCGTACCGGAACGTGAAGCGCAAGGACCGCCAGGCCATTGTCGCGGACGCGCTCGACCGCTTCCAGATCGTGGGCAAGAAGGACCTCTATCCGAGCCAGCTTTCGGGCGGCCAGCAGCAGCTCGTGGCAGTGGCCCGCGCGGTCATCGCCGAGCCGACGGTGATTCTCGCGGACGAGCCGACCGGCAGCCTGCACTCCAGCCAGGGGCGGATGATCATGGATCTCCTGAAGGAGTTGAACGAGGAGGGCACCACGGTGATCCAGGTGACGCACAACGAGGAGTACGCGAAGTACGGGAACCGGATCGTGGAGCTCAAAGACGGGTGGATCGTGGACGAATCGTGACCCCCGCTCCCCGCATTCTGGTCGGGGACGACCAGCAGGACGTGCTCGAGGCGCTCCGCATGCTGCTCAAGTCGGAGGGCTTCGAGATCACCGCGGCGACGTCGCCGGCGGGCGTGGTGAAGGCCGTCCAGCGAGGGGACTTCGACCTCGTGCTCATCGACCTCAACTACACCCGCGACACGACGTCCGGCAGGGAAGGGCTCGACCTCATCACCTCCGTGCGTGAGCTAGACGCGACCGTGCCCGTCGTGGTGATGACGGCATGGGGGAGCGTGGAGGGCGCCGTGGAGGCGATGCGCCGCGGCGCGCGCGACTACATCGAGAAGCCGTGGGACAACGAGCGGCTCCTCACCACGCTCCGAACCCATGTGGAGCTCGGCCGGGCGCTACGCCGAAGCCAGCTGCTCGAGGGCGAGAACATCCGCCTCAAAGGGGAGGGGGCTCCGGAGCTCATCGCCACGTCCAAGGCGATGCAGCCCGTGCTGGACGTCATCGACCGCGTTGGCCCGTCCGACGCGAACGTGCTGATCGTCGGCGAGCACGGCACGGGCAAGGAAGTCGTGGCACGTTGGCTGCACGCCGTGTCCGAGCGCGCCAAGAAGCCGATGATCGCGGTGAACGCCGGAGGCTTCAGCGAAGGCGTGTTCGAGAGCGAGCTGTTCGGCCACGTGCGGGGGGCCTTCACCGACGCGAAGGGCGACCGGGTGGGGTGCTTCGAGCTGGCGGAGGGCGGCACGCTCTTCCTCGACGAGATCGCGAACGTGCCGCTCCAACAGCAGGCGAAGCTGCTCCGCGTGCTCGAGACGGGCGAGATCCAGCGGGTCGGGTCGTCGAAGGTGCGGAACGTCGACGTGCGGGTCCTGTCGGCCACGAACGCCAACCTCGGTGAGGCCGTCGCGTCGGGAGACTTCCGGGAGGATCTGCTCTACCGGCTCAACACGGTGGAGATCAGGATCCCGCCGCTCCGCGACCGGCGCGAGGACATCCTCCCGCTGGCGCGGCACTTTCTCGGCAAGCAGGCCAAGCGCTACGACCGCCCCCTGGAAGGGTTCTCTCCGTCGGCGGAAGACGCCCTCATGAGGCACGGATGGCCCGGGAACGTCCGGGAGCTGCAGCACTCGGTCGAGCGGTCGGTCCTGATGGCTCGAGGCTCCCGCATCGAGGCGTCGGACCTCGGGTTGCGACGTCGGGACGAGGGGTCCGCGCCAATGGACGAGCTCACTCTGGACGAGGCCGAGCGCGTGCTCATCGAGAAGGCGCTCGAGCGTTATCAGGGGAACGTGAGCAAGGCCGCCGAGGGGTTGGGGCTAAGCCGGAGCGCGCTCTACCGGAGGCTCCAACGCCACGACATCGACGCCGGCTAGTGAGCGGCTTCTGGCGTCGGCTCGGGCACGATACCCGCGTGGCGCTCCTCGCGCTGCTCACCGGGCTGCCGGGTGTCGCTCTGTCGCTGATCCTGCTCTGGACCGGGGAGATGGCCGTCGAGCTCCGGTGGACGCTCACCGTGGTCGTCGTCGGGGCGTGGACCGGACTCGCGCTCGCGCTCCGGGAGCACGTCGTGCGGCCCCTCGGCACGCTCGCCAACATGCTCGCGGCGCTCCGCGAGGGCGACTTCTCCATCCGCGCCCGTGTGGTGGACGCCGCCGACCCGCTCTCCCTCGTATACCATGAGGTCAACGCCCTCGAGGCGCTCCTCAGGGATCAACGGCTCGGCGCCGTCGAGGCCACCGAGACGCTCCGCAAGGTGCTCGAGGAGATCGACGTCGCCGTATTCGCGTTCGATCCGGAGGGGACGCTGCGCATCGTCAACCGGGCAGGGGAGCGCCTCCTCGCTCAACCGGCGGACCGGCTCATCGGGCGCGCGGCGGCCGACCTGCGGCTCGACGACACCCTTCATGGCATCGCACCGCGGACGCTCGAGGTGTCGTTTCCGGGTGGCACGGGGCGGTGGGAGCTTCGGCGCAGCGTCGTCCGCCAGGAGGGCTCTCGCCTCCAGCTGATCGCGCTGTCCGACCTCAGCCGTGCATTGCGGGAAGAGGAGCGCCAGGCCTGGAAACGCATCATCCGCGTGCTTTCCCACGAGATCAACAACTCCCTCACGCCCATCAAATCGATCTCCGGCAGCCTGCGATCGCTGCTCATGAAGAGCGATCTCCCCGGGGAGCTGGGCGACGACGCCGAGCGCGGGCTCTCGATCATTTCGAACCGGGCGGAGTCGCTCGGGCGGTTCATGGCGTCCTACACGCGGCTGGCACGGCTCCCGAAGCCCGAGCTCGCCCCCGTCCGGGTCGCCGAGCTCGTGCGTGGGGTGGCGGGTCTCGAGACCCGCCTCTTGGTCGACGTCGTCACCGGACCCGACCTCACCATCCGGGCCGACCCGGACCAACTCGAGCAAGCGCTGATCAACCTCGTCCGGAACGCCGTCGACGCGACGCTGGAGGCCGGCACCGGAGGGAGCGTCTCGATCCGTTGGCTGAGCCGCAACGGGAAAGTGCACGTGGTCGTCGAAGACGAGGGCCCGGGTCTCGCGGACACCGGCAACCTCTTCGTCCCGTTCTACACGACGAAGCCCGGGGGGTCGGGCATCGGCCTCGTGTTGTCCCGTCAGATCGTGGAGGCCCATGGTGGCACGTTGGTGCTCGAGGGCCGGGGCCGGCATCCGGGGGCTCAGGCGCGGCTCGTGCTCCCCGTCGATCCGGAGGGGTGAGCACGGCGGGCGGTGGGCCGGCCGTGCCCGGCACGCAACCGTTCCGCCGAACGCTGTGTCCCACGGGGTGAGAAGAGAGAACACGTCAATCCGCGAGGCTTCCCCCCCGTTGACTGAATTCGAATGGGCCGAACAGGCCCGCGACGGTGACGAGCGCGCGTTCCGACGTCTCTACGATGCCAACGTGGACCGGATCTACCGACTCATGTATCGGATGGCGGGCGAAGAACAGCTGGCGAAGGACTTCACGCAGGAGGCGTTCCTCCGTGCGTACCGGAAGCTCGACCAGTTCAGGGGGGACGCGAAGTTCTCCACCTGGCTTCATTCAATCGCCGTGTCGGTGGCGCTCAACGGGATCCGCAAGGCGGACCGGCACCGCAAGCGCGAGCATGCGCTCGACGACGTGTCTGGAATCCTCGCTGCCGCACCTTCGAAGCGCGCTGAGCCGGGGGTGCGGGAACGAATCGAGGAGGCCGTCGATCAGCTCCCGGACATCTACCGCACCGTCTTCCTGATGCACGATCTCGAGGGATACGCACACGGTGAGATCGCGACGTCACTGGGCGTGGCCGAGGGAACGTCGAAGGCCCGCCTATCGCGGGCCCGGGCCAAGCTGCGCGAAGCGTTGGGCGATGCCATGCAGGAGTACGTATGACGAACGATCGACACGAGGACGGTCGGGATCCGACCGTACCGGGCTTCGTCCCCGAATGGGTCGACGCGGTGCGCGAGACCTACCACGCGCCGCCCGGCGCGCCGCGCGAGGAGATGTGGGCGGCCATCGAGGCTGGCATGACCGCCGCGAGCGGACCGGGCACGGGCACGGACCCCGCCCAGGATGCGGACGTCGACGGGGTGATCGACCTCGTCGGTGGGCGGGCCCGGCGGGAACCGCGGCCAGGATCGGCACGGCCCCGGCGACTCCGCTCGGCGGCTCCATGGGCGGTGGCCGCCGCAGCGTTGCTGGTGCTGGGAATCGGTATCGGCCGGTGGTCTGCCGCAGGGCCTCTGCTGCCGACAGGAACGGCGAACGCGCCGGCCGGTGGGACAATCGCCGAAGCCCCCGCGCCCGATGGGTCGGGTCTCGAGCTCGCGGCCCGCATGCACTTCGGCCGCACGGAGTCTCTTCTCGCGACGGTCCGGTCGGACGCGCGCGCTGGACGCGTCGATGGATCGGTCGGGCCGTGGGCCCGGACGCTCCTGGCGCAGACCCGGCTGCTCATGGACGCGAGAGGTGAGACGCGCGACGACGTCCAGCAACTCCTTTCCGATCTGGAGCTCGTGCTGGTTCAGGTGCTCGGAGCGACCGAGGCCAGCGGGATGGACGAAGAACGGGCCCGCGAGGAGCTGGATCTGATGATTCGGAGCCTGGAGCGGGGTGAGATCCTGCCACGCATCCGCTCGGCGGCGCCGAGCACGATGGCGGGAGCATGAATCGAACATGAACGACGACAAGGGAGGTCTGGCGATGGGTGGACGGATGAGGACGAGCGTTCGGGGCGCGGTGGTCGCGATCATGGCGATCGCCGGGGGCTTCGGTGCGCATGACATCGCGGGTCAGGACGCGGGGTCCCGGTGGGTGGGATCCGACTCAGGGCTCGTCGAAGCGCGGGCTGCCGCACGGATGGCAGGTCGGGAGGGCGCGCTTGCGCCCGCTCCGTGGCTCCAGGAGGACCCGGGAGCCAGAAGCTATCAGCAGGCACGCGACCTGCTGGCGCGCGGTCGGTACGATGCGGCGGCCCGGGCGTTCGCGCAGCTCCGCGACGAGCACCCGGACTCCGGCTATGTGCCCGACTCCTACTACTGGGAGGCGTTCGCTCGGTCCCGTGATGGCGGGCCCGCTCAGCTGAGGAGGGCCGTCGATCTGCTCGCGCTCCAGGCCGAGCGCCATCCCGACGCGTCGACGCTGGAGGACGCGGACGCCTTGCGGGTGAGGGTCGAGGGTGAGTTGGCGCGCCGAGGCGACGCGCGAGCCGCGGCGGTGATCGCACAGGAGGCGCAGGTCCCTTGCGGGCCGGGACACGAGACTCGGCTGGCAGCGCTGTCCGCGCTCATGAACATGAACGAAGACCAGGCTCTGCCCATCCTTCAAGACGTCCTCCGGCAGCGCGACGCCTGCAGCGCCGAGCTGCGGGCTAGGGCGGTGTTCCTCATCGCGCAGAAGCTCACCGGCGAATCGGTCGATATCCTCCTCGACCTGGCGCACCGTAATCCCGATCCGGATCCTGAGGTCCGCGGCCAAGCCGTCTTCTGGCTCCACCAGGTGCGGACGCCGGAGGCGCTCGCCGCCCTCGAGTCGATCTTGGCCGAAAGCGATGATCCGGAGCTTCGGGAGCAGGCCCTCTTCGGCATCTCGCAGCGAACGGGCGACACTCGGGCCATGGAGGCGCTACGGGGATATGCGTCCCGCTCGGACGTGTCGAACGAGCTGAGGGGGAAAGCGATCTTCTGGATCGGGCAGAACACGACCGCCGGGGGCGACCGGTACCTCATCGAGCTGTATCCGGCGCTCGACGATCCGGAGCTGAAGGAGAACGCCCTGTTCGCCATCGCACAGAGCGGCTCGGACGCGGCGCGTACCTGGCTGCTGGAGCGGGCGCGTGATCCGGCGGAGGACATGGAGGTCCGCATGAACGCACTCTTCTGGGCGGGGCAGTCCGGAACGCTGCCCGATTCCGAGATCGATCTCCGCTCCCTCTTCGACAGCTTCGAGGACAGCGAGATGCGCGGGCAGGTGGTCTTCGTCGCGGCACAACGGGGATCGGAGTCGGACATCGACTTCCTCATGGAGGTGGCCCGGAACGCCGACGACCCCGAGCTGCGTCAGAAGGCGATCTTCTGGCTGGGACAGAGCGACGATCCGCGGGTGCCGGACTTCCTCATGTCGCTGCTCCGCGGATGACGCCGCCGCGGGGAAAGGGCTGGGTGGCGGGTGTGCTGGCGCTCGCCGCCTTTGCCCTCGGCACCGGAGCGGTGGATGGCCAGATTGCCGAGGCCGCGCGGGCGGTGGGCGACGGAGGCCTGACGTTCTCCTATCCGGTCCGGCCGGGGACCCGCATCTGCGGCGGAGGGGGTCGCGGAAGATCGGTGACGGGAGGAACGTGGATCTCCCGTGGCGACGAGAAGCCGACGGGCGAGCGGGACTGCCGCGAAGGTTCGGCGCTCGTTGAGGTCATACTCGCGGGAGGCCTGCCCACCGATATCGACCTGGTGGCCCCCGGGCAATCGCCTGCTCGCGGGAGCCGGGAGCTGGGCCGCGTCGCCGGGGAGGTGGCGGTCCGCTGGCTCCTCGACGACATCGTACGTTCGGACCCGCCCCTGGCGCGAGATGCCGTCGATGGCGCGCTGATTGCGGCGGTTATCGCGGACTCGGTCGTGGTGTGGCCGGAGCTGCTCGACATCGCGCAGGACCGTGATGCACCGTCAAGGACGAGGAAGAGCGCGATCTTCTGGCTCGGCCAGGAGGCTGCCGACGTGGTGACCGAAGAGCTCGTGGCCACGGCCGGGGACGTCTTGGAGGAGGCGGACATCCGGGAGGCGGCCGTGTTCGCCATCTCCCAGGGCGACGCGGAGGAGAGCGTCCAGGCCCTGATGACCCTCGCGCGGAACGCGCCCGCGGCGGACACCAGGCGTTCGGCGCTTTTCTGGCTCGCCCAATCCGACGATCCGCGGGTGCCGGCCTTCTTCGGCGAGATCCTGAGAGGCGGGCCGGCAGGCCGGTAGGGGGCTTTCGAGGCCGGTTCGCCGTGACATCGCGGGCCCGGGCACGTTACCTTCTCCGGTGGTACCCACAGACGTCGGCTCCTGACCCGCCTCCCGGGACGATCTCATTGCTGCAGCGGCCCATCAAAGTGTTGCTGGTCGACGCCGACCAGTCCTATCACGACGAGCTCGCGTCGGAGCTCGCCGGGGCCGAGAACGCTGGAATGACCCTCGAGTGGGCTTCTGAGCTGAGCCAGGCGCTCGCGCGCCTCACGAGGGGTGGCCTCGACGCGATCCTGCTGTCCCTCGATCTTCCGGACAGCGAGGGGATGGTGACGTTCGACCGGGCCTACGCCTTCAGCCCGGACGTGCCGATCGTCGTGCTGACGGATGAGCCCGATGAGGCCACGGCCACGGCGACCGTCCAGGCCGGTGCTCAGGACTACATGGTGAAGAGCGAAATCACCACGGGCCTCCTCATGCGCTCGCTCCGGCACGCGGTCGA
Source organism: Gemmatimonadota bacterium (assembly GCA_040904945.1). Classification (GTDB taxonomy): domain Bacteria; phylum Gemmatimonadota; class Gemmatimonadetes; order Longimicrobiales; family Gaopeijiaceae; genus JAWLHJ01. The sequence continues at coordinate 7,953 of JBBDSM010000029.1, forward strand.
GCGGCATCGGCTGTTCTCGGCGCTCCGCAGCCTCTCGCTCATCGACGACCTGACAGGGCTTTACAACCGGCGCGGCTTTTCCGACCTCGGTGAGCAGTATCTGAAGCTTGCAAGGCGTTCGGGACGGGGCGTGACCGTGGTCTTCCTGGACCTCGACCGCTTCAAGACGATCAACGATTCGCTCGGCCACCACGTCGGTGACCGGGCCCTCGTGAAGGTGGCGGACATACTGCGGGCCACGTTCCGGCGCTCGGACATCATCGCCCGTCTCGGCGGTGACGAGTTCGGCGTGCTCGCGCTCGAGGCGTCCGACGAAAGCTCGGAATCCTTGGTGGATCGATTGAGGGAGCGTGTGAAAGAGTTCAACAGTACCAGCCCTGAGCCCTACCAACTCGCGATCAGCGTCGGCATGGCCCGCCATGAGGACGAGCCGGGCGTGCGGCTCGAGGACCTGTTGGCCGAGGCCGACAGCGCCATGTACCGCGAGAAGCACGACAAGCGCGCGGCGTCGTTGAGAGGCCGATGAGCGATCGCGGCGCGGACATGAAGAACTCGAAGAAGAAGACCGGGACGCCGGGGCCGGCCGTGCATTGGCTCGTGCGCATCGCGGAACGGGCCGGCTACGGCGACAAGGAGCGTCCCGACGTCCCGGCCGGGAACAAGGCGTCCGACGCGTGGAGCGACGTGGTCAAGGCCTACGGCCTCACGGACCGCGAGCTGGCCGAGCTGGTCGCCGAGTATTTCCGACTGAACGTCGCGCAGCTCGATCGCGCCGATCCGAATGCCGCGCTGCTCATTCCCGAGACCATGGCGCGTAAGCACCACATCTATCCGATCGTCGAGGACGAGCGGCACTTCGTCGTCGCTACCTGCGATCCGACCGACGTGGAAGCGGAGCGGGCGTTGGGCTTCAGCACCGGACGGACGGCTCTGTTCGAGGTCGCGTCTCCCGGCGTCATCCAGGACGCGCTGGACCAGCGTTTTTCGCCAGAGAAGGCGGTGGATGCGCTTCTCGGCGGTCTGGGCGACGACGTGAGCGAGGACGCCGTGCGCCTCGTGGAGGAGCTCGGCCCGGAGTCGATCAGCCAGGACGAGGTGACCGCCACGCCGGTGGTGAAGCTCACCAACCTGATCATCCGCGACGGTATCGCTCAGAGCGCGAGCGACATCCACATCGAGCCAGGACGCAGGCTCGGCTCCGTCCGATACCGCGTGGACGGTGTGCTCAGAAAGCACATGGACCTGCCGATGACCGCGCTCAACCGCGTCATCTCGCGCATCAAGGTGCTTTCGAAGCTCGACATCGCGGACCGCCTCCGCCCACAGGACGGCAAGGCGCGGGTGCAGGTGCGGGGTCGGGCCTATGACCTACGCGTCTCGACCATTCCGGCCGGTGGGGCCGAGAAGTGCGTGATCCGGGTGCTCGACTCGAGCGCCTCGCTCTCCCTGGAAGATCTCGAGATCCCGGCCAAGGAGCTCGAGCGGCTCCGCAGCCTGCTCGCCTACCGGGACGGCATCATGGTGGTCACGGGGCCCACGGGCTCGGGTAAGACCACGACCCTCTACGGGGCCCTCCGTGAGCTCGCCGACGGCAAGGTGAACATCATGACCGTTGAGGACCCCATCGAGTACGAGCTGCCCGGGGTCACGCAGACCCAGGTCCATACGAAGCAGGGCATGACGTTCGCCGGCGCGCTCAGGGCGATGCTGCGCCAGGATCCCGACGTCATTCTCGTCGGTGAGATCCGTGACAAGGAAACGGCCGTGACCGCGGCCCAGGCCGCCATGACCGGCCACCTGGTCCTCACCACCGTGCACGCGAACGACGCAGTGAGCATCGTGGCACGCCTCGCCGATCTGGGCCTCCAGTTCAGCACCATCTCGCAGACGCTGCGCGGCGCCGTCGCCCAGCGGCTCATCCGTCGCGTCTGCCCGTCGTGCGCCGAGCCCGTGCGTGGCCAGCTCACCCCTGACGAGAAGCGACTCACCGAACGACACGGCATCGAGCCGGTGGTGCGCGCCGTCGGGTGCCCTGAGTGCGGCTTCACCGGATACCGGGGACGGTTGCCGGTGAACGAGGTGCTCATCGTCGGTCCCCGCTTCCAGCAGGCCATCGAGCAGCGGAAAGGGTGGTCCACGCTGCAGCGTGTGGCGATCCAGGGCGGAATGCGGACGTTGCACGAGGTCGGGCTGGAGTGGGTGACCCAGTCCCGCACCACGCTGGTCGAGATCGAGCGCGTTCTGGGTCAGGGGCTCGACGACGTGCCGGAGGAGGCCGAACAAGGTCCGCCGCGCATCCTCCTCGTCGACGACGACGAGTCGGTGCGGGTGATGGTGCGTACGCTGCTCGAGAAGGAGGGATACGAGGTGTACGACGCCGAGGACGGCTACAAGGCGCTCGATGTCCTCAAGAACGACCAGGACTTCCGACTGGTCGTGCTGGACCTACAGATGCCGGGTCTGGACGGACGGCAGGTCCTCGATCAGATCCGCGGCTCCGTCGAGACGGCGGCGCTCCCGGTGCTGATCCGCACAGGGAAGGGAAGCGACCAGCTCGAGGCCGAGCTCCTCAACGCCGGGGCCGACGACTACGTGGACAAGTCCGTGGACGCGGACCGCTTCCTGGCGCGAGTCCAGGCGGTGCTGCGCCGCGCCATCTGAGG
>JBBDSM010000030.1:0-1157 GCA_040904945.1 Gemmatimonadota bacterium
ATGAAGTGGCCCGCCGCGAGCAACGTGAGGATCGGTCCGGCCGCGGCGTAGCGCTCTCCGAACAAGAAGACCGTCAGGGGAATGGACGCCGTGAACGACAGTGCGAACAGCGGGAAGGTGAGCACTGCCACCCAGACCGCCGTGCGCCAGTAGTGATCGTTCAGACCCGATGCATCACCTCTTGCGTAGAGCCGCGAAGCCGACGGCTCGAACAGCATGGTGAAGCTCTGCGCCACCAGGGTGTTCATCGCGGCCACCGGAACTACGACCTGGTAGAGAGCCACGGTGCTCATGTCGGTGAAGTAGCCGAGAAGCAAGGGACCTGCCGTGAGCATGAAGATCGAGCACCAGTCCGAGGCCATGACGGGTGTCGTGTAGGAAAGAACCTTGCGCACCGGTAGTCGCAAGCCGCGCAAGAGACCACGGTCCAGCAGGCCGCGGGCCCGCATCTGGACGGCTACGGCCCAGCCGTAGTAGGCGATCCCCACCACGCCGGAGAACAGGTACCCGTAGGCGAGCAGGGTGATGTCGGCCTTCAGAAGGACGAGAACCCCCGCAACGGCGATTCGCAGACCGGGGTGCAGAAGGAATCTTCGCACGAAGATCGTGCGGGAATCTCCGAATGCCGCGCTCACGCCTGTGAGCCCGTTGTCGATGATCTCGACGGGTACCAGGAAGATCACGATGAACAGGAGCGCGAGAGGCTGCTCGGCGGAGACCCCCGCCAAGGCGGCTACCTTCTCCGGTAGGGCGTAGAAGCCCGCGACGACGAGCGTACCGGCCACGGCCAGCGCGCCGAACACGAACACGAGCACGCCATAGAACTGCTGAAACTCCCCGCGCTCGAGGTGCAGGGGTAGGTATCGACTAAGCGCCCGGTTGAGGCCGAGGGCAGACATGCCGCGGAGGAACGTGACCGCGGCCAGAGCGTACGTCCACGACCCATAGCCCTCGGTGCTCAGGTAGCGTACCACCATGAGCTCCGCGAGGAACTTGAGGCCCTGTCCCACGCCACGGCCTGAAAGGAGGAGCCCGGATCCCCGAATCTGCCTTCGGGTCACACGGTCGGACGACTCCTTGGCTGCTGGTTGGGCGACTCCCGGTTGATCGGTCACATGTGACCACGGTTGGCCAGAGCCCGGACAATGCACGAGGCA
>JBBDSM010000030.1:1257-4525 GCA_040904945.1 Gemmatimonadota bacterium
CTCCAGGTGCTCCCCGAACCAGTCGAGCATGCGCTGCCAGTGGTCGTGGAAGTCGGCCACCGTGCTGGCGCGCCCGGCCCCGTGCCCTCCTGCGGTGTAGTGCACCCAGACCACCTCCTTCCCGAGCCTTCGGAGCGCGTAGTACATCTCGCGCTGGTTCGTGGCGGGCACGTTCCAGTCGCCCTCACCGGACATCATGAGAAGCGGCGTCTCGATACGATCGGCGAACATGACCGCCGACGTCGCGACGTACTTGTGGGGCTGCTCCCAGAGCGTCGCGCCGATGCGGTCCTGGCCCACTTCGGCGGCGGCGTAGTTCCGCGTGGTGATCTTCGGCGAATCGCCGAGGAAGGAGATGATGTTCACCTTGCCGGAGACGTTCGCGGCCGCCGCGAAGCGGTCGGTCTGGGTGATGAGCAGGTTCACCGCGTATCCGCCGTAGCTCTGGCCGTAGACGCCGACCCGGTCCGGGTCCACGAGGCCCCGCTCGATGAGTGCGTTCACCGCGTTCGGAACCGCCTTGAGCCAGGCTTCGCCCGGGTAGCCCTCTTCGAACCGGACCGACGGACGGAAGCCGAACCATCCCCGGGCGGTGACGAGGTTCATGTTCTCGTTGAACCCGTTGTCGAAGTACTCCTCGTAGATCTCCGCGACCAGCGGATAGGCGCGTCCCGGCTCGTAATCGATGGGGTAGTAGAGGATGCCGTAGAGCGTGTTGCCGTCGACGTCGAGGTACTCGACCAGCTCGGTGCGGGCGAGGGGTACGTCCTCGAGCTGGGGGTTGAGGTCGGTCAGGCGGCTCGGGTCGGACCCGTTGCCGAGCGTCCACACGTCATCCAGACGATCTCCGTCCGAGCGCGTGTACACGGCGGTGCCCCCGTCGGCGCTCACGTGCCAGTCTCCGTAGACGCCGTCGTCGAGCACGAGGTCCTCCACGGCGCCGCTCTGCAGGTCGAGCCGCTTGAGGCCGCGCTCCCACCGGTCGCGGGCGGAGTAGGTGAAGTAGAGGAACCGCCCGTCGTCGGACCACTGCTCGACGCTCCGGCGGGGCCGGGCGTCTTCGTCCTCTTCCAGCGGAAGGACGGTCCGGAGCTCATCGGACTGGAGGTCCAGCACGTGCCATCCCGAAGAATCGGTCAGGAGGAGGCGCCCGCCGTCCGGGCTCCACCGCTCCAGGCCGTAGTCCAGCTTGGCGGTGTCCCCGGGCTGGTCTCGGTGCCGCTCGGTGACGTCGATGGGCTCGTCCTCACCGACACGTCGGACCATGACCGCGCCCTCTTCCACGAAGGCGTACGCGTCGAGCGCGTCGTTCCACTCGACCGCGACGCGGTCCTCGGATGGGGCCACGAGCTCCGTGACCTCTCCGCTCGCGAGATCCATGGCGTAGAGCCCGTAATCGGTGCCGTCTCTGCGGGTATACGACGTTTTCGTATCGACGGCGGTGCTGTACGTCAGGTGCGCTCCGTCGGGCGAGAACGCCGGGTCTTCCGGGACCATCTCGTCGAGAAGCTCACGCACCGATCCGTCGGCGACCGAGACGAGCACGGTGGTGCGCTCGTCGGCCATGTTCCGCACCCGGTCCCACGCGAGGAAGTCGTTGCGTGAGTCCTGGACGATGACCGGCGCCTCGGTCACAGAGTGGAATGCGTCGCGCGCGCGCTCCGCCCATCCGGCGGGGCGCACGGCCATGAGCAGCTGGCTTTCGTCCGGGGACCAGACCAACGGGGACGACGACGCGATGGGGAGATCGGTGTCGAGCTCGACCTCGCGGGATGCGCCTGAAGCCGCGTCGTACACCCGCAAGCGGTGCCCGTCGCCGTCGTAGTGGAGGTACGCGAGCCGAGTCCCGTCGGGGGACCAGGTGAACCCCTCCACCTGGTCCGGGCTTTCGTGGAGCCACGTCCGCTCCCCCGAGCGCGTGTCGAGCACGAACGCCGTAACGAGGCTCGGCGCCACATACGTCGGGTCGCCGAAGCGCTCGTGGTCCACGTCCACCCGTCCCCGGCGGGTGCGGACCACGATGGCCGCCAGCCTCCCGTCGTCGGTGACGTCGGCGACCTGGGGCGATCGGATGTCGAGCGCGAGCTCGGTCGAGAAGCGAGGACCATCCTGTGCGGCGACCGGTCCGGTGGCGACGACCAGCGCGACGCATGCGATGGCGACGTGGAAGGGGGCCTTACGGAACGACATGGTTGTCTCCAGATGGGGTATTCAGCTTCACGATGAACCGCGCTCCATTCGGCTGCACGTTCTCGACCCAGATCTCTCCCCCGTGCGCCTCCGCCACGACCCGGCAGAACCGCAGCCCGAGGCCACGGCTATCCGCGGCGCGCCGGCCCAGGTCACGCTCCAGCTGCGCGTACTTGTCGAAGATCCGCTCCTTGAGTTCCTCCGGAACGCCGGGTCCTTCGTCTTGCACGGACAGGAGGGCCGAGCCGTCACGCTCGGCCGACCCCTCGAGCACGATCCGCCCCTTGGGCGGTCCGTACTTCACGCAGTTGTCGACCAGGTTCGTCAGCAGCCGAAAGGTCAGCGAGCGGTCGATCTCGAGGGTCAGGCCCGGTGCGACCTCCCCGACGGTGATGCCCGGAGCCCGGGCGCGGAGGGCCTGGGCGACCTCCTCGAGGAGGCTCCGGACCGGCACGGGCTCACGCTCGATCTCGAGGGCTCCGTCTTCCGAGAGCTGGAGATCGAGCAGGTCCAACACCATGCGGTGCATGCGCTCGGCGGCGGCCCGGGTCTCGGCGGCATCGGCGCGCACCTGGTCGGGGTCGATCTCTTCCGCCGTCTCCATGAGGTCGGCGAGGCCCAGGACTGTGGAAATGGGGTTCTTGAGGTCGTGCACGATGAATGCGTTGAGCTCCTCCTTCATTCGCTGCGCTTGGCGCAACTCGTCGTTGGAGCGCTCCAGATCGGCGAGGGCCTCTTTCAGTGCAGTGACGTCGCGGAAGATCACGACGGCGCCGGTGAGTGCCTCCCCGCCGTTTCTCAAAGGACGGGCTGAGCACTGGATCGTGACGTCGCCGGAGTGGGCCGGATTGCGAATCAGGAGCTCCACGTCGTCTGCGTCTTCGCCCCTCAGGGCTCGCATCAACGGGTAATCGGCCTCAGGGAAGGGGGTGTCCGTGCCCGGAACGAACACACCGTAGTGGTCGGCCCATTCCGACGGTGGGGCGTCGCTGCGGGGGGTGCCGAGAATGCGGTTCGCCGCCCCGTTCGAGTAGATGATCCGCCCCTCCGCGTTCGCGATGGAGACCCCGCTGGCGAG
>JBBDSM010000030.1:4625-20764 GCA_040904945.1 Gemmatimonadota bacterium
CGCCATGGCGCCGCGCGTACGGGAGCTCCTGCTCGCCTTGGAGGATGGCCCCGGAGGAAGAGCGCTGATGGCAGCCTAACCGAAAGAGATGAGAGAGACCTATGAGCGACGACACGGACAAGACGAAGCAACCGACGAGCAACCCCGAGCACCGCTGGGTACGACGCCTCCAGGAGCTAGATCAAGGCGATGTCGCGCTCGTTGGAGGGAAGAACGCGTCGTTGGGAGAGATGGTCGGCGCTCTCGCCGAGCAGGGCGTTCGCGTGCCCGGTGGATTCGCCACCACGTCTGACGCCTACCGTCGTTTCGTCGAGGAGAACGGTCTGGAGCAGGGGATCCGCGATGTGCTCTCCGATCTGGAAACCCTCGAGCGCGTGGGCGACGTCGGCAGCCGCATCCGGAAGATGTTCCGGGAAGGTGACTTTTCAGAGGACGTGGCCGACGCGATCCGGGCCGCGTACCGGGAGCTGTCGGGCCGACACGGGGAAGAGCCTATCGCCGTGGCCGTGCGAAGCAGCGCTACGGCCGAGGATCTCCCGGAAGCGTCGTTCGCCGGGCAGCAGGAGACGTTCCTGAACGTGCGCGGCGAAGACGCGCTGCTCGAGGCTTGCCGGAACTGCTACGCTTCGTTGTTCACCGACCGCGCGATCTCGTACCGGGAAGAGAAGGGCTTCGATCACCTCGAGGTCGCCCTATCCGTGGGGGTGCAGCGGATGGTCCGGTCGGACCTGGGCGGTGCCGGCGTCATGTTCACCCTCGATACCGAGAGCGGCTTTCCCGACGTCGTCCTCATCGACGCGGCGTGGGGTCTCGGCGAATCGGTCGTGCAGGGTATCGTCACCCCGGACCGCTTCATGGTCTTCAAGCCTCTTCTCGAGGAGGAGGGCCTGGTCCCGATCATCGAGAAGCGCGTCGGGGACAAGGACGTGAAGATCGTCTACGGCGCCGAGAACGATGGGGGCGGCGTAAAGGAGGTCGAGGTCTCCGCGGAGGATCGCCGCCGCTTCGTGCTCGACGACGACGACGTGCTGCGTCTGGCCAGGTGGGGTGTCGTCATCGAGGAGCATTACGAGCGCCCCATGGACATCGAATGGGCCAAGGACGGAGAGACCGGGGAGATCTTCATCGTCCAGGCCAGACCGGAGACCGTGCGGTCGCGCGAGGCGGGCGGACGGCTGAAGGTGTACGAGCTCCGGGAGCGGGGTGAGCCCGTCGTGCGGGGCGCCGCCATCGGGAGCGCCATCGCCGTGGGAACCGCCATCCGGCTCGACTCGCCCGACGAGATCGACCGGTTCGAGGATGGCGCCGTCCTCGTCACCGACCGGACGGATCCCGACTGGGGCCCGATCCTGGAGAGCGCCAGCGCCGTCGTCACCGACCATGGCGGGCGCACGAGCCATGCGGCCATCGTGAGCCGCGAGCTCGGGATCCCGGCGATCGTCGGCACCGGTCGAGCGACCGAGCTCATCGAGAGCGGGGACGAGGTGACGGTGTCCTGCGCGGAAGGGGCCGAGGGGATCGTGTACGAGGGTCGGCTCGCCTACGACGAGCGGGACGTCGACATCGACGCGCTCCCGGACGTACGCACGCCGATCATGATGATCGTCGCCGATCCCGCCACGGCCTTCCGGTGGTGGCGGCTGCCGCTGAAGGGCATCGGACTCGCCCGGATCGAATTCATCGTGGCCGATCTGATTGGAATCCATCCCGTGGCGCTCACCCAGTTCGACAGCCTCGATGACGAGGAGGTGCGACGGAAGATCGAGGAGCGCCTGGGTGGAGAGGAGCCGACGGAGTTCTTCGTCGATCGTCTCTCCCGGGCCATCGCCCGGGTGGCCGCGTCGTGCCACCCCCATCCCGCGGTGGTCCGTCTCAGCGACTTCAAGACCAACGAGTACGCCGCGCTGCTCGGGGGAGCGCAGTTCGAGCCCAAGGAGGAGAACCCGATGCTGGGCTTCCGCGGCGCCGTCCGCTACTACGCCGACGAGTACCGGGAAGGCTTCGGGCTGGAGTGCCGGGCGCTCCGGCGCGTTCGCGAAGAGATGGGCTTCCTGAACGTCATCCCCATGATCCCGTTCTGTCGCACGCCCGCCGAGGCGGACCGGGTGCTCGAGGCGATGGGGGAAGAAGGATTACGACGCGGCGAGAACGGCCTCGAGGTCTACGTCATGTGCGAGGTCCCCTCCAACGTGCTCCGGGCCGAGGAGTTCGCGGAGCGCGTCGACGGATTCTCGATAGGGTCGAACGACCTCACCCAGCTGGTGCTGGGCGTGGATCGGGATTCGGAGCGACTGCGGGAGCTCTTCGATGAGCGGGATCCCGCCGTCAAGGAGATGATCGAGATGGTCGTCGAACGCGCTCACGCGGCCGGTCGACCCGTCGGGATCTGCGGCCAGGCTCCGAGCGACTATCCCGACTTCGCCGCGTTCCTGGTGGAGGCGGGGATCGATTCCATATCGGTGAATCCGGATTCGGTGGTCGACGTGCTGAACGCGGTCGCCGAGGTGGAGGAGCGACTCGGAGCCGACTGACCCCGTGCGGGAGCGGCTTCGGCGCGTTCCGCGCTGGTAAGCAAGGCGAGGGTTGAATACCCTACGGTGAGCTCACATCACCGTACGACATCGGACGGGGGGCGCATTGATCCGCGGAGTTTTGGCATGGGTGGCCTTCCTGGCCCTCGTCTGGTGGATCCTGGAGCCGGTACCCGGCTCGTGGATGGCGGGGGTGGTGGCCGTCGCGACGGGGGTGGGCCTACGGCTCTACGCGAGCCGGATGAGCCCGGTCGGGATTCGCCCGCTGCGGTTGGCGCGCTTCGGTCTCTACTTCGCTGGTCAGTCCGTGCTCGGCGGCTGGGATGTGAGCCGCAGGGCGTTGAGCCCGGCGCTTCCCATCTCCCCGGGAGTCATGACCCACCAACTCTCGTTGCCTTCGAGTTCGGCCCGCGTCTTCATGAGCAACGCGTTGAGCCTCCTGCCCGGGACGTTCGCGGCGGACCTTCGTGACGACGTGCTGACGGTTCACCTCCTGGTCGGAGGGGAGCGGTCGGAGTCGAGGGTGGTCGAGCTGGAGCGCCGCGTGGATGCCCTGTTCCGGAGCCGCGAAGAATGACTTCGTTCCTCTTGGGGATCGCCGTGCTGCTCATGCTAAACCTGGGCCTGGGGCTCATCCGTGTGGCGCGGGGCCCCACGCCGGGCGATCGCATGGTCGCCGCCCAGCTCTTCGGGACCCACGGGGTGGCGATGCTGCTCGTCCTCGCGACGGCCACCGATACCCCCGCGCTCCGTGACGTGGCGCTCGTCTTCGCGGTGCTGGCCGTCGTGATGTCGGTCGCGTTCGTGAAGCGGGGCTGGGTCAGGAAGCCCCGGGACGGGGACAGCGATGGGGACGGGGACAGCTCCCAGCCAGAGACGGCGGGCACGCCCGAAGGAGCCCGATGACGGCGGTCCTCTCCGTCCTCCTCCTCACGGCCGGCGCGTTCTTCTTCTTCGCCGGCACCGTAGGGCTGCTGCGTTTCCCGGACTTCTACTGCCGGCTCCACGCGCTCACCAAGGCCGACAATCTGGGCATGGGCATGCTCGTGGCCGGGCTCATCCTCCAGCCCATGGCGTGGGCGACGCGCCTCCAGCTCGTCCTCACCTGGTTCCTCGTTCTCGTGGCGGCCGCGACGGTATGCCACCTGTTGGCGCGATCGGCTCTCCGGCAGGGCCTCGAGCCGTGGCTGGGCGACTCGGGGGAGGGCCGGTGAGTACGCTGGTCTGGGCGCTCGACGTGAGCGTGGCCGTCCTCCTCGTGGCGCTCGTGGCTCGGGCCATGCTCACCAGGGATCTCCTGGAGGCCGTGGTGCTGTTCATCGCCGTCGGCCTGACGCTCTCGCTGGCCTGGGTCAGGCTGGGCGCGCCGGACGTGGCACTGGCGGAGGCCGCGCTCGGCGCCGGTGTGACGGGGGCGCTCTTCTTGAACGCCTTCCAGCGCCTCGCGCGGACCGGGCCGGGCGCGTCCGATGCCGGTCCGGATTACGTGATCGATCGCGGGTCCGGATCGGGATGCGGAGTGCTGCGGGTCGCGACCGTCGGCGCGGCTGGGGTGCTCGCCGTGACGCTGATGACCATCCTCGTGGGCATACCGCTCCGGGACGCCATGCTCGCCCAGGAGGTGCGCACTTCGCTCGAGCAGACGGGCGTGTCCAACCCGGTCACCGGAGTGCTTCTGGGATTTCGTGCCTACGATACCCTCTTCGAAGTCTGCGCCCTGGTCGTGGCCATGGTGGCCGTATGGTCGCTGGACCGCGGCAACCGGAACTTCGCCCGCGACCCGAAGGAGCTTCGGGAGGATCCCGTGCTCGAGACGCTCACCCGATTGGTCGCTCCGGTGGCGGGCGTGTTGGCCGTCTATCTGGTCTGGTCCGGATCGAGCGGCCCGGGGGGCGCGTTCCAGGCCGCCGCGCTACTCGCGGGCGTCGGTGTCCTGCTGACGGCGAGCGGACTCATGCGGCCGATCACTTCAGGCGCGCCGGCCGTGCGGGTTCTCGGCACCATGGGTCTCGCCCTCTTCGTGTGCGTCGGCGTGGGGCTCATGCCATGGACGGGTTCGTTCCTCGCCTACCCGGAAGGCTGGGGCTATGCGATCACGCTCGTGTTGGAGGGCGTGCTCACGCTGTCCATCGCGGTCATCCTGCTGGAGTTGTTCATCGACGTCCCGGCGGCTCCGGAGGTCGACCCACGGCTGGCAACCGTCGATCCGACGGGTGACCCGCTCGGGCGAACGCTGACGCTCGATGGCGCCCTGATCCGGAGTCCGGAGGAAGACGAGTGAGCTCCGAGATCGCCTATGTCATCGCGGGTGCGGCGGTCTTCGTGGCAGGGCTGGTCGGCACGATGGGTCGGACTCACCTCTTCTGGAAGATCCTGGGCGTCAACTTCATGGGCAGCGGCATCTTTCTGATCCTGATCGCGGCGGCGCCCAGGCTTCCCGGCGAGGGTGCCGACCCCGTGCCCCAGGCCATGGTGCTCACCGGGATCGTGGTCGCCGCCGCCTCGTCGGCACTCGCGCTCGGCATGGCCTTGCGCGTGGTCGTCCGCTCCGGAGGACCGTTTCTCTCCGAAGACGCCCCCGGCCCCCCGGCCGAAAGAACCGAACCGGAAGTCGACTCGCCCGGGCCACGCACGTGATCTCGGTGGAGATCTGGAGTACGCTGGCCATCGTTGCGCCGGTCGTCGGGGCCCTCGTGAGCCTCCTTGGCGGCCGCCGGTCGATTCTCGCGGGGATGACCCTGGGCGCGGCAGGCTCCCTCGCCTCGGCCGCGGGCCTCTATCTCACGGTGCGCGTGAACGGCGTGGCACGCCACGCGCTCGGTGGATGGGGACGTCCCCTCGGCATCGAGCTCTACGTGGACGGGCTCTCGGTTGTGTTCGTCGCGCTCGCCGCCGTCGTCGGCACGGCCGTTGGTGTCTACGCGAGCATCTACTTCGGAGAGGCTGCCTCATCTGGTGATTACAGCACTCCGGGTGCGCGGGGCGCCCGCTACTTCGCGCCGCTCAGCCTGTTTTTGTGGGCTGGGCTCAACGGGGTCTTCCTCTCCGGCGACCTGTTCAACCTGTACGTCATGCTGGAGATCGTCGGGCTGTCCGCGGCGGCGCTCGTCACGCTGGCGGTCACCGCGAAGGCGACCCAGGCGGGCATGCGCTACCTGTTCGTCTCGCTCTCCGGATCGATGCTGTTCCTGCTGGGGATCGCGATCCTGTACCTCGTCCACGGGACGCTTTCGCTGGAGCAGCTCGCCCAGGCGCGACCCTCGGGGCTCGCTTCCGCCTCCGCGCTCGCCCTGATGACGGCGGGCCTCGCCGCGAAGACCGCGCTCTTTCCTCTGCATGCGTGGCTGCCCCCGGCCCACGCCGCCGCGCCGGCCCCGGCGAGCGCCATCCTCTCGGCGCTGGTGGTGAAGTCGGCGTTCTACGTGGTGGTGCGGCTCTGGTTGTTCGTCTTCGGGCTCACGCTTCCCGGTGCGGACGCCCAGGGCGCGCTCGTTCTCATGGGCACGCTCGGAGCCGGGGCCATCGTGTGGGGCTCGGTCATGGCCCTCCGTCAGGTCAGCCTCAAACGCCTGATCGCGTACTCCACGGTGGCTCAGCTCGGGTACCTCTTCGTGATGTTCCCGCTCCTCACGCAGCCGTCGGCGGACGCCGGATCGGGTGCCTGGAGCGTCGACGCGTGGAGTGGAGGGATGTACCACGCGCTCTGCCACGGGCTGGCGAAGGCCGCCATGTTCCTTGCGGCCGGGAACATGACCTACGCGGTCGCCGATGACGCCATCGAGTCGATCTCGGGCGTGGCCCGGAGGCTTCCCATGTCGCTGTTGGCCTTCGGGCTCGGTGGGCTCAGCCTCGCCGGCGTCCCTCCCTCTGGCGGCTTCCTCGCGAAGTGGCTTTTGCTCGGAGCCGCTCTCGAGGCGGGACGTTGGATCTGGGCCGTGGTCATCGCGGTGGGTGGCCTGCTGACGCTCGCCTATGTGCTGATGGTCGCCCGGGAGGCGTTCGACGCGCCCGAGGACCCGGGAGACTTCCGGGCCGTGCCGCGTCGCATGGAATGGGCCGCGCTCGCGCTTGCCGTCGTGGCGGTCCTGCTCGGGCTGCGAGGGGTCGAGATTATCGAGCTGCTTCAGATCGGAGGCGTCGGCCCATGGAGGTGATGCGCGCTGCCGTCTCGGCCGCCACCGGCTGGACGGCGCTCCCCCTTCTGGTCGTGCTGAGCTCTTTCGTGCCGGGGCTGTGCATCATGCTGCTGCGCGAGGAGCAGCATGCACTCCGCACGACGTTGAACCTGGTCGGCGCCGTCCTCAAGGTCCTCCTCGTCGGGCTCATGCTCTGGGGCGTCGCGCTCGGGGTCCGGCACGAGTGGAGCTTCGAGGTCCTCCCGGGCTTCGAGCTCACGCTGGTGGGGGATTCCCTCGCGCTCCTCTTCGTGACCCTGTCCGCGGGCCTGTGGCTGGTCACGACGATCTACGCGGTGGGATATCTCGAGGGGTCGCCGAACCGGACGCGGTTCTTCTCGTTCTTCAGCCTCTGCGTGACGGCAACCACCGGTCTGGCCATGGCCGGTGACCTCTTCACCTTCGTCCTCTTCTACGAGGCGCTGACCTGGACGACGTACCCGCTCATCGTCCACCGCGGCACGAAAGAGGCGGTGCAGGCCGGCCGGACCTATCTCGTCTACACGCTGACCGCCGGCGCCTTCCTGATGGTCGGCGCCCTGTCGTTGAACGCCCTGGCCGGATCGGTGGACTTCCAGGCCGGGGGCATGGTGGCGCCCGAGGCGGTCGCCGCGGCGCCGGGCGCCTACACCCTCGTCTTCCTCCTGCTCCTGGCCGGGGTCGGCGTCAAAGTCGCCTTCTTCCCGCTCCACGGATGGCTGCCGGTGGCCATGGTCGCGCCGGCTCCGGTCAGCGCGCTGCTGCACGCCGTCGCCGTCGTAAAGGCCGGTGCTTTCGGCCTGCTGCGCCTGTTGCACTCGATCTTCGGGATCGAGGTCGCCACGGGGCTCGGGCTCGCGCAGTTCGTGGCCGGGCTCGCCGCCGTGACGATCATCTACGGATCGCTGCGCGCGCTCCAGCAGGACGACCTCAAGAGGCGACTCGCGTTCAGCACGGTGAGCCAGCTGTCCTACATCGCGCTGGGCGCGGCGCTGTTGGCGCCTACTGCGCACATCGGCGGCGTAGTGCATCTCGTCCACCAGGGGATCATGAAGATCACCCTCTTCTTCTGCGCCGGGCTGCTCTCCGAGACGCTACACGTCAAGAAGGTCAGCGAGATGGGCGGTGTGGCGCGGCGCATGCCGCTCACCATGCTCGCGTTCTCGGTCGGCGCGCTCGGGATGATCGGTCTGCCGCCCCTCGCCGGGTTCGCGAGCAAGTGGTATCTGGGGATCGGCGCGCTGGACAGCGGGGCAGGGTGGGCGATTCCCGTGCTGCTGGTCAGCAGCGCCTTGAATGCGGCGTACTTCCTGCCCATCCTGCGTACGGCCTGGTTCGACGACCGGAACGCCATCTGGCAGGACGTCGGCCGGGGCCGCTGGCTCGAGGCGGACTGGAAGCTGGTGGTACCGGCCCTCGTCACGGCCGCTCTGGCGCTCGCCGCGGGCGTCTTCGCCGGCGCCCCCTGGAGCCCGCTCGGGTGGACGAGGCTCATCGTGGAGCGGGGGGTTCTGTGAGCCTGGGCTTCGCCGAGCTGCTCCTGATTTTGACTCCGGGCCTCCCGGCGGCCATCGCCGTGCTCTGGCCTATCGCACGGCTGCGCCCGCTCCTTCAGCTCGTGGCACCCTGGGCGGCGCTCCCGGCTTTGGTCCTCGCGCTCGTTCCCACCGCCGAGGGGGCGTCGTGGGCCACCGTCGGCGTCATGACGGGGCTCCGCTTCGAAGTGGACGGAGTGGCGCGCGCGTTCCTTCTGGTGACCGCGTTGCTCTGGCTCGTGGTCGGCGCGTTCGCGGCGCGCTACCACCGGGACGATCCCGAGAAGAGTCGCTTCCTCGGCTTCTTCGTGGCGACCATGGCGGGTAACCTGGGTCTCGTCGTGGCCGCCGACGGGCTTTCGTTCTACCTGTTCTTCGCGGTCATGACCTTCGCCGCGTACGGCCTCATCGTACACCGCTCGGACGAGGAGGCCTTCCGGGCGGGACGGGTCTACATCGTCCTCGCCGTGCTGGGTGAGATCGCGGTGTTGACGGCGCTTTTCATGCTGGGCGCGGCGGCGGACGGAGCGCCGGGCTTCGGAACCGACATGGCGCGCGCTTGGGGTGTCGTTTCCGAGGCGGGCCACGCCGAGGGCCTCGCGGCGCTGGTCGTCTTCGGATTCGGCATCAAGGCCGGGCTCGTGCCGCTCCACCTGTGGCTGCCCCTTGCGCACCCCGTTGCCCCTACCGCGGCGAGCGCGCTGCTCAGTGGGGCGATGATCAAGGGCGGGTTGCTCGCGTGGATCCGTTACCTCCCGCCCGAGGCGGCGCTCCCCACGGTGGGCGGCGCGCTGATCGCCGTGGGGGCGATTGCGACGCTGTACGGGGTCGCGGTCGGGCTCGCGCAGGACGACCCCAAGACCGTGCTCGCCTATTCGAGCGTGAGCCAGATGGGCTTCATGGCCCTCGGGATGGGGCTCGCCGTACGAGGCGGCGCAGCCGCCCCGGTCGCGATCCTCGCGGTCGTGGTGTACGCGGTGCACCACGCCGTCGCGAAGGGGGCGCTCTTCCTGTCGGTGGGCGTGGTGGACCGGATACCGCTCCGCCGGGTCACCGGGCGCTGGAAGACCTGGGTGCTGGGCGGGGCGGCCCTTCCGGCGCTCGCGCTGAGCGGAGCGCCGGGGTCGACCGGGGCGATGTCCAAGGCCACCCTGAAGGAGGCCGTCTACGACCTCGCGCCCGGGCTGAACGGCTCGCTGGGGATCGTTCTGACGGCGGCGGGCGTCGGGACCACGGTCCTGCTGGCTCGTTTCCTTCTTCTGCTGATGCGCCGCATGGAGCGGCGCGAGGGCCGGGAAGCGACGGAGCCGGGCTCGACCGAGCGCTCGGCGTCGTTCCTTCGCGCCACCGCGACGCTTGTTTCGCCCTGGGCGGTGCTCCTTCTGGTCGGCGTGGCCGGACCCTGGTGGCTTCCCCACGTCGTCCCCGAAGTCGGCGGCGCGGGGCCGTCCGGTCCTCTCGCTTCCTGGGCCACGGCCTCGGCAACCGTGCTCGGGGGCATCATCCTCGCATGCGTCGTCGCCCGATGGCCGGCGGTGCTACTCGGCCTTCAGAAGATCCGCGTTCCGGCAGGCGATTTGCTCGTTCCCGTCGAGACGCTGGTCCGGCGTGTCGGACAGCTTCACGGTGAAGCCTGGTTCGCGGGCGGGGATCTCCCGGCGCGAGCGCTGAAGCGGGGATGGAGGCTGGCCCGCACCGTGGCCTCCCGGCTCGCCGACCGGGACCTGCTACTGGCCGGCGGGCGGGTCGTGGGCTGCGTGCTCCTGTTGCTCGTCGTGGGGCTCGCCGTGCTCCTCACTTGACCGTACCCGGCGTCCGCTGCGGTGTCAGGACGTGCCCTTTTCGTGCCGGCGCCAGGGAAGGTGACCCTCGATTTCCGCTTCGAGGGAGAAGCTCAGGAAGGTCCGGATGAGGACGATGAGCCCGAGTGAGCCGACGCTCTGCAACGTCGGCTCGACCAGGATGGTCGCGATGATGTCGCCGGCGATCAGGAACTCCAGCCCGAGGAGGATGGCTCGCCCTAGATTCGCTCGGTACCGGGTATAGACCTGCTCGAATTGGCGGTCACGGAGCGCCGCGACGGCGAAGACTCCCGTCGATATGATGGCGCCGATGACCATGATCATGACGCCTGCGCCTTCGAGCACGCGGGCGATGGGCTCCACCCAGGCCATCAGGAGCCCTTCGCTTCGAAGGAGTCGGGGGCGGCCACCGTCTTGGGTGACGGGAGCCGAGAGGGCGAGCCGCTGATATGCTGGGTCATGGGGACGCTTCCGGGCGATGGGGGCGGACAGGTCGGCACGTTCGGAGGGAAACTACCACGCGCTGAACCATGCGGCTCGCGTCCCCTCATGGCGCTCCGGGACGCGCGCGTGCAGCATTGGACCCCGAGGACGCGCATTGGCTCACCACGGTATCGGCGGCCGTCTTCTGCAGACAGCTTTCGCCGGCTCACATGAGACCACAACGGAGGCATCCATGAACGACCTGACGATCTACCTCGCCGGCGAGATCCACGCCCCGTGGCGGGAGGAGCTGCGAAGCAACCTGGCCGAGAAGCATCTGGACGCCGAGATCAGCTGGGTCGGCCCTCAGGAGGTACACGACCGTAGCGACGACGTCGGAGAGGACGTGCTGGGCGAGCAGCCCAACGCGCGCTACCGCGATCTCCTCGGCGGACAGGTCAACAACCTCCGCCGTCGTGTCCAGATGGCCCGGGCCGATCTGTGCGTGGCGTATTTCGGACCCAAGTACAAGCAGTGGAACACGGCGGCCGACGCCGGCGCCGCGGCCGCCGCGGATATCCCCGTGATCCTCGTCCGCGACCCCGAGCACACGCACGCCCTGAAGGACCTCGACGCGTTCGCCGCCGTGACGGTCGAGACGCTCGATCAGGCGGCCGAGGTGATCGCTTACATCTTCGAGTGAGGAGCGGCTGATGGATATCGGCATCTCGTGGGAGCAGGCGTGGGTCCAGCTCGTCCAGCTGCTGATCGCATGGGTCCTGACACTGCCCGTGGCGTGGGACCGTGAGCGCGAGAGCCGCAGCGCGGGGCTCCGGACCTTCCCGCTCGTGGCCGTCGCCGCTTGCGGCTACACGCTTGTCGGGATCTCCGTCCTCGACTCCACCGACGCCGAGGCCCGCGTGCTCCAGGGCCTCATCACCGGCATCGGCTTCATCGGCGGAGGCGCTATCCTCAAGAGCAAGGGGAGCGTCATGGGCACGGCCACTGCCGCGAGCATCTGGAACACCGGGCTCATCGGAATGGCGGTCGCGTTCAGGCGCTACGAGATCGCGGCGGTGGCGTCGCTGATCAACTTCGTCACCCTGCGCTACGTGGCGCGTCTGAAGACCGACGACGCTCCGGATGACGTGGAGAGCGCCTGATCGAGTCCGGCATGGGGTTTGCCACGTCGAGTTCGTAGGGACGCACGAGAATGGTCGAGATGGGAGGTCACCATGCGTGGGGCATCGGAGACGCGGAAAAATCGAGAGAAGATGGTCGAGCGTCAGGTCGCGTCACGGGGCGTCCGTGACCACCGGGTGCTCTCGGCCATGCGCGAGGTGCCACGGGAGCGGTTCGTGGGTGAGGAGGTCGTCGAGTTCGCCTACGAAGACTCGGCGCTCCCCATCGAGGCCGAGCAGACCATCTCACAGCCCTACGTCGTGGCCGTGATGGTCGAAGCACTCGGGGTGGGGCCGGACGATCGTGTCCTCGAGGTCGGAGCCGGCTCGGGATACGCGGCGGCGGTGCTGTCGCGAATCGCCCATCGGGTCTTCGGGATCGAGCGGCACCAGGTCCTCGCCGAATCGGCCCAGCGCGCCCTCGATCAGCTCGGGTACGACAACGTCGAGATCCGGCATGGTGACGGCACGCTGGGATGGGAGGAAGAGGCGCCGTTCGACGCTATCCTGGTCTCGGCCGGCGGTGCGGTGCCCGAAGCGCTCAAAGAGCAGTTGGCTCCAGGTGGCCGCATGATCATCCCGGTCGGAGAAGCGGGCCGGACGCAGCAACTCGTGCTCATGGAGAAGGACGCCGAAGGCTCCTTCACGGAGCGGAATCTCGGCGCGGTCCGCTTCGTACCGCTCATCGGCACGGTGGCTGACAGGTCAGGGAACGGAGGACCGGAAGGGTCCGGCCGAGCCGCCGGATCCGGAGCGTCCACGGCGCTGGATCTGATGCGACGCCACGCCGAGCCGTTCGAGTCCGTGGATGACGTCGACCTGTCCGCCGCGGTGGACCGGATGGCCGGCCGCACCACCGTGCTGCTGGGCGAGGCCAGCCACGGCACGTCCGAGTTCTATCGCATCAGGGCCCGGCTGACCCGAAAGCTCATCGAGCGAGGCGAGATCGATTTCGTGGCCGTGGAGGCCGACTGGCCCGACGCCGCCCAACTCGACCGTTGGGTACGGGGCATCGACCGCGGTCCGGCGGACGTCGAGCCGTTTCAGCGATTCCCACGATGGATGTGGGCCAACCGCGAGACGCTCGACTTTCTGCGCTGGCTCAGGGAGCACAACGAGAACATCGATGACCTCGACGACCGCGTCGGGTTCTTCGGCCTCGACCTCTACAGCCTGCACACTTCGATCGAGGCCGTACTCCGCTATCTGGATGACGTGGACCCCGAGACGGCCCAGCTGGCACGGGACCGTTTCGGCTGCCTGAGCCCCTGGGAGCGGGAGCCGCAGGTGTACGGCCGACTTGCCAGCATGGGCCGGTTGGAAGCCTGTGAGGACAAGGTGCTCGGTATTCTACGGGATCTCCTCGACAAGCGGATCGAGTATGAGCGAGACGACGGATTCCGGTACATGGACGCCATTCAGAACACCCGTCTCGTGGCGAACGCCGAGCGGTATTACCGAGCCATGTACCAGGGACCCACGGTGTCGTGGAATCTTCGCGACCAGCATATGTTCGACATTCTGGAAGATCTTCTGACCTATCACGGACCGGACGCCTCGGCGGCGGTCTGGGCCCATAACTCTCACCTTGGCGACGCGTCGGCTACCGAAATGGGGGGCGGAGGCCAGCATAACGTGGGGCAGCTGTGCCGGGAGCGGTTCGGAGACGCTTGTTATGCGGTGGGGATGGGGACCCATACGGGGAACGTGATGGCGTCCCACGACTGGGGTGACGCCGGGGAGGTCATGGACGTGCGTCCCTCGCTCGAGGGCAGCTACGAGCGGCTCTCCCACGATGTCGACGCCCCCGCCTTCTTCCTTCCCCTCCGTGAGCAGGCCAAGGACAACGGTGCTTCGAAGGAACTCCGCCGCGCCCTGTCCGGGGAGCGGTTGGAGCGGGCCATCGGGGTCATCTACCGGCCGGCGACCGAGCGCATGAGCCACTACTTCCGCGCGGTTCTGCCCCGTCAGTTCGACGAGTGGATCTTCTTCGATCGCACGGAGGCGGTCGCGCCTCTGGCGCCGCCGTCCGAAGAGGAATCCGAGGAGATGCCCGAGACCTACCCCTTCGGCGTGTAGCTCGTCAGACCAACCGCTCGTGGAGGTCGTGCTCCGCGCGCCTCCACTCGTCACGATCGATTACCCCGTCAGGGTGCCGCACCGTTCGACGCTACCGGCGTTCAAGTTGCACGGAGTTGAACGCTCCGGTGCACGATTCGGTTGCTCTTCGCTGCCCTGGGCAGGAGACGTGCGCGGAACGTAGCTTGCACTGTGGAGGGGGTGAGGAATGATGTCACAATGACCGAGGAGAGCCATGAAACGCGAGAAGTGGATCGAAGAGAGCAAGGCGAAGTTGGCCCAGTGGGACAGCAAGGTGTCGGAGATGGAGGCGCGAGCTTCGTCGATGAGCGAGAAGGCCAGGGCGGAGTATCATGCCCTGGCGGGGAAGGCGCGTGTGCGCCTCGGCGAAGCGAAAGCGCAGGTCGCCGAGGCCAAGGCTGAGAGCGCTGAAGCGTGGGATAATGCCAAAGACCGGCTTCAGAAGGAGTGGGAGAAGAACAAGAAGGGTTTCGAAGCGGTGCTCGAGGAGATGCGCGAGGGCGTCGAGGAATCCGAAGGCCAGCGGGAGGACGCCGAGGCCGAGGGGTCGAAGCGCTGAGGACGAGGAGGCCCAGGGTCTCGAAGGACCCGGCGACGCGCTCGATGACCTTCGGCGTGACGACGCGTCGCGTTAGCGCGACGCCAGAATCAATCCGGCGCGAGCTGGGGTACGACGCGACGATCGTAAGGTCCCGCGTGGTCGAGGTCGTTCCGTTGAACCCGGCGGCCGAAGGCGACGCCGGCGGAGTCCGCGGAAGTCGAGGCCGCCGCGGTCGCAGCGGGTGTCCTCTTCGGGGCCATGATGATTTTATTGCTCGTACTCGTGATCGCCGGAGGACAGGTGCTTTCCGTATGAAGACCATGACGAAAGTGAGCGGCGTGTTCCACGACCGGAAGCGGGTGACGCAGGCGGTCGAGCGCCTCATGGGAAAGAGCGTCCCCACGGACGAGATCACGGTCACGCTGGTGGACGCCGAGGGCGAGCCGAAGCGGGAGATTCCGGTAGAGGACGAGCCGGGTGTGCTCCATGGCGCTTTGATGGGTGCGGGCGCGGGTGCCGGTCTCGGACTGGTCGCGGCGATCGCCGCGATCGGCTTCTACATCGGCTGGTCCGAGCTGTGGTCGGTGGTCGGTCTGTCCTGGGTCATGCGCGGCGCCCTCATCGGGATGGTCGGTGGCGTTCCGCTCGGCGCCGTCATCTGGATGGGGCGGTGGAGGAAGAAGGACGAGCTCGGCGACCGCGATCTGGACGGTGGCAGCGTGGTGATCGAGGTGCGGAGCGACGAGCTCGCGGATCTCGTGCGTCGGGTCCTGGAGGATGCCGGCGCGCACCGGGTGACGACCACCAGGGATTGACCGTCTTTACACGACCACATCTCGATGGGAGAGAGCGACATGGCACGCGTAGCGATCAACGGACTCGGCCGCATTGGCCGGGCGACACTCAAGATCCTGATGGACTCGCCGGAGCTGGAGGTGGTCGCTGCGAACGATCTCGTCTCCGTCGAAAACCTCGCCTACCTGCTCGACTTTGACACGGTCTACGGACGCTACGAGAGGAAGGTGAGCGTCGGAGACGAGGCGCTCGAGATCGACGGCACCACGGTGCGCATGTCGAGCGAGAAGGACCCGGGGCGGCTTCCGTGGTCGGAGCTGGACGTGGACATCGTGTTCGAATGCACCGGGATGTTCACCGACAGGGACGGCCTTCAGAAGCACCTGGATGCCGGAGCGAGGCACGCCATCTTATCCGCGCCTTCCAAGGGCGACGGGGTGGAATGGGTGGTCTACGGCGTGAACGAGCCGAGCGACGACGCGCGGCTGATCACCTGCGCGAGCTGCACCACCAACTGCATCACGCCGGTCGTAGAGGTCATGGACCGGAGGATCGGGGTCGACAAGGCCACGATGACCACTGTCCACGCCTACACGTCCAGCCAGGCACTCGTCGACGGCCCGAACAAGAAGATCCGCCGGGGAAGGGCCGGGGCGGCCAATCTCGTGCCGACGTCGACGGGCGCCGCGCGGGCGACCACTCAGCTGCTCACGGATCTGGAGGGACGATTCGACGGCGTGGCCGTGCGCGCGCCGGTTCCGGTCGGCTCCATCGCCGACATCGTCATGGTGACGAAGCGGGAGACCTCGCTGGACGAGGTGACGGCAGTGCTGGAAAACGAGGCGGCCAGCGACCGCTACGACGGGATCCTCGGTGCCGTCCGCGACCCCATGGTGTCGTCCGACATCATTGGCGATCCACGCGCCTCCGTGGTTGATATCGAGATGACGCAGGTTGTGGGCGGGAACCTCGTGAAGGTCATGGCGTGGTACGACAACGAGTGGGGTTACAGCGCACAAATGGTCCGCACCGCGCGACATCTGGCGCGCAGGACCGCCGACCGGAGCTGACCCGGAG
>JBBDSM010000030.1:20864-37744 GCA_040904945.1 Gemmatimonadota bacterium
CGGGTTGGAGCGCACTTCAAGGCAAAGGGGAGAAGCAGTGGAACACACCATCATCGTGGAGAACTAGCATGTTGGCGTGGCTTCAGAGCCTCGATCCCGTCTACCAGGCCGGGCTGGCGGGGCTGTTCACCTGGGGCGTGACTGCGCTGGGAGCCACGGTTTGCCTCTTCACACGCACCGTGAGCCGGGCGCTGCTCACCGCCATGCTCGGCTTTGCCGCCGGCGTCATGATCGCCGCGAGCTTCTGGTCGCTGCTCGTCCCGGCCATCGCGATCGCGGAGGCACAGGGGGGCCTTCCCGGCTGGGCCCCGGCCGCCCTTGGAATCGTCATGGGGGGTGGGTTCCTGCGGCTCGCGGACCGGTTCGTCCCCCATCTGCATCCGGGCATGCCCATCGAGGCCAGCGAGGGCCCCAAAACGGAGCTGCGCCGTTCCACCCTGCTGGTCTTCGCCATCACGCTGCACAACATCCCGGAAGGGCTGGCCGTCGGCGTCGTGTTCGGTGGCGCCGCGAGCGCACTCGCGGAAGGAGCGACGCAGTTCAATGCGGCGGTCGCGCTGGCGTTGGGTATCGGGCTCCAGAACTTTCCGGAGGGCGTGGCGGTCGCCATGCCCCTGAGAGCGGCCGGGCTCTCACGCGGCCGGTCCTTCTGGTACGGCCAGCTGTCGGGCATCGTGGAGCCCATTTCGGCGGTCGTCGGGGCGGCCGCGGTGCTCATGGTCGAGCCCATCTTACCCTACGCGCTCGCCTTCGCCGCGGGCTCGATGCTTTACGTTGTCATCGAGGAGTTGATCCCCGGATCGCAGCAAGAAGGATACACTGATCTGGCTACCATGAGCGCTCTTGGCGGGTTCATCGTGATGATGATTCTCGACGTGGCGCTCGGATGAAGAGGAGAAACAGCATGGATGTACCACCGGAAATCGCCTTCCGAGGCATGGAGCCGGAAGACACGCTCAAAGATCTCATTCTCACGGGGATCGACGACCTCGAGCGGGTCTACCCGCGGCTCGTGTCCTGCCGCGTCATGGTGTCCGACACCACGCCGGCGCGTCAGAACGGCAGCAGCTACCGGGCGAGGCTGGATATCGGTATCCCCGGCAAGACCGTGGTCGTGGACGAGACGCCGCCCTCGGATGGCGAGCCGAGGGCCGTCGACCAGACCATCAGCGACGCGTTCGACATTGGCAGAAGGCTTCTCCAGAAGGAGAAGGATCGTCAGCAGGACGCGGTCAAGTCGCACGAGCTTCCTCCCCACGGGCGGGTGGTCCGGCTGCTCACGGATCCCACGGGGGTCCGCTACGGCTTCCTGGAATCCCGCGATGGTCGTCAGATCTACTTCCAGGAGCCCGCGCTCGTCGACGTCGACTACGACGACCTCGATGTAGGCGCGGAAGTGCGGTATGCCGCGGCCGAAGGAGACAAGGGCCTTCAAGCGAGCACCGTGGCTCTTCTGAACCCCGGCGACATCGGTCCGTCCCAGGAGCGCAGCATCCCGCTGCCGGAGGATCGCCTCGACTGAGCGGACGAAACACTACCGCCTCTCGGGGGTCGTGTCGTCAGCATCCGGCGTGCGCCCTTGGTGGCCCACGTCCGGGCAACGCAACCACAGATCAGGAGCACCAACGTTGAAAGAGCCGATGCGAGTCGCCGTCACCGGCGCCGCGGGCCAGATCGGATACGCCCTGCTACCGCGAATCGCTTCCGGGGACATGCTCGGGGCGGACCAGGAGATCATCCTCCAGCTGGTCGAGATTCCCCCTGTGATGGACGCCCTGCGCGGGGTCGCCATGGAGCTGGACGACTGCGCCTTCCCCCTCCTCCGCGACATCGAGCTTGCCGATAACCCGCGAAAGGGCTTTGCCGGAGCCCACGTGGCGCTGCTGGTCGGGGCCAAGCCCAGGGGCAAGGGGCAGGAGCGGGGTGATCTCATCCGCGAGAACGGACCGATCTTCGTGGGGCAGGGTGAGGCGCTCGCGGAGGTCGCCGACCCATCGGTGCGCGTCGCCGTGGTCGGCAACCCGGCGAACACGAACGCGCTCATCGCATTGTCCAACGCCAAGGGCCTCGCCGCGGAGCGCTTCACAGCGATGACCCGGCTCGATCAGAACCGCGCCATGGCGCAGCTCGCGGCCCGGGCCGGCGTCGGAAGCGCCAAGGTGACCAACGTGGCCATCTGGGGGAACCACAGCGCGACACAGTATCCGGACTTCGAGAACGCGCGCATCGACGGCAAGCTGGCTGAGGAGGTCATCAAGGCCCGTGCATGGCTCGAAGGCGACTTCATCCAGGACGTGCAGAAGCGCGGAGCGGCCATCATTCAGGCCCGGGGCCACTCGTCCGCGGCGTCCGCGGCGAGCGCTCTGGTGGACCACGTCCACGACTGGCTGGCCGGCACGCCGACGCCCGAGGGCGACTGGGTGTCGATGGCGGTCCCCTCCGATGGATCGTACGGGATCGAGAAGGGGCTCGTATCGAGCTTCCCGGTCCGCACGGACGGCAAGGGCAACTACGAGATCGTGCAGGGGCTCGAGATCTCCGACTTCGCACGGAAGCGGATCGACGCATCCGTCGAGGAGCTCAAGGAAGAGCGGAGCGTCGTCGAGGAGCTGCTGAAGGGGTAAGGACGGAGCGCGCAGGTCCGGGTCGTGATGCGGCCCGGGCCCTGCGCGGACCCATGCTCGAGGCTCGGATGAAAGGCATCTACCGCGGGCTCCGCCGCGCGATGCGCGTCATCAGCCGGCCCGTGCGCCGCGACCGCGGGCTGAAGGGCGTGGTCATCCAGCCGTACCGGGGCTACGGAACGCCCGAGGCGGTCTATCTCATGGGCCGGGTGTTCCGGCAGCCGCGCTTCGGGGAAAGCCTTCCACCGGGATCGGTCTTCCGGGAGATCTCCGACATCTTCCGCAGGCTCTCACGTTGGGGACTGAGCGACGTCACCGTCTCCGCTTGCGTGGCCCGCACCGAGCGCTCGTTCACGACCGACAGCGACGGCTACTTCCAGGTCGAGTTGCGGCCGGAAGAGCCGCTGGACCCGGAGGTGGGGTGGCTCCGCGTGCACCTCGAGGCGAGCCGACGCGGGGAGACCGCCACAGCGAACGGCATGGTCTACGTCGCGCCGCCGTCGGCCCGGCTGCTGGTCATCAGTGACATCGACGACACCGTGATGCACACCGGTGTGGCCAACAAGGCGAAGATGCTCTGGCGCCTCTTCGTGCAGGACGCCGAGAGCCGCGCGGCCTTTCCGGGCGTGGCCGCCCTCTACCGGGGCCTCCACGACGGCCCGGGCGGCGGGGAGCGCAACCCGATGCTCTACGTGTCCCGTGCGCCCTGGAGCATCTACGAGGTGCTGGAGACGTTCTTCCGTCTCAAGGAGATCCCCGAAGGGCCGGTCCTGTTTCTCCGGGAATGGGGACTCACCCTGCAGCGCCCGCTCCCGCGCCGAGCGGACGATCACAAGCGCGATCTCATCGAAGGGATGCTCGAGCGTTACCCGGATCTTCCGGTGCTGCTCATTGGAGATAGCGGGCAGCATGACCCGGAGGTCTACGCCGGGATCGTGCGCGATCACCCGGGCCGGATCGCGGCCGTCTACATCCGCGACGTGAGCGGTTCGCAGACGCGGGCGGACGAGATCGGCGGCCTCGCCAAGGAGATGGCCGAGGCGGGTAGCCCGCTCATCCTGGGAGACGACAGCAGGACCATGGCCCAGCATGCATTGGAGGCCGGCTTCCTCTCCGAGGCGGCTGCGGACGCGGTGGCCAAGGAGCATGACGCCGCTTAGGCGGCCCGCGCGCTCACGATCGTCCTCCGCCGATCCGGCGCTTCACCTCCAACGGAACGCGCGTGCCGTACTCGGTCACCCCCGAGAGGCGGGAGAAGTAGTCCCACGCCGCCGTCGAGATATCGCGGATCACCGCGCCGCCGTCCCCGCCGTAGCTCGACATGACGACGAGTACGTACGGTCGATCCGGGAGGTCTACGAGGCCCCACGCCGCGGCCACGCCCGTGATGCCGCCCGGCTTCCAGGCCACCGGCACCGAGCCCGGGACGGGATCGCGAAACGCCCCGCCCTTCGGAATCTCGAGGATCTCCCGGGCGCGCTCGCACGACGCCCGGCTCATGGGAAGATCACAGGAGGCGATCCGCTCCATGATCCGCGCCGCGTCGCTCGGCGTCGACAGATTCTCGTTGCCCCGGGCCGACTCCTCGGGGCGGATCATCTTGCGTTGAAGCAGCGTCCGGGTCGCCCCGAGCGAGGCGGACAACGCGTTGACGGCGTCCATGCCGAGGGCGTCGATGAGGACGTTCGTCGCCGTGTTGTCCGAGTACAGGACCATGTAGACGGCGTAGTCCTCGAGAGAGAGCGCGGAGCCGCCGTCGGTGAGGTACCGGAGGACGCCGCTCCCCCCGGTGCGGACTTCGTCGGTCATCTCCACCCGGCGCTCCAGCAGGCCGGGCTCCGTCTCCGCGCGCCGGAAGAGCTCGAGCAAGATCGGGATCTTGATGGAGGACGCCTGGGGGAACACGAGGTCGTCGCGGACCGCGAAGCGGGTGCCGTCCGTCAGGTCCACGACGTGCACGCCCGCGACGCCTTCGTAGTCCGTCACGATGTCTTCCAGTCGCTGTTGGAAGTGCTCGTGCAGGATGCCCTGATGGGGCTCCTGCGCGTGGACGGCGGAGGCGGACGCGGCAAGCCCCGTGAGAAGGAAGAGCCCCAACGTCACGCGGAAGCACGCGAAGCGGTGAGGGGGACGGACGGCGGACCGGCTCGGGGGCATGGATCTCCTCCAGGTTGGAACGGGACGCGTGATCCTACGGCCCGACGGGCCAGAGTTGTACCCTCTCGACGCCCAGGTCGTCTTCGGCCACCCCCAGCAGCCAACCGTCGCCGGCCCGGTGGGGGGTGAAGCCTTCGGGGAGGGTCACGGCGCCGAGTAGACGTCCCTCGGCGTCGAAGACGGCCCAGCGTGCGGGCCCCACCTCGGACTCCGGGCGGAAGACCTCGACCCATAGGCGTCCATCGGCGTCTCCCACCACGTCGCCGAACGCGGGCAGGGCATCGGGGTGTGGGCCCTCGGTGAGTCGGGCTCGGAGTCCCGCCTGAGCGGCGTCGGGAGCCCCCGCCACCCGCCGTTCGACCTCCGCCTCGACGATCTCGGGCGTGAGGGGCGTCGGCGCCCGGTCCACCCGCGCGATCCGTTCGAGGCGTCCGTCGCGGCCGTGGATCCGGAGCTCCCAGCGGTCGGTCGGCGAAAAGACGACGCCGTCGCCGACGACCTCGGCCACCGCACCCCTCGCGAACGGCACGCGGAAGATCTCGACCCGCTCTGGCGACACGCTCATGAGCGATTCCGATCCCGGGTGCGTGCCGAGATGCGCCCGCTCCGAGAGATCGGGCTCCACCAGAGCGGCTGAGGTGGGCGGGCGCACCAGCCCGGCGCTGGCGTCTTCGAAAGCGAACTCGATGCCGGTGAGGAGCAGCGCGCCGTCGGGTAGGATCCCGAATACGCGCGGAGAACTGACGCTGGCGACGTCCGAGATCGGGAACGACCGGACCGCGTCGCCGTCCGAGTCGAAGAGGGTGACTCGCCTCTGGCGGGAGTCCCATACACCCATGGTGTCGCCCGCGGGCCAGGGCAGGAGGGCGTCGGGAGCGCGGAATTCGCCGGGCCCGTCGCCCTCGCCGCCCCAGGTCGCGAGGTGGGACCCGTCCGCCGAGAAGACTCGTACCTCGGCGTTCCCCGCGTCCGCCACGAAGATGCGGCCGTCCGCAGCGCGATGGACATCGCGCACCCGAAAGAACGCCTCGGGCCCTTCTCCCTCGACCGTGCCCAGGTCGAGCATCGGCTCGGCGCCGACGGTCCACGGCGCGTCGGCGTCGAGGGCGGCTGCGCGGTTCTCCACGATGGTGACGCCGGCGCTGTCGCGTAGCGTGGCTGCGGTGGGGGCGTCGGGACGGTCGCTTCCGGGCGCGCAGGCTGCCGCGAGGGCGGTGACGACGAGCAGGGGTCGAAGACGATGCATGGCTCCACACATGCGCCCATCATGGGACGCCCCGCCGTCTCCGGCCAGCGCCGGCGCGAAACGCACCGGCACGAGCGGACCGCGTAGCGCCCTCGTCCGCAGCGCCCTACCTTGGCGCGAACCTACCAAACATCCACGGAGTGAACTCGATGCATCCGACCCTGCGGACCGCCCCTGTCTTCGCTCTGCTGACCGTGGCGGCGTGCGCCCCGGAGGAGCCGGAGTATCCTCGCCAGCTTGACATGACGACGTGGTCCGTGGTCGCGGTGGATCCGGAGACCGGAGACGTCGGCGTCGCGGTGTCGTCGTGCGTCGAGACGTTCGGCGACGGGGTTGCCGCGCTCGTGCCCGGGATGGGCGCCGCGGCTACCCAGGCGGGCTTCGACATCGACAACCGGAACGTCGTGTACGAAGCCATCCAGGAGGGCCTGACCGCCGAGCAGGTGATCTTGCGGGTCACCGATCCGGAGCGTGACACCGAGCTCGACCGGCGCCAGTACGGCGTGGTCACCATGCACGACGGTCTGGTGCACGTTGCAGGGTTCACCACTCCGTCCAGGCAGGGGATGACCACCGACGACGACGGCTCGTTGCGCTACGCGGGCGTCATGGCCGATGCCAGCCACGGCGTGAGCGCCCAGGGGAATACGTTGGAGAGCCCCGAGGTCGTGCGTGGGCCGCTGGACGCCTACCGACGCGACGACCCCGCCGGCTTCAACTCACTACCGGACCGGCTCATGAGGGCGCTCGAGGCGGGATCGGTCGCCGGTGGCGACGTTCGCTGCAATCAGGGGAATATCCGCCAGACCACCTCGATGGCGGCCATCCTCGTCGCGCGCGGTGGAGATGCCCCTTACGCCACCGAGAACATCGGCATGACCGACGCCGGTACCCCGAACGCGCCGTGGCTCGCGCTATCGGTGCACACCGACAGGCTGGCGGAGAACCCGCTCCTGGACCTACGTCGGCAGTACGACGCGTGGCGGAGGACCGTCGAGCTGGGGTCGCTCGACTTCTCGCGGTAGGGCGCGACTCAGCCCACCTGCACCACACGCCCGCGCTCGAACTCCGCGACCGTCTCGATCGGACCCGCCGCCCCGTCCAGCGCCTCCCGAAAGTGCGACCCCACGTCTTCGTTCGCCAGGATGACCGGCGTGCCGCGCCCCGCCGCGCGGCGGAGGAGCTGAGCCATCGCGTCACGGGTTTCCTCGTTGTACACCACGAAGCAGGCGATCACGAGGTCGACGCCGTCGAGCGCGACGTCCTGGAAGAGCCCGAGGTCCACGCTGAAGTCGCGCACGCCGTTCTCTTCGAGCTGGCGTGCTGCAAGCCTCAACGACGCTGGAGCCAGGTCGTTCACGATGATGCGCCCAGCCAGTGACCCGATGACCACGGCTTCGAGGCCGACCCCCGCACCGGCCACCAGAACGGTGCGCCCCTCCACCAGCTCGGGTCGGTCGAGCACGAAGCGGCAGAAACGCTCCGTGAGCCCCCAGCGCCGGTCGTAGTACACGGCGACGCCGTCGTCCATGTCGCGCGTGACATCCCGCACGATCTCGGGATGGTCGAGGTCGAGCGCCTGGTACGTCCGCTTCCCGAGATCGACCGTCTGGAACGGCGAACGTCCCGTCACTCGATCTCGATCCCGAAGACATCCGCGGCCGTCTTCCAGCGGATGCCCTCCATGGACTCCTCGGGAAGCCCGAGGCGGTCGAAGAGCCGCTGGTACACCCCCATGTCGGCCAGCGGCCAGTCGGTGCCGTACATCAGCTTCGGCCCGGGGTCGCCCATGTACGACACCATCCGCTGGACCCCGTCGGCCAGGAAGCGCATGTAGATGTCGTCGGGCTCCTTGAGCGCCAACCCCGACACGTCGGCCCAGACGTTGTCGTTCTTGTAGAGGACCTGGGCAGTGTCCATGAACCACGGATTGCCCAGGTGGCACATCACGAAGCGAACGTCCGGGAAGTCCACGGCCACGTCGTCGACGAGCAGCGGATGGGCCTGGCTGACCTTCGCGCCCTTGGCGAAGGTGTCTCCCGTGTGGATCATGACCGGAACGTCGTGTTTGGCCGCGATCCGGAAGACCGCTTCGAGCGAGGGGTCGTTGATGGCGTACCGGTCGTACCCGGGGTAGAGCTTGATCCCCTTCACGAGTCCGTGGCGGATGCGCTCCTCCATGAGGAACAGGTCGGTCCGGTTTTCACTCCGCCATCGGAGACCCTCGACGATGGTCGTGCGACTGTCTTCGTTCAGGAACTCGAACAACTCCTCGACCGCCGGGCGGGAGACGTTCACGAGATACGACGTGATCACGACCGCGTGATCGATGCCGTGCGTGTCCATTTCCTGGAAGAGGAGATCGACGTTCTCACGCGTGGGCCTGGGATGCTTGCCCTCTTCTATGTAGTAGTTATTCAAATGAACGTGGCAATCGATCAGCATGGACGAGACCCTTCGATGTCGGAAAAGAGGACGGGCGTGAAGCTGCGGCTGAAGGACTTCGAAAAGAAGATACGACTTCGGCCGATTCGGCAAGACGACTACGACGCGCTCGTGGACATGCAGCTACGCTCGTTCCCGGGCATGCAGCCGTGGGGGCGCGACCAGATCGAAAGCCAGATCGAGACCTTCCCGGAGGGGCAGCTGTGCATCGAGCTCGATGGCCGCATCGTGGCTTCGTCGGGCTCGCTCGTCGTGGACTATGACCGCTACCAGGATTGGCACGACTGGACCCGGATCTCCGACTCGGGCTACATCCGCAACCACGAGCCGGACGGCGACACGCTCTACGGCATCGAGATCATGGTGGATCCGGACTTCCGCGGGATGCACCTGGCGCGCCGTCTGTACGATGCCCGCAAGGACCTCTGCCGCCGCCTCAACCTCGCACGCATCGTCATCGGCGGCCGCATTCCGGGATATGGCGGCCAGGCCGAGGAGATGACCGCTCGCGAGTACGTCGAGAAGGTGACCGAGCGCGGCGTCTACGATCCGGTACTCACGACGCAGGTCGCGAACGGCTTCGTGCTGAAGGCACTCATTCCCGACTACTTCCCGTCGGACCAGGCATCCCGCGGATATGCAACGCACTTGGAGTGGACCAACCTGGACTACGTGCCCGACCCGGAGAGGGCCTGGCAGCGCGTGGTCCCGGTGCGACTCTGCGCCGTGCAGTACCAGATGCGTCCCATCGAGAGTTGGGACGAATTCTGCCGCCAGTGCTCGTACTTCCTGGACGCTGCGGCGGACCAGAAGGCGGACTTCGTGCTGTTCCCCGAGCTCGTGACGACGCAACTCCTGGCGCTCGAGGCGGCTGGGCGGCCGGCCGACGCGGTGCGCGGTGTGGCCCGGCGGACCCCGGACTATCTGGAGTTCTTCACGCGGTCCGCGGTGAAATACAACGTGAACATCATCGGGGGCTCGCAGTTCACCCTGCAGGGCGATCGGCTGTACAACATCGCCTACCTGTTCCGGCGCGACGGCACCATCGAGCAACAGGCCAAGCTGCACGTCACCCCCGACGAGCGACGGTGGTGGGGCCTCGAGGGCGGTGAGGGCTTCGGCGTATTCGATACGGACCACGGCAAGATCGCGATCCTCGTGTCGTACGACGTCGCGTTCCCGGAGTTGGCCCGCATCGCTTCGGGGCTTGGCGCAGAGATCCTCTTCGTTCCGTTCGCGGCGAGCGACCGGTCGGCCTATCTGCGGACGCGCTACGCGGCCATGTCACGGGCGGTCGAGAACGACGTGTTCGTGGCGATCGCCGGCTGCACGGGAAATCTGCCGTTCGTGGACAACGCCGACACCCACTACGCCCAGTCGGCCATCTTCACGCCACTCGACTTCTCCTTCGCGCGTGACGGGATCGCGGCGGAGTCGACTCCGGACGTCGAGACGCTCGTCATCGCCGACGTCGATCTCGCGCTACTGCGCCGCCACCGGTACTCCGGCACGGTGCAGCCCTGGAAGGACCGTCGCACCGACCTCTTCTCGATCTCGTGGACGGGGCGGCCCGGAGGGGAGCCGGGCCTCATCTGATGCGCTCTGAGCCGCGCTCGATGCGCGTACCCGCGGGGAACGAACCGCCGTGCAACGCGTAGACTGGCGGAACCCTCCCGCCCCTCGATTACCGGAATCAGACCGCCCGTGCGATTGAAGCTCACCGTCCTCGCCGTCACGCTCCCGGTCGTCCTCGTCCTGGACCTGGTCACCAAGAGCTGGGCGCTCCGCACGCTCGCCTTCGAGCGGGGAGAGCTGTTCGGCGGGCTGGTCCCGTTGACGCTGGCTTTCAACAAGGGCGCGGCGTTCGGCATCAGCGTGGGAGAAGACTCACGCTGGCTCTTCGTGCCGATCACCTTCGTGGCGCTCGGCCTGCTGGGCATCCTCTTCAAGCAGGCGGAGCGGGGCGATTGGCTCCGGATCGTCGCCATCGCGCTCGTGGTGTCCGGCGCCCTGGGGAACCTCTACGACCGACTCCGCTGGGACCGGGGGGTGGTCGACTTCATCGGCCCGCTCGATCTGGGATTCTGGTACTTCCCGATCTTCAATGTGGCCGACATGGCGATCACCTGCGGCGCCGTCATGCTGGCGATCTCGTTCTGGCTCGAGGAGAAGCAGATCGCCCGGGAAGCAGCGCTGGCCGAGGCGGCCGGCGCTCAGGCTGAAGCAGCCGGGGCACGGGACTAGGGAAGCTCTGCACAAGTATGGTGGGCCTCGCGACCCACGCTTCGCGCGGGTGCCCCGGTCTAGCTTCCCTAGCTAGCCGGCAGGAAGAGGAGATACTCGATGCGCCGGCCGCGCATGCGGGTCACCCGTAGCCGTCCGGATTCGATCTCGATCTCGTCGCCGACCGACGGGATGCGGTTGAGTCGTCCGAAGACGAGCCCGCCCACGGTGTCGAAGTCCTCGTCCTCGTCGGGCGTGAAGTCGAGCTTCTCGATGGCTTCGCGGAGCGAGGCGCCGCCCCAGACGCGCAGCCGCCCCGCTGGCAGGGGCTGGAAGTCGACGGGCTCGTCGGCCTCGTGCTCGTCCTGGATTTCGCCGACGATCTCCTCGATGAGGTCCTCGAGGGTGACCAGCCCCGCGGTGCCACCGAACTCGTCGAGCACGATGGCCATCTTCGTCCGCTGCTGACGCATCTCCGGGATGAGGTCTTCGACCGGCTTCGACGCCGGGGCGAAGGGCAGGGGACGCATGATGGCTTCGAGGTCCGTGATTCCGTCCCGGTCGGCGCGCCACACGTCGCGCCCGATCACGATGCCCAGGACGTGGTCGAGGCTCTCCTCGTAGACCGGAAGGCGCATGTGGCCGACCTCGAGCATCGTGTCCCGTGCGTCCTGTACGGTCGCGGTCGACTCGATGGCCACCATGTCCGTGCGTGGCGTCATGACCTCGCCGATGGAGACCTCGTCGAGCCGGATGACGCTCGATACCACCCGCCACTCGTCCTCGTCGAGCGCCCCCTCACGCCGCCCGATCTCCGCCAGGACCTCGAGCTCCGCGCGGCTGATGGTCGGCTGATCGCCATCGGGCGTGAGCATCCGCGAGAGCCATCCCAGGGGAATCAGGACGGGCTTCATGACCACGATCATCACGCGAAGCACGTACACCGATGGCACCACCAGCTGCTTCCAGAAGGTCGCGCCCACGGTCTTCGGCACGATCTCCGAGAAGAGCAGGACCGCGAGCGTGAGTGCCGCGGAGAATGCGGTCACCCACGCTTCGCCGAACACGCGCGCCGCGACGGCCCCACCCATCGCCGCGCCCATCGAGTGCGCGATGGTGTTCAGCGTCAGGATGGCGGCGATGGGCTCATCGATGTTGCGCTGAGCCTTCTCGAGCCACTCTCCCACCCAATGCCCCTCTTCCTTGAGGAGGGCGGTGTAGGAGTGCGAGACGGACAGGAACACCGCCTCGAGGATCGAGCATATGAAGGACGTCGTCAACGCGACGCCCAGGATCCACGCGAGTGTGATCATCAGAGGGTGGGCGGGCGCGAGGCCCGCCCGTCGTTCAGTCCTCCAGCGCGGCGTCGAGGGTGATGTCGATCGCCTTCAGCGCGCGCGACACCGGGCAGCCCTTCTTCGCGGCTTCGGCGTGCTCGCGGAAGGCGGCTTCGTCCAACCCCGGCACGACGCCGCGGGTCTGGAGCGCGACCGACGTGATGGTCGGGCCGTCGTCGAGCATCTCGAGCTTCACCTTCGCGGTGGTGCTGACGCGGGTCGGCTCGTGGCCGGCCTCGGCCAGGATGTTCGAGAGGGCCATGGAGTAGCAGCCGGCGTGCGCCGCCCCGATGAGCTCCTCGGGGTTCGTCTCCTCACCCTCTTCGAACCTCGACTGGAAGTTGTAGGGCGCGTCGAGGGCTCCGCTCTCCGTGGAGACCGTTCCCCGGCCCTCCTTCAGATCTCCTTCCCAAACTGCGTTGGCGCTCCGGATGGCCATGTGCTGTCGCTCCGTGTTCGAAGGGGCGGCCTCAGGCGTTCGTGCGGCCGCTGCAAGTTGAATCGGGAAGATACCAGTTGGCCGGACGGAGGTCGACCGAGCGCGGCCCCGCGGATCCATCGTCGGGTCCGGGGTAGGAGGGCGATAGAAGCCAGCCGCTGAGCCCCGCAACCGAGCCGCCCATGAACGATTCGCGAGACCCGGCCAGCCCGCGACCCCCCGACCCGCTTCGCCCGGCGGAGCGACTCGACCCGTCGGTGTTCCAGCTTCCCGTCGACCGGATGCGGGAGGGATACTACTCCGACAAGTACTTCGTCCGTGCCCGCGACGTGGTACTGTCCGAGCGTCCCGGTGCGGAAGTCACCATGCAGGTCTTCCAGAAGAACCAGGCGTTCGTGGCGGGCACCGACGAAGCCATCGCGATCCTGAAGCTCTGCCTCACCGACGGCTACCGTTTCTCGGACCTCGAGGTGCGCGCTCTCCGCGACGGGGACACGGCGGAGCCGCGGGAGCCGGTCATGCACATCACCGGTCCCTACGCCGCCTTCGCGCACCTGGAGACGCTCTATCTGGGCGTGCTCGCCCGGCGTACGCGCATCGCGTCCAATACGCGGGCGGTCGTCGAGGCGGCCTGGCCGAGACCGGTGATGTTCTTTCCGGCCCGCCACGACCACTGGATGGTGCAGACCGGAGACGGCTGGGCGGCGCACGTCGCCGGCGCCATCGGCGTGTCGACCGACGCGCAGGCGTCGTGGTGGGGCTCGGAGGGGATCGGCACGGTGCCGCACGCCCTCATCGCTGCCTTCGGGGGCGATACGGTGGAGGCGACCCGGGCGTTCGCGGATATCATGTCGGACGATGTGCGGGTGATCTCGCTGGTCGACTTCGACAACGATTGCGTGGGCACCTCGTTGGCGGTGGCCCGGGCGCTCGGAGAGCGGCTCTGGGGCGTGCGGCTGGACACCGCTTCGAACCTGGTGGACCGCGCGCTCTTCGACGAGATGGGCGACTTCGACCCGACCGGCGTGAACCCGCGCTTGGTGTATCGCGTGCGGGAGGCTCTCGACCGGGAAGGCTTCGGACACGTGCGCATCGCCGTCTCGGGCGGCTTCACGGTCGAGAAGATCCGGATGTTCGAGGAGCTCGGCGTGCCGGTCGACTCGTATGGCGTGGGCTCGGCGCTCATGGGCGGGCGCTACGACTACACGGCCGACGTCGTCCGGCTGGGCGGCGAGCCGGTCGCGAAGGTCGGCCGCTGGTACCGGGAAAGCCCCCGGATGGAGCCGGTTTCTTGACCGCCCAGGCCGGATGGACCGGTCGGAAGACCTGGGTGGTGTGGACCGTCGTGGCGTTGGCTGCCGTGGTGGCGATCGCGGTGCTCTACTCGAGGGTGCGGACGACGGAGGTCGACGTCGTGGCACCGGCTCCGCGTGAAGTGGTCCGCACGTTGGTCGTCACCGGCCGTGTGCGGCCGCCGATTCGCTCGGAGATCGGTACGGGTGTGGCCGGCGTGGTGGACGTGGTGACGGTTCGCGAAGGCGACGCCGTCGGGGCCGGCGATCTACTCCTGCGCCTCGACGACCGTGAGGCCCGGGCAGGGGTGGCCCAGGCGGAGGCCCGGTTGGCCGAGGTCGAGGCCGCAGTGAATGACGAGGTCCGTCGGGCCGAGCTCGAGCTCGAGCAGGCCCGCCGTGACGCGGAGCGCGTGCGCTCCGTCGTCCTCGAGGGCGGGCTCACGCAGCAGCGCCTCGAGCAGGCCGAGCAGCGTGCGGCAGATGCGGGGAGCCGGCTGGCGGCGGCCCGCGCGGGCGTGGGTAGCACCGGAGCCATCGCGAGGGTCGCCGAGACCCGCGCCGCGCTCGAGGCCGCCCGGGCCCGACTGGCCCGACACACCATCGCCGCGCCCTATGCTGGGACCGTTCTGAGCCGTTGGGTCGAACCGGGCGAAGCGGTGCAGCCAGGGCGCGGCTTGCTCGAGCTCGCCGCCGACGGACCGACCGAGTTGGTCGCGTTTCCGGCCGAGGAGAACCTCGCTCGCATCGCAGTCGGCGCGCCGGCACGGGTATCGGCCGACGCGTACCCCGACGACGTCTTCGAGGCCACGGTCAGCCTGGTGGCACCCTCGGTCGACGACGCGCAGGGGACCGTCGAGCTTCGCTTCTCCATCGACGGCAGCATTGCGTACCTGCGGCCGGGCATGACCGTGTCGGTGAACCTCGAGGTCGGACGGCGTCGAGCCGATCAGACCGTGCCCGTGAGCGCCGTCCGCGGGCTGGCCACGGAAGAGCCCTGGGTCATGCTCGCGCGCGACGGGCGAAGCGAGCAGAGGGATGTGGGTCTGGGTGTGCGGGGCGACGCCTTCGTCGAGGTCCTCGAGGGCCTGGAACCCGAGGACGCCGTGATCCGGGCGGCGGACGAGGTCGAGCCGGGCGACCGCGTGCGCCCCAGGAGCGGAGGCTGAGGCCCACCTATGCCATTCGAGCTCTTCGTCGCGATCCGGTATCTGCGGGACGGGCGTCTCCAGACGCTTCTGATTCTGACCGGGATCGGCGTCGGCGTCGGGGTGATCATCTTCCTCTCCGCGCTCATCACGGGTCTGCAGGACAGCCTGATCGATCGCACGCTGGGCAGCCAGGCGCTGGTGTCGGTCCGCCCTCCCGAGGAGATGCCGCGAGTCCTCGCCCCGGAGACGGACGAGGAAAACGGCGCCATCGAGATCGTTGAGGTGGAGCGCCCGGCCCAGCGGGTCCGCTCCATCGCGGAGTGGCAGGCGATCGGGGCTTCCATCGAGCGGTTGCCGGGGGTCACGGCCGTGGCCCCCACCGTGGACGGCCCGGGCATCGCGGTGCGAGGTCTCGGCTCCGTTTCCGTCTCCATTCGGGGGATCGAGCCCTCCTCGTACCTGGCCATCGTCGATGTCGAGGAGCGACTGGTGGAGGGCACGCTGTCGCTGGACGGATTTCGCGCGGTGGTGGGCACCGGACTCGCGGAAGCGCTGGGGGTGGGCGTGGGTGGCAGAGTGCGGCTGCAGGTGGCCGGAGACCGCGGCGGAGTCTTCACCGTCGCCGGTGTGTCCGATTACGGAAGCACGGATCTGAACGAGCGCCTCGTCCTCGTGTCCCTCGCCAGCGCCCAGAACCTCTTCGACCTCGAGGGAGGGGTGTCCTCGTTGGAGGTTCGCAACCGCGACGTCTTCCAGGCCGACGTGCTCGCCACGCGGATTGCGGAGCGCACGGGGACCGACACGGAGAGCTGGATCGCCCGCAACGAAGATCTTCTGGTCGGTCTGCGCTCACAGAGTCTTTCGAGCGTCATGATTCAAGTCTTCGTCGTGATCGCCGTGGCGTTGGGGATCGCGAGTGTGCTGACCGTGTCCGTCGTGCAGCGGTCCCGCGAGATCGGCATTCTGCGAGCGACGGGCACCCGGGCTTCTTCGGTCACGCTGGTATTCGTCCTGCAGGGCGCCATCCTCGGGCTCATGGGCTCGCTGTTGGGCATCGGCCTGGGCTCTGCGCTCTCCTGGCTCTTTCAGGGCGTGGCGCGGAATGCCGACGGCTCGGCGACCTTCCCGATCAACCTGACGGGATGGCTCTTCCTCCGCTCCGCCGGCGTGGCGTTGGGGGTCGGCATGCTCGCTTCCCTCGTTCCCGCCCGGAGTGCCGCGCGCATGGATCCGGCGACCGTCATCCGCGATGGGTGAGCCGGTGACGGATGTGGCCACGCCGCTTCTCGTGGCCGAGGGTGTCCGGAAGACCTATGGCACCAGGGTGGTGACCGAAGCCCTCAAGGGCATCGATCTGGAACTGGAAGAGGGTGCGTTCTGCGCCTTGACCGGGCCCTCGGGGTGCGGCAAGACCACCCTCCTGAACATCCTCGGGCTGCTGGACCGACCAACCTCGGGCCGCGTCCTGCTCGAAGGTCGGGACACCGGGCCACTCGACGACGCCGGCCGAACCACGTTGAGAGCCGAGTCGCTGGGCTTCATCTTCCAGTTCCACCATCTCCTGATGGCGTTCACGGCGCTCGAGAACGTCATGATGCCGCTGTTGTCGCGGCACGGCCGTCCCGAGGGCTGGATGCGCGATCGGGCGCTCGAGTTGCTGGAGCAGGTCGATATGACGGACCGTGTGCGATACCAGGTGACGGACCTGTCCGGAGGACAGCAGCAGCGCGTCGCCGTGGCGAGAGCCTTGGTCATGAGGCCGGTCCTGGTCCTGGCGGATGAGCCGACGGGCAACCTGGACACGGAGTCGGGGGACCGCGTCTTCGATCTCCTTCGCCGGATGAACCGGGACCACCGGACCGGTTTCCTGATCGTAACGCACGACGAGGCCATCGCCGACCGATGTGACCGGGTCGTGCGCATGGTCGACGGCCTGGTCGACGCCGACGAGCGGAGAAAGTAGGCG
>JBBDSM010000030.1:37844-53725 GCA_040904945.1 Gemmatimonadota bacterium
TGTACATGACGACGGCGCACGGCGTGCCGGACGGAAAGCTGTGGAAGCTCGACGCGGGTGCGGATACCCTGGTCGCCGCGCCCATCCTGCTGGGCAACTTTCCTGCGACGCTCGACGTGACACCGGACGGACTGTACGCGTTCGTCGTGAACTTCAACCTCCACGGGGAGCACGTGCCGTCGACCGTGTCGGTGGTCTACACACCGAACATGGTGGAGGTCGATCAGATCGCGACCTGCACCATGCCCCACGGCATGCGGCTATCCCCCGACGGCCTGTTCGCGTACTCGATGTGCATGATGGACGACCAGCTCGTCGAGATCGACACGCGCACGTTCGAGGTGTCGCGACGCTTCTCGGTCGCCGTGGGCGACGAGCGACCGATCGCCCACTACGCCGAGCCCGAGATCATGACCGGCGCCCGCGGCATGCGCGCCCCGGCCGCGGAGGGCGCCATGGGAGGCATGGAGGGCATGGACCACGAGCACGAGGCGATGGCGCCGACGTGCTCTCCCACCTGGGCCGAGCCGTCACCGGATGGTGAGCGCGTCTACGTGGCGTGCAACCGCAGCAACGAGATCCTGGTGATCGACCGGGCGTCCTGGACTCTGGAGCGTAAGCTTCCGACTGGCGCGGGCCCCTACAATCTGGACGTCACGCCGGACGGCCGGATCCTGGTGGCGTCGCTGAAGACGGCCGGCCAGGTCCAGTTCTTCGACCTCGCGACCGGCGAAAGCCTCGCGGTGCTTCCGTCCACGACGACGGTCACCCACGGGGTGGCCGTCACCCCCGACTCCCGGTACGCCTTCGTCAGCGCCGAAGGGAAGGGCGCCGAGCCCGGGAAGGTCGACGTGTTCGACCTGCGCTCCTTCGAGCAGATCGGCTCGGCCGAAGTGGGCCAGCAGGCCGGAGGTATCACCTTCTGGAAGATGGAGCCCTCCACGCCCTGACGGGCCGCGCCACCGCTCCTGGCCCGACGTCCGCAGCGGCGCCCCGCCGGGGCCACCGTGCGGACAGCTT
This sequence comes from Gemmatimonadota bacterium, assembly GCA_040904945.1. Classification (GTDB taxonomy): domain Bacteria; phylum Gemmatimonadota; class Gemmatimonadetes; order Longimicrobiales; family Gaopeijiaceae; genus JAWLHJ01. The sequence goes on from JBBDSM010000030.1 coordinate 38,865, forward strand.
CAGGAGATCGGGCGTGAAGGCGGCTGGACCCGCACCGACCAGAGCCCCGAGTTGAAGTCGCTGAAGAAGACGTGGCCCTTGTGCGGCTGCGCGCCCCAGACGTTCGGCTGGTTGGCCATGAAGCCCTGGGGGTCGAACGGCTTGAAGACCGCGATCTCGCGCCCCTGCGTCGCCAGGTTGCCCATCAGCTCGCCCGAGATGTCCACGAGCCGCAGACCACCTTCGTAGTACGCCTGGTACAGGACGTCGTCCTCGATCCACATGTTGTGGGTACCGGCCTCCGGGATCTCGTAACGCGCCACGTCCTTCGGATTCTCGGGATCGGTGAAGTCGATGATGTGGATGTATCCGCTCGACGGAGACTGGACGCCGCCGGTGCCCGTCGCCGGGTCGTACGCCGCGTCGCCGCCGAAGCCCTCGAAGGCCGCGCCTTCCCGCGTGAGGATCTCGTCACCCAGGAACAGATAGACCTTCCCGGTCGACTCCTGGACGTACGGAAACGCCGCGTGCGTGCGCCCGACGGGGTAGGGCACGTTGGTCACGAACACGGGGTTCTCGATGGTCCCGCCCCAGCGCCCGTTACCGACGTCGACCACGACCACCCCGTTCTCCCACTCCGACGAGTAGGCGATGCCGTCGTGGACCCAGACGTCGTGGACGCGGCTGTCCGGATGGTTGTACTCGCTCACGAACCACGGATTGCGGATGTCTGTGACGTCGAGGATGACGTACTTGTCGCCCCCCGCCAGCGCGAAGAGGTGATCGTTCGTGGCGAACATGTTGTGCACGCCCCCCGTCACGCCGTTCCCGTCGAAGGTCGACGCGATGGTCGGGTGGGCCGGATCGGCGAGGTCGAGGATGACGACACCGTTCCTGCGGCTCGACGCTCCTTCGCGGGATAACGCAGCGTAGCGCCCGTCGGGTGAGACCTTCACGTCGTTGACCGTCCGGGCGTCCACCCGGATGGAGTCCGTCCGGACGGGATTGGTCGGGTCGGTCACGTCCCAGAAGTGCGCCCAGCCATCGGCGCCCCAGGTGCCGGTCACGGCGTAGTCGCGCCCGTCGACGCCTTCGAAGACCCAGAGGTCGGACGTATGGACGTCCGACACCCGGCCCTGTCCCTGGAACTCCACCCTACGCACGACCTCACGTGGTGTGACCCTCACGGCCGCGCGCGCCGACAGCGGCCCGGACATGGCCAACACCGTGTAGCGCCCGGGCACTTCCGCGACGAACGCGCCGTCGTCGATGATCGCGGCCGCTCCCGGCGCCTGGATCGAGTCGTCGGGCTGGAACGTGTACGCCCACGTCACAGGCAGCGCCTCGACCTCTCCGCCGCCCGCCGCGACGCCGCGCGCCGAGAATCGGAGCACGTCGCCGGTCCGCGCTTCGGCCGTGCCGCCCTCGATCTCCAGTTGGGCGGCCGGGAAGGGAAGCACGCGGTACGACATGTCTTCGCTGACGCCCTGGACCGTGGCTGTCACGGTCACCGATCCTTCCTGGAGCGCCGTCACCGCTCCGAACCGGTCGACCGTCGCGATCCGGGGATCGGAGACGCTCCAGGTCACATCGACTTCGGGTCGACGAGTCCCGTCCGCGTGGAAGGCCGCCGCCCGGTGCTCGAGCGTCGTCCCCGCGTAGAGGCTCCGGCCCTCCCCGTCGACGGTCACGCGCGTCACCGCCGGCCAATCGACGACGACCGGCACGATCACGCTCGGCACCTCGCCGTTCGCGTCCGGCTCGACGGCCGCGGTCGCCACCACCTCCCAGCTTCCCACGGCCAGCCCATGCACCCGTCCGTCGCGGACCTGTAGCGCCCGGCGCGGCGCGGCGAAGCGGACGGCGACGTCCGCCGATTCCCCGTCCGGACCCACCGCAGTCACGGTGAGAGGTGCGTCCTCGCCCACCACGAGTTGGACGCGGGACGGCTCCGCGGTCAGGCGGACCGTTCGCTCCTGGGCGTGCGCGTCACGGGCAAAAGTGGGCGCGGCCAGGAGCGTCAGGAATACGAGCGCCGAGAGCGCCAGGCGGACAGCGGGAGGGGTGCGGTCCATCGTCTTCCAACTCCGGTCTTGATGTGGTTCGAGCCGGTCGCGAACCGGGGGGTCAGCTCGACTGGTCGAGCGGGCGCACCAGCACTTCGCTCACCGAGACATGATCCGGCGAAGTTACGGCGAACATGACGGATCGAGCGACGTCTTCGGGCTGCAGTGTCCGCCGCCCCTTCCACGCCTCGTCCCAGCGCTCCTTCAGCTCGGGGTCCGGCACCGTGTCCATGAGCTCGGTCGAGACGAAGCCGGGCTGGATGTCCGTCACCTTGATGCCGTGCTCGGCGCCGAGCTCGAGATGCATCCCCCATGAGAGAGACCGCACGGCGAACTTCGTCGCCGAGTAGACGGACCCACTCGGAAACGGGCGGCGGCCGGCCAGCGATCCGATGTTGACCACGTGTCCCGAGCCCCGCTCGATCATGCCCGGCAGCATGGTCGCAATGCAGTGGAGGACGCCCTTCACGTTCACGTCCACCATGCGGGTCCAGTCCTCGATGCGGACCTCGGCCAGGGGGGACAGCGGCATGAGCCCGGCGTTGTTCACCAGGATGTCGACTCGCCCGAACTCGGAAAGTGCCGCGTCGGTGAGCGACTGCACGTCGTCGAGGGAGGCCACGTCGGCGGCGTGGACGAGCGCCGTGCCGCCCGCATCGCGAATGCGCTTCGCGAGGGCCTCGAGCCGGTCTTCTCGCCGCGCGGTGAGCACCACGGAAGCGCCCGCTTCGGCCAGCGCGAGCGCCGTGGCTTCCCCGATGCCCGCCGAAGCGCCCGTGACCACTGCGACCTTGCCGTCCAATCTCTCGCTTCCTGCCATGATCCCTACCGTCCCGTTCTGAGTGTCCGAAGTGTCGTGCCTGTGAGGTCGGGGACGGCGGTGCGCTGCGTCACGGCCGCCGCCCCCGCATGTTCAGCTCGTGCCGGGAATCCCCGCCTGCGCCACCACGATGAGCATGGCCCGCTGGATGCCGAGAGGGCCGTTCTCGTTCACGAACCACTCGTCGAGCGAGTGCGCGTTCCCTCCGACTCCGCCCCCACCGAGGGTGAACGAGGGAATGCCCATGGAGATCGGGATGTTCGAGTCCGTCGAGCTGCGTCCGAGGCTCGGCTCGATGCCGAGGTGGCGTGTCGCCGCAACGGCGCGCTGCACGAAGGGATCGCTCGCCGGGATCTCGCCCGACGGCCGGTCGCCGATCTTGTCGAGCTCCAGCCTGAGCGGCTCACCCTCGCGACGCGTCGCGTTGGCCTCTTCGACGGCCCGCTCCATCGCCCGCCGGAAGGCGGCGTCGATGCGGTCGAGGCTCTCGGGGCTCTCCGAGCGCATGTCGACCTCCATCCAAGCCTCGAAGGGGATCGAGTTGACCGACGTTCCCCCGCCGATGCGCCCGACGTTGTAGCTCGTCCGCGGCCCCATGCGGGTAATGGCGTCGGCCGCCACGTCGAAGTGCGCGATGGCGTGGCCGAGGGCGTGCTGCGGGTTGGCCAGGCCGAAGGCGCCCCAGGAGTGTCCGCCAGGTCCGTGGATCGTCACCCGGTACCGGTACGATCCGAGCGCCTGGTGCGTCACGCGCTCGTGGCTCGTCCCGTCGATGGAGATGAATGCGTCGATCTGCGGGCCGCCCTCGCGGAACAGGTGCTTCATGCCCCGCAGGTCTCCGAGGCCCTCCTCGCCGACCGTCCCGATGAAGAGGATGTCGTCCTCGGTGCTGATGTCCGCCTCGTTCATCGCCCGCAGGATCGCCAGCACGGCGGCGAGCCCACGCGTGTCGTCGGCGATGCCGGGAGCGCGCAGGGTATCGCCGTCCTCGTGAATGGTGAGGTCCGTCTCCGGCGGGAAGACCGTGTCGAGGTGCCCGCTGATGGCGATGACTTCGTCGCCGACGTTGCCGCGCCGCAGGCCGATGACGTTTCCTTCGTCGTCGATCCACGTGGAGTCGGCCCCGGCCTCCTCGAGCAGCTCCCGGAACCGGAGGCCGCGCTCGGTCTCCATGAACGGAGGGGCGGGGATCTGCGTCAGCTCGCGCAGGTCGGCCATGGTCCGGTCGTCGGTCGATTCGATCATGTCCATGGCGCGCTGGACCGCCGGGTGCGAAGCGATCCGCTCGATTTCGGCGGCGTAGTCGGGGGTCTGCGCCGAAGCCGGCGGAGCGGCCAGGCCGAAGGCGACGACGGCGCCGAGCGCGCGCATCGAGAGGGACCGTACCATATGGACATCTCCGGGTTTCTACAGGGGTTGGAAGGCCGACGAGTCGGCACGATGACGGTAGCGTGTGCGCTCGCCCGGCACCACCGCCGGTTGATTTTGGCCGGCGTTCTTCCGAAGGTTCTTCGCTCTACACTCCACTCGCTCGGAGCCATCCTGTCTTGAAGCGTTCCACTCGCGCGCTTCCCGTGCCGTCTTTCGTCGTCCGCTGGCTCAGCGGATTCGGACGCGCGTCCGCCGTGACGCTCGACCACGCGGGCGCTCTGGGCATCCTGAGCGCAGGCATCGCGAAGGCCATCGTGCAGCGGCGAGTTCGCTCGAAGGACGTGCTCCGGCAGATGTACATCATGGGGGTGCAGAGCCTCCCCATCGTGTTCGTCACGGCTTCTCTTGCCGGCATCGTGACGAGCCAGCAGGGAGGCTATCAGCTCTCCCAGACCTCTCCGGCGTACCTGTTGGGCACACTGGTCGTACAGAGCGTCGTCCTCGAGCTGGGTCCGCTCCTGACCGCCATCGTGCTGGTCGGACGCATCGGCGCTCGGATTACGGCTGAGCTCGGGACCATGGTCGTCTCCGAGCAGATCGACGCCTTCGAGGCGCTCGGACGCGATCCGGTGGCCATCCTCGCCGCGCCGCGGGTCATTGCCGGGGTCATCACGATGCCGATCCTGGTGGGCTTCGCGGACGTCATCGGGATCGGGGCCGGCATGGTCTCCGCGAATCTGTCCACCGGACTCGGTACGGAGGCGTTCCTCTATGGGGCCCGCCTCTTCTGGCACTCCTGGGACCTCTTCTACGGCTTCTCGAAGGCGGTGGTGTTCGGCCTGATCATTCCGCTGGTTTCCGTGCACATGGGACTCCGCACCAAAGGCGGGGCTGCGGGGGTAGGCCTCACGACGACCCAAGCCGTCATGTTCATGATCCTGGCGCTCCTGATCATCGACGCCATGTTCCCGCCGCTCCTGCTTCAGTAGGAGGCTCATGATCAACTACCGGAACATCCACAAGGCGTTCGATCAGCCGGTCCTCGAGGGGATCGACCTGAGGGTCGACGCCGGCGAGATGTTTGCGCTGTTCGGGCCGAGCGGCACGGGCAAGAGCGTGCTCCTGAAGACTACGCTCTCGCTCATCGTGCCGGACCGAGGCGATGTGGAGGTCGACGGAATCTCGGTCTACCACGGCGGTCCCGACGCGCTGGAGCGGGTGCGTCGACGCGTGGGCTATGTGTTCCAGAACGCTGCGCTCTTCGACTCCCTGAACGTCTACGAGAACGTGGCGATGGGGATTCCCGAGGAAGAGCTCGCGCGCTCGGCCAAGCTGGACGTGGCCCGCCGGGTCTGGTCCGCCATCGAGATCGTGAACCTCGAGCCGGCCGAGGTGATGGCCAAGATCCCCGTTGAGCTGTCGGGCGGCATGCGGAAGCGGGTCGGCATCGCCCGCGCTATCGTGGGGCGCCCCAAAGTGCTCCTCTGGGACGAGCCCACGACGGGGCTGGACCCGGTCAACACGGCCGCGGTCGAGCGACTGATCACCCGTCTCTCCGAGGAGCTCGAGGTCACGTCGCTGCTGGTCACGCACGACGTGGAGGGTGGGCTCATGATGTGTGATCGCGTCGCCATGCTCGACGGCGGACACCTGCTTTTCTGCGGGACGCCGGATGAGTTCAGGACTTCACCGGACCCCCGGGTCCGGGCCTTCGTGGACCGGGCGGCTGCGGAGGCCGCGCTCGACAATGGAACCAATGCGGCATGACTGAAGAGAAGAAAGATCGCGCCCGGAACGGCGTGAGCGACGAAGAGCTGATGTCCGCCGTCCCTCAGGAGTCGGGGGCCAATAACGCGCGTGTCGGGGTGTTCGTCCTCCTGGGGCTGGTGTCGTTCGTCATCGTGCTCTTCTGGATGACCGATCCCGCCACCTTCCGGGGACGCTACAAGATCGTGACGACGGTCACCGACGCCGGCGGCGTGCGTGCCGGAGACCCCATCCAGATGTACGGGATCAACCTCGGGCGCGTGCATGACTTCGAGCTGACGGAGCCGGGACGGGTCGACATCACGATGGAGATCGAGGGCCGGTGGGAGATTCCCGTGGACTCACGGGCCCGCTTCGGCGCCTCTGGCATCTTCGGCGGTCGCACGCTGGTCATCGAGCCGGGAGAGGCGTCACAGATGCTCCAGCCGTGGGACACGATTCCCGGCGAATCGGCGGCGGGCGAGGGGATGCTCGGCTCGGTGGACGAGCTCAGCGACCAGGCCGGCACGGTGATGGAGCGGATCAACCAGCTCCTCGACCAGCAGACCATCGGATCGGTGCAGGGGAGCGCTCAGGAAATGGAGGGACTGCTCACCGAGCTGTCAGCCATCGCGAACGAACAGCGCGGAGGGCTGCTGGAACTCACCGAGAGCCTACGTCGCTCGGCTGCCGGCCTCGAGGAGGCCAGCGCGGCGGGGCCGGAGATCGCCAGCGCCATCGCTCGCGCGGACTCCGCCATGGCTCAGCTCGAGTCGACCAGCCGCACCCTCGACGGCGCGGCCGCGTCACTCCGCGAGGTGCTCGGGCGGATCGAGAGGGGCGAGGGGACGCTGGGACGCCTCTCGACCGACGAGGCGCTCTACGTGAATCTGAACACCGCGGCCCTGAGCCTGAACGCGCTGCTCCTCGACCTGCAGGAGAACCCCAGGCGCTACATCAGTCTGTCGATCTTCTGACGGCCTCTCGCCACCGCTGAACGACGAAGGGCCTGGGGAGTCTCCCCAGGCCCTTCGCTCTTTTCCCTGCGCCCTGCGCCGCTCTGTTCTACCAGCCCGGAGCGACCTGGAAGCCCCAGTGCCACCCCTTGTCCGGCCGCTGCCAAGGGTACGCGTAGTACGCCTCGAGGATCAGGAAGCCGAGGAGGTTCGAGCGGAGGGAGACGCCGGTTGACATCACCGGCACCCGGTCCGAGGAAGAGCGCGAGATATCCAGATTGAACTGGTCATTGTTGTCCCAGGCCAGCCCGGCGTCCGCGAAGGCCACGAGCTCGGTCGGGAGGAACGGGAAGTTGATCAGCCCGTATTCCTCCACCCCGATGAAGGGAATCCGCATCTCGAGGTTCATCACGCCGATGCGCTGGCCGCGCAGTCGGTTGATGGTCGGGCAGCTGTCGGTGGCCGACGATCCGGCCGTGCACTCGCTGCTGTCGAAGCTCTCCCAGGCGTAGCCGCGAAGCAGCGTCTCGTAGCCCAGGAAGAGCGGGCTGAGGAGGCCGAAGCCGCCCTGGGAGGACTCTTCGACGTCCAGCCCGTAACGCCCGTAGTGCATGCCGCGGACGCCGAACGTAAGGTTGCGATGAAGGGAGTAGTAGCGGCGCCAATCAAGGATCAGGGTGGTGAAGTCGACGTCGCCGAACGTCTGCTGGAGTTCGGCCCGATAGCGGCCGCCGCGGACGGGGGAGACGAAGCCGAAGAAGGTGTTGTCGCCGACCAGGGCGGCCGACGCCTCGACCATGTTGAGCGCATCGGGCGCGAGATCATCGCGATCCTCGCGGACGAGGTCGTATGGGCGTCCGAAGGGGTCGTAGTAGTACGTGTTCGTCTCGACGTCGTAGCTGTAGCGGGTGGCGCCCAAACCGAACTCCGCGCGGCGGGTCGACGAGAAGGGGTAGGCCACCTGGCCCATCAGCGACGTGTTGTAGATCCGGAAGAGCGTCTGCTCCTCAATGAAGCCGAGTTCGTCCTGACCGAATTGACGGTAGCCGAGCATGTACGGAATCCGGCCTCCGCCGACGCCCCAGTTCCACCGACTCGACATGTCGGTGTAGAAGGCCTGCCCGCCGATGTCCTTGAAGGTGCCTTGCGCCTGGACGGCCACGCCGAGCACCCGATTCCCCAGCATGTCGCTGAAGTAGGCCGACGCGCCTCCGCCGACATAGCTGCCGTAGCTGTCTGCGCCCACGCCTACGGAGGGCTGCCCCACATAGTCGAGCGACAGACCGCCGGAGTACTCCTCCGCCTCTTCCGCCTGGAACGATCCCGACGCGTAAAGACCCGTGCCGGGGTCCGACAGATAGGTTTCGACACGGCTGAACCTGTCGGGATTCACCGGCGACAGCCGGCGGCCCGGGTAGTCCGCGGCGCGGTCGATGGACGCGACCGTGGTCCCCTCGTCCACCGATTTGGTGTAGACGTGGAACTCGAGCGAGTCGAAGACCGTGTAGGCGGCGAGTCCCGTGCGCGACACCGACATCGCCGGCGAGATGTAGGTATGGCCGCTCACGCCCGTAGCGAGGTTGGTGATGCGGCGCACATCGTCCGTGGCCAGGTCGAGCGCGTAGATGTCGCTCACGCCGTCCCGGTCGGAAATGAAGTAGATCTCGGTTCCGTCCGCCGAGTACACCGGGTTGATGTGCTTCACGTCTCCGAAGATCGAGAACCGGTCGACGACTCCGGTCGCGACGTCCACGGTGGCGAGCTGGAACGAGCTGTAGGTGAGCTGCTCGAAGTCCGTCTCGTCTCCCCGGTCGGACGCGAAGACCAGGGTGCGGCCGTCAGGCGACCAGTTGGGCTGCAGATCGGCGTGCTTGTCGTCGGTGAGCCGACGGAGCGAGCTGGTCTCGAGATCGTACACGAAGAGGTCGCTCAGACCGCCTACCATGCCCGAGAAGGCGATGTAGCGCCCGTCGGGAGACCAGCTCGGGTTGCTAAGCGACCCGATATGCTCGCCGGGATCGATACGACGCGTGATGTCGCCGTTCTCGGCGTCCACGATGATGAGGCGGTTGTCGCCGGCGGCGGTCACCGAGTACGCGAAGAAGCGGGAATCCGGAGACCACGTTCCCGACGAGTCGATGTAGCGGAGCGCCTCGATGTGCGGATCCGAGTTCGCGCTCGTCAGCTTACGCACGACCTCGCCGGTCTCGGCGTTGGCGAGGAAGAGGTCGACGGAGAAGATGTCCTTCTCCGAAAGATAGGCGACGAAGCGTCCGTCAGGGCTGATGGCCGGCGACATGTTGGTCCGGCCTGAGCCCGTGCTCGGAGCCAGGATCAGATTACCCTGCTCGGACGGCGCGACCCGGCCTTCGAGCACGGGACCGTAGTCGCGAGCCACCTGCTCCGCCCACCGGACGGAGAGCGAATCGGTGGGCTGCCCGAGTACCTGTTGGATCGCGCTCTCGAAGCCGACCCGCAGCGAGCGTCGGAACACCTGGATGACCGCGTCGTCGCCGTACGTCCCGCCGATATAGGCCCACAGCGCCTGGCCGAACCGGTAGGGGAAGAAGCGGGTGTCGCGCGTCATCTCCCGAATGGTGGGAATCTCGTCCCGCCGGACAGCATCACGCATCCACATCGCCGTCAGCGGGTCCTCGCGACCGACCGACAGGTACTCGGCCATGCCTTCGATGAGCCAGAGGGGGAGGGCCATCAGGCCCTGGATGCCACCGCCGCGACGAGACTGGGCGATGTTGTACTGGAAGGCGTGGACCAACTCGTGGCCCAGCACGTGATCCGTGTCCCAGTAGGAGCCCGTGAGCGGCATGATCACACGGTTCTTCAGCGACTCGGTCACGCCCCCGGTCCCCTCGCCGATGTTGCCGGAGAGGGTGTTGGTCTGCTGGAAATCCGGGTGGTCCCGGTACAGGATCAGCGGCTTGGAGGTCTCGAATTCGTGCTGGAAGGTCCGGGCGAACCGCTCATACCAACGCTCGCCCATGCGGGCCGCGTCTTCGATGGGTTCCGGGTCGTCTCCGTAAAAATAAAGATCGAAATGATCGGTCTTCATCACACGGAAGTCGAAGTCCTCGAACTGGACCTTGTTCCGCCCGAAATACTGACCCGAGGCTTCTCCGGGGAGCGCCACCGCCGCGCTCGACGCGAGGAGGGCCGCCATGAGAAATCGCGTCGTGCCGCTGTTGGTGAAACGCATGATCGCCACCTGAATGTTCGCTCGAGTTCCGGAAGCCGATGTGCCAGCTGCCTGTCGGATATCCCGACTACGCAAATGTAGGACGATTGAGCACCAATGACTTGCACACCGTGTGCCGCTTCGGTCCGTCTTGGGAACCACTGCGCGGGCTTCCTTGTTCCGCGGCTCGCTTCCGGACGTCTGCCATCGGTTTGACCATGATGGGGCCTGGGTCGAGATTCTCCGGTATGATACGCCCCACCGCAAGCCGGCCTCCCGGTTGGTGAGGCGTCCCGGAGCCCTCACACAGATCCGTGTCCCCATGGTCTCGAAAACGCCCGCCCGATCCCTCTGGGTCGTCGCCCTCTTTGTGACCGTGTCCTGTACGCCTGATACCCCCGAGTCACCGCTGATGTCCATGGAGCCCGTTGCGGTGCCCGCGGGAACCGGCAGCGGAGAGCCGTTCCTGTCGAGCGACGGCGAGCGGGTCCACATGAGCTGGCTCGAGGAGATGGACGACGGGAGCCACGAGCTCCGGGTCGCGAGCCTGGGCGAAAACGGGTGGACCGACGCGACAACGGTGCAGCGGAGCGACAGGTTTTTCGTCAATTGGGCGGACTTTCCGTCCGTGACGCCGACGGCGGACGGGACGCTCTGGGCGCACTGGCTCGAGCGGGGCGACATGGGTGGCTACGACTACGGGATCCGCGTCGTCCGATCGGACGACGACGGCGTGACCTGGAGCGACCCCTGGACGCCGCACGAAGACGGGACGCCCACCGAGCACGGCTTCGTCTCGGTACTGCCGTCGGCCGAGGGAATCGCGCTGACCTGGTTGGACGGGCGGCAGTACGTGGACGGCGCGCACGGCGAAGCGACCGAGGAGATGACCCTCCGGTATCGCGAGGTGAACGTTCGCGGCGAGGCCGGCCCGGAGACTCTGGTCGACCCGCGCGTGTGTGACTGCTGCCAGACCGACGCCGCGATGACCCCGGACGGCGCCGTCGTCGTATACCGCGACCGCACCGAGAACGAGATCCGAGACATCTACGTCACGCGGCGCGCAGGCGACTCCTGGACCGAGGGCGTTCCCGTGCACGACGACGGCTGGGAGATCGGAGGGTGCCCCGTGAACGGGCCCGCCGTCGCTGCTCGGGGCCGGAGCGTCGCGGTGGCTTGGTTCACCGGAGCGGACGACCTGCCCCGCGCCAAGGTCGCCCTGTCGTCGGACGGGGGCGCCAGCTTCGGCGCGCCGGTGGTGATCGACGACGGGAACCCCATCGGCCGCGTGGACATTCTGTATCTGGACGACGGACGGGCGCTCGTGAGCTGGCTCGAGCAGACCGGTGAGGAAACCGCGGCCATTCGCGTGCGGACCGTCGACGCGTCGGGCGCCGTGGGTCCGAGCGGTACCGTAAGCGAGAGCTCCGCAGCGCGGGCGAGCGGCTTCCCGCGCATGGCGCCTGTCACCGGCGGGGACGTGGTCCTCGCGTGGACCGACGCGACGGGTGAGCTACCCTTCGTCCGCATGGCCAGACTCGACATCCGGGACGACCGATGACGTATCGAACGAGATGGAAGCGCCGAACGACGGCTGCCGCGTGGATCGTCGCGGGCGTCATGACGTTGACTGCCTGCGCGGCGCCGGAGCGCCAGGCCCCCCCGAGGGTCGGTGAGCCGACGCGGGCGTACCAAGCGGCCACGCTCGAGGGCGATACCGTCTCGCTCGCGTCGCTCCGAGGGAACGTCGTGCTCCTCAATCTGTGGGCGACGTGGTGCACGCCGTGCCGCGAGGAGACCCCGTATCTACAGGAGCTCTTCGAGAAGCACCGGGACCAGGGCTTCCAGATCGTCGGCGCCTCGATGGACACCCGGAACCAGGCGGACGCGATTCGGATGTTCATCGACGAATACGACGTCACGTACACGATCCTGCATGATCCTGCGATGCGGGGCATGGACCTGTACCAGGCGCTCGGTCTCCCGGCGACCTTCCTGATCGACCGGGAGGGGACACTGCGCTGGCTCCGATTCGGCCCGATCCCGGAAGGCGATCCCGAGTTCCTCGCTGCGCTGGATGCGGTGCTTTGACCCCCGATCCGAAGCGCGTCGAGACGCCCATAGGCCTCGTGGACCTCGAGCGGGCCCGGGCGAACGCCGCGAGCGTAGCCGGCTACGCGGCCGAGCACGGCCTCCGGTGGCGCCCCCACATCAAAACCCACAAGTCCCTCGAAATCGCGCGTATCCAGCTCGCTGCGGGCGCGACGGGGCTGACGGTGGCGACGCCGCGGGAGGCGGAGGTCATGTCGGAGCTCACCGACGACCTCCTGCTCGCTTACCCTCCGGTCGGCGCCGCGAAGCTCGAGCGGGTCGCCCGGATCGCGGAGCGCGTCGATTTGAAGGTCGCGCTGGACGCGGCCGACGTGCTCCGTCCGCTCGCCTCCGCGGCGAGTGCCGCCGGCGTGACCGTCGGAGTCCTCGTGGAGCTCGACGTAGGCCTGGGACGGGTCGGCGTCCAAACACCCGAGCAGGTGCTCGAGTTGGCGCGCTCGGCCACCGACCTGGAGGGAGTGGCGTTCCGTGGCGTCCAGTTCTACCCGGGGCATATCCGCGGCCCCCAGGCCGATCAGGGCCCTGCCGTCGCGCGGGTGTCCGAACGGCTCGCGGAGACCCTCGAAGCCTTGCGGTCCGAAGGTTTGGAGCCAGAGATCGTGAGCGGAGGGTCGACACCGACGCTGCGCAGGAGCCACGAGATCGCGGGTCTCACCGAGATCCGTTCGGGCTCGTGCATCTTCTACGACCGCGAGGGACTCGCCATCGGAATCGCGACTGAGGACACTGTCGCGTATACGGTGCTCGCGACGGTGGTGAGCACCGCTGTGCCCGGTAGCGCGGTCGTCGACGCGGGCTCGAAGGCCCTCTCGAAGGAGGAGCGCGGGGGCGACGCCGGGTATGGCTTCGTGCTCGAGCATCCGGAGGTGCTCGTGAAGGGATTGTCGGAGGAGCACGGCGTCCTCGACCTGTCCGGGTCGGACTGGACCCCGTCCATCGCCGAGCGCGTCCGGATCGTGCCGAACCACGTGTGCGTGTCGGTGAACCTCCAGGACCGGCTCCTGGCGCGAGACGGCGACGGTCACCACTGGGTGGCGCTGGAGGCGCGGGGGCGCGACGCGTGGAGCGGCTGACGGAGCCGCGAGTCGAGGAGCTGCTCCAGGCCATTTCGGACGTCCGGGTCCTCGTGGTCGGGGACCTCATGCTCGACCGGTACATCTCGGGCGTCGTCGAGCGGGTGTCGCCCGAGGCTCCGGTGCCCGTCGTGCGCGTCGAGGAAGAAGCCTCCGCGGTCGGCGGCGCCGGCAACGTCGCGGCCAACGTCACCGCGCTCGGCGCGACCTGCCGGGTGGTCGGGCTCGCGGGCCGTGACCCGTCCGGCGAGGCGATGCGAGACGAGCTCGAGAAGCTCGGCGTGAAGACCGAGGGGATGGTGATCTCGGACGAGCGCCCCACCACGGTCAAGACAAGGATTCTGGCCCGGCGGCAGCAGGTCGTGCGCTTCGACCACGAGATCGATGCCGACGCCGAGGGCGAACTCGCCGAGGCGTTGGCCCGCACGGTCGAGGACCTCGGAGCCGGTTCCGACGTGGTCGTCATGGAGGACTACAACAAGGGGGTACTGGTCCCCTCCGTCATCTCCAGGGTTCTGGCCGTCGCCGAGCGTCACGGGCTCCCGTCCGTCGTCGACCCGAAGCGCCGGAATTTCTTCGCGTACGGCGGAGCGACCGTGTTCAAGCCGAACGCCAAGGAGCTCGAGGACGCCCTCGGCGCCTTCATCCACCCCGGTGACCAGGACTGGATGGAGGCGACTCGGACGCGGCTGGGTGCGCGCCACCTTCTCCTCACGCTGGGTGAGCGGGGCATGGCGCTCCAGACCGGGGCCGGCGACCTGGTCAGGGTGCCCACGGCGGCCCGCGGCGTTTACGATGTCTCGGGCGCGGGTGACACCGTCACCGCCGTGGTGGCGGTCGTTCTCGCCGCTGGAGGCACCGTCGAGGAGGCTGCCCTTCTCGCCAACCATGCCGCTGCCATCGAAGTCGGGAAGCCGGGCGTGGCGACGGTCTCGCCCGATGAGCTTCGCGACCACGTACGCCGGTTCCACGAATCCAACCCGAAGGAGCACCACGCATGAGCGACCTCGCGCGCATCCAGACCGACGACGCCCCCGCCGCGATCGGACCCTACTCCCAAGCCATCGTGACCGGCGACCTCGTGTTCTGCTCCGGGCAGATCCCGCTCGATCCGTCGACGGGGGAGATGGAGCGAGGCTCCATTGCCGACCAGACCGACCTGGTGCTCAGGAACATGCGCGCCGTGCTCGAGGCGGCGGGTTCGGGGATGGACCGGGTGGTGAAGACGACCGTCTTCCTGGCCGACATGGGTGACTTCCAGGAGATGAACGAAGTCTACGCCAAGCACTTCGGCGACCACCGGCCCGCCCGGGCCGCGGTTCAGGCGGCGGCGCTTCCGAAAGCGTCCGGCGTCGAGATCGAGTGCGTCGCGCGGCTGCGTAGCTGACGTTACGCTTCTATCGTCCGTCGAACGGGCGTTGCGTTCGACGATGCAGCTGTAGGGGAGCGGAGGGGGACTGGTGTCTTCGGCGGTCTTCAAAACCGTGCAGCCCGGCTAAAACCCGGGTGGGTGGGTTCGATTCCCACACGTTCCCGCCAGCTAGC
>JBBDSM010000031.1:0-10551 GCA_040904945.1 Gemmatimonadota bacterium
TACGACAGCCGAACCTCCCGCCCGGACGCCGCCGCCTCGTACGCCGCTTCAAGCAGCCGGTGGAGCTCGATCTGCTCCCGCGGCACGGGAACGTCAGCCTGTCCCTTCACCGCGCGCACGAATTCGTCCAGCAGCCGCCGGTAGGCGTTCGTGTACGGATTCTCTCCCCCGCTCGGCGTCGGCTGGCGGGGCGTCACCTCGAGCGGCCGCCCGCCGAGCTGCCGGAAGACCCGCAGCGGTGGGAGTGCCCCCGACCCCTCGGTGCCGAGAACGCGCGCGTGGAAGCGATCTTCGCTGGCGAAGAGCCGGTTGCTCACCTCGAGCGAAAGGGCCATGCCGTTCTCGGCCTCGGCCATCAGCGTCGCGGCATCTTCGACCTCGAACTCGCCGTAGGTCAGCACACACGACACCCGCACGATCTTGGGGGACCCGGTGAGCCAGAGGCAGAGGTCGAGCGCCGGCACGCCGAGGTCGATCAGGGCCCCGCCGCCCATGTCCCGCCGCTGCCGCCAGGTGGGCCGCGTCACGGTCGCGGGCCGCGTCATCCAGCTGCCGCGGACCGAGTAGAGCTGACCGAGCTCCCCTTCGGCGACCAGGTTGCGCAAAGCCGACACCTCGGGGCGAAAGCGGTGCGGCATCCCCAGCATCAGAACCCGGCCGGTCCGCTCCGCAACATCAACGATGTGCTTCGCGCCCTCGGAGGTCGACGCGAGAGGGCGCTCGATCATGACGTGCTTTCCGGCCTCGAGGGCACGCACGCCCATCCCTTCGTGGAGGTGGTTCGGCGTGGTCAGCACGACCGCGTCGAGCTCCGGATCGTCCACGAGCGCCTCCCAATCCATCACCCGCGGCACGCCGAACCGCTCCGCCAAAGTCTTCGCCTTATGCGAGTCGGCATCGGCGAGCGCCACGACATCGACGTCGGCACGCTCGGTCAGGATCGGGACGTGCACGACCTGGCTGATCGCGCCGGTTCCCACGATGCCGAGGCGGATGGCCTCGGGGCGTTCGGTCATCGTTTCTCCTCACCCGGAACGAGGTTACCCCAGAGGAACTGTCCTCCGAGCCGAATCTGAAAATACTGCATGTCTTCGAGGATCTCGTAACGCCCCTGGCTATGGATCCGGAAGCGGTCGGTGATCGGGTACTCGAGTCCGAGATGCAGATTGAAGCCGGCGCTCACGGAATCGAGCAGATCCTCGATGAAGGTGCCTTCGATCGCGGCGCCGCTGCCGTTCAACACGTGACCAGATACACCCAGCCCCGCGTAGGTCAGCACATTGAACGGCACCGACCAGACGACGTGGGCGTCCAGCCCCAGCGAATAATCCGTCCACTCGATGGTGCCGAGGTCGACCTCCGGAGGAAACGAGCCGGTCTGACGCGACACGAGATCCGCCACGCGATCCTCCAACGTGGTCACCTCCGAAGCCTGGAACGGCGACGACCAATAGGTGAAGCTCGGCACGATGCGTAGCCCCGGTCCCAGATAGCCGAAGTCCAGACGGAGCGAGTAGCTCTCCGTCTGCTCGACCCGGGTCGGGAAGAGGTAGCCGGCCTCGAGGCCGATGCCCCGGAACTCGAGGTGCTCGTAGTCGAGGTCGGCCAGATCCTGGGCCGCCGCATGGGCCGGAAGCCCGGCCAGGACCACGGCTGCAAGCGCGAGCGCGATGTGATTCGTCATCCCCGAACCTCCGCCACCAGGTCGTAGTCCAAGGCGTCCACGATCTCCACCTCCACGAAGTCCCCCGGCTTCAGGCGCTCCAACAGCGCCGCGTCCGGGGCCAGCACGTTCGTCACGCCGTCGACGTCCAGCGCCTGTGCAACCGTACGGGCCGTCGCGGCATACTCGCCGTCTTCGGGGGTCAGCCGATCCACCAGCGCGTTCGAGCGCGTGCCGACGAGCGCCAGGTTGCGGTCGAAGGAAATGCCGCGCTGCACTTCCATGAGCGTCTCGAGCCGCTCGTAGATCAGCGACTCCGGGAGCTGCCCGGGAAGATCCGCGGCCCGGGTCCCCTCTTCGACCGAGTATCCGAAGGCTCCCACGCGGTCGAACTCGATCTCCTCGAGCAGGTCGAGCAAGCCCTGGAAGTCCTCGTCGGTCTCTCCCGGGAAGCCCACGATGACCGTCGTCCTGAGCGTCAGCTCCGGGATCGCCTCGCGGAGCCAGGAGACGCGCTCACGAATGGTCGACTGCCGCTCCGGGCGGCGCATGAGCTCGAGCACCCGGTCGCTCCCGTGCTGGATGGGCATGTCCAGGTAGGGCAAAATGCGGGGCTCCCCCGCCAGGAGATCGACCATCTCCCGGGTGATCCCCGACGGGTACATGTAGAACAGCCGGTACCAGGGGATGTCGGTGCCGTCGATGAGTCCCCGGAGCAGTTCAGACAGGAGCGGAGCGTCTCGGTCCTTCCTTCGGAGATCCCGGCCGTACCAGGTCGTGTCCTGCGAGATGATGTTGATCTCGCGCACGCCCTGAGCACCCAAGGACGCGGCCTCGCGCACCAACTCCTCGAGCGGATGCGACCGGTGCAGTCCCCGCATCAGCGGGATCGCACAGAAAGCGCAGGTGTGGTCGCACCCCTCGCTGATCTTCAGGTACGAGGTGTGGCGCGTCTCGGACGAGAGCACGCGCAGCGGCCGCTCCATGAGGGGGACGACGTCCTCCTCGGCGGGAAGAAGGCCCCGGCTCCGGAGCTCGGGAATGAGCCCGGGCAGGTCCGTGAGCCCCATGAAGACGTCGACCTCGGGGATCTCCTCCACGAGCTCGCTCTTGTACCGCTGCACGAGGCATCCCACGGCGACGACCGCCTTCAGACCTCCCGCAGCCTTCACATCGCAGGCCTCGAGGATGGTCTCGATGGACTGCTCCTTGGCCTCCTGGATGAAGCCGCACGTATTCACGATGACCACGTCCGCCCCGTCGACGTCGGGGGTCACGCGGGCGCCGTGGCCGACGAGCGCGGCCATCATGCGCTCGGAGTCGACGGTGTTCTTGTCGCAGCCGAGCGTGATGAGCGCAATGCGCGGCCCGTCCGACGGTCCCGCCGCATCGAGGTCGTGCGAGACGGCGCTCACGCTGGCGGGCACACCCGGGCGCACGGGCTCGGGAGTGACCGGAAAGACCGGAAGGTCGCGTGTTCTTGTCATGAGATGGCCGTCAGCCGGATACGATGAGCGCGCCCTCGGGGGGCGTGAACGTGAACCACTCCCCCGCGGGATCGGAGGCGAAGTCGATGTTCGAGAGGGTGATGGTGCGTACCGTCCCGTTCTCCTCCTCGATGCGGATACGGCGCAGGGCCGGCCGGCCTTCATCGATCCAGAGCGTGGCCGCCCGATACGAGGCGCGCTGCTTCGGGACCAGCCCCAGCCGGTGGGTCGCACGCCCGTCCACGGTATCCGTGCCCTCGTAGGTCACGTCGTACTTCACCTCGGGGTCCTCGAGGAACTCCCGGTGGAAGTCGTGCCCACCGCGCTGCTGGGCCACCGGCATGCGCATGACCTGCTTCTCGTCGAGGCTGGGATAGTAGACCCAGACCCAGTCCCCGTCGATGACCACCCGGTCGCCGTCGGGCTCAGTGAAGCGCATCGCGAACTTGTTGGGCCGCGCCTGACAGATGCGACCCGTCCCGGTGCGCTCGTCCCCGAGGAGCGGCACGACCAGATGCTGCGAGAAGTCGGCGCAGAGGGCCTCGACCTGCTGGTACCGCTCCGCCGCTCCGTTGATGACGTCGAGGCCGCGGTCCTGCGCGGCCGCGGGGGTCGAGCCGAAGGCGAGCGCCACGAGGGCGAGCCCGAGGACGATCGACCCCCGCTTCATGCCGGCCCCGCCCCGCAGATGGCGTCCAACTCGTCCATGCTCACCAGAAGCTCGCGTCCCTTGGGTCCGTCCGACGGCCCGATGACGCCCGCGTCGTGGAGCTGGTCCACGATCCGGGCCGCACGGCCGTAGCCGATGCTGAGCCTCCGCTGGAGCAGCGACGTCGATCCGCTCCCGTTCTGGATGCACACTTCCGCGGCCGCCCGGAACAGCTCGTCCCAGTCGCCCGCGATCTCCTCGACCTGCGCCGCGGCGTCGTCCAGCTCCTGGCTCTTCAGCTCGTCCAGGATGTCCGTCTCCGGAATCGGCTCCTCCGGCCGGATCTCGGCCTCGCCCCGGCGCTCCAGGAGCTCGATGTACCACCCCATCAGCCGCTCGGTGTCCTCCGTCGGCAGGTAGGCGCCCTGGATGCGCACGGGGTCGCTCTGGCCCGGCGGCAGGAAGAGCATGTCTCCGTTGCCCAGGAGCGCGTCGGCGCCGTTCTGGTCCAGAATCGTGCGGGAGTCGGTCTTCGAGGCGACCCGAAACGCGATCCGCGTCGGGAAGTTCGCCTTGATGAGCCCGGTGATGACGTTCACCGACGGACGCTGCGTCGCGACGATCAGATGGATGCCGATCGCCCGCGCCTTCTGCGCGAGCTGCGTGAGCGGCTTCTCGATCTCGCTCTGCACGGTCATCATGAGGTCGGCGAGCTCGTCGACCACCACGACGATGTAGGGCATCAGCCCTTCCTGATAGATCCATCGGTCTTCGTCTCCCTCGGGGCCCCTGGGCTCGCTGCGCTTGAGCAGCACGCCGTCGCGCACCTTGCGGTTGAATTCCGCGATCGAGCGTACGTGGTTGGCCTTCAGGAGCGAGTAGCGGCGCTCCATCTCGATCACGGCCCACTTGAGTACACCGGCGGCGTCCCTGGGGTCGGTGACGACATTGTGCCGTAGGTGGGGGAGGCGCCCATAGACGGAGAGCTCGACCATCTTGGGGTCGATCATCAGGAGACGGAGCGTCTCCGGGGTGTGACGGAAGACGAGGCTCGTCACGATGGTGTTGATGCACACCGACTTTCCGGAGCCGGTGGCGCCGGCGATGAGCAGGTGGGGCATCTTCTCGAGCGCGGTCACGTACGCGCGCCCCGAGAGGTCCTTGCCGAGCGCGAGCGGCAGGTCGCCTTTCGCGGTCCGGAAGGCCGACGTCTCCAGGATCTCCCGGAGGTTCACGATCTCCTTTTCGGGATTGGGGATCTCGACGCCCACGGCGCCCTTCCCCGGGATCGGGGCCACGATGCGGACGGTCTGCGCTTTCATCGCGAGCGCGAGGTCCGCATCGAGATTCGCGATCCGGTTCACCTTCACGCCGGGCGCCGGCACGACCTCGAACTGCGTCACGACCGGGCCCGTCGTCCGGCCTCCGAGCTCGCTCTTGATGTTGAAGGTGCTCAGCTTCTCGATGAGGATCTTCCCGAGCTCGTCCAGCCCCCGCTCCATCTTCCCGCGATCGACCCGTTCCGGGGCGCTCAACAGGTCGACAGGGGGCATCTCGTGGTCGGAGCCGTCGGGCGCGTTCGGGTCGGGGAGGTCGTCGTCATCGGCACGCGCGCCGTTCGCTCCGGTCGTCACCGCGACCGCATCGGCCTCCGCGGGGTCGGCGGCGGAGTCGTCCAGCTCCTCGTCCCAGGAAGACTCCCCTTCCCACGGAGCGTCGTCTTCCTCTTCGGCCTCCGGCTCTTCGTCGACCCGCTCCTCGTCCTCGCGCATCCACTCGGGCTCGAGCCCGGGAACCGGAGCGGCCTCCTCGGCATCGGCCTCCTCGACCACTTCGAGCGCTCTGGCCTCCGCAGCCTGACGGCGCTTCTCGGCGAGCTGGCGGGCCGCCCGGCCGGCCGCGTCGCCTCCCGCCAGCAGGCCGCGGCCCACCGAACGGAGCGGATTCCAGCCGAGCGTGCCGACCGAGAGCGCGATCACGCCCACCGAGCACACCAGAACGGCGCCCAGCCAGCCGACCCAGGCCTGGAGGGGGGCGCCGAGCGACCGGCCGAGCCAGCCCGACGCCGCCGATCCGGCCGTCAGGATCCAGGTGGCGGTCGGGAGCAGGAGGAGCAGCCCCCCTCCGAGCACCGCCGCGCGAAGCGCCAGCCCGGGATCGATCCATTCCCCGAGACGAACGCCCGCCAGGAGCAGGAGGACCGGCACGAGGAAGGCTGTACCGCCCAGGAACGCCGTCAGCACGCCGTGAAGCGTCCCGCCCACCATCCCCATCATATTGCCGGAGGGGAACCACTCCACACCCCGCTCGCCGAACAGAGCGACCGGAAGCAGGGACAGGAGCACGAAGAGGCCCACGGCGAGCAACGCCACCGCGAGGATCTCGCGTCTCTGTTCCGCCGTGAGCATCAGCTCCGTTCCACCGTCGCGGTGATGGCCTGGTCCTTCATCTCCGGCACGATGCCGTGGCGATCCACGTCGGCGCAGATCTCCAGGTCGTCGGCCAGGCCGATCTCGGAGAGCACCTCGCCCGCCGCGGAGTCGGCGAGGACCGCCCGGTCCGGGTGCAAGGAGTCTGCCAGGACCAGCGCCGCGCGGGATGCGTCGTTCAGCGCCGGCGGCTCGTCCGCGACATCGCGGATCCGGGCGACCAGGGCGCCGGCGCAGAGCGCGTCCTCGATGGAGAACTCGTCCTCCTTGCCGGCGCAGAGGATGGCCACCTTCTCCGAGCCCGACAGCGCCTCGGCCACCGCCCCCAGGTTGGTCAGGGCGCAGACGACCAGGCGCGCCCCTTCGGCGCCGGCCACGAGCGCCCGGGTCCCGTTCGTGGTGCTCATGACGAGGCGCTTGCCCCCGACGGCCTCCGCCGTGAACTCACGGGGCGAGTTGCCGAGATCGAACCCTTCGACCTTCACGCCCTTCCGCTCGCCGCAGAGCACCGTGTCCTCTCGCCCGAACGACTGTGCGAGCCGGACGGCATCCTCGGTGGACGCCGTGGGGTAGATCGCGCGAGCCCCGTTGGCGAGCGCCTCGGTCATGGTCGTGGTCGCGCGGATCACATCGATGACGACCACGACCGAGGTGGCGAGCGACTGTGGGTCCACTTCGGCCGTGGTGAAGTAGGTATCGATCCTCATCGGCGGCCCGTCACGCGGTCTCGCGCGCCGCGTCCTCCGCCTGTATCCGCGCCACGAAGCCGGTGTCCACGTCGCCCCGGATGAACGCTTCGTCGTCGAGGATCCGTCGGAGGAAGGGAAGCGTGGTGTGGATCCCCTCGATGATGAACTGATCGAGCGAATGCCTGGCCCGCACGACGGCCTCTTCCCGGTCGCGACCGCTCACGATGAGCTTGGCGATCAGCGAATCGTAGTAGGGAGGCACCTTGTAGCCCGCGTACACATGGGTGTCCAGGCGCACGCCCGGACCGCCCGGCGGGTGGAAGGTCCGAATCGTCCCCGGGGAGGGCGCGAAGTTGCGCGCCGGGTCCTCGGCGTTGATCCGGAACTCGATGGCGTGCCCGCGGAGCTCCGCGCCTTCCGGGTTGGAGAGCGGCTCTCCCGCCGCCACCCGGATCTGCTCCTTCACGAGATCGACCCCGGTGCACACCTCGGTCACGGGGTGCTCCACCTGGATTCGCGTGTTCATCTCCATGAAGTAGAACGACCCGTCCTGGTCGAGCAGGAACTCCACGGTTCCGGCTCCGACGTAGTCGATGGCCTGGGCGGCTTTGACCGCGGCCTGGCCCATCTCCTCGCGCAGTTCGGGCGTGAGGGCCGGCGACGGCGCCTCTTCGAGCAGCTTCTGGTGGCGTCGCTGGATCGAGCAGTCGCGCTCACCGAAGTGGACGACCCTGCCGTCCTTGTCGCCGAAGACCTGGATCTCGACGTGGCGCGGCTTCAGGATGCACTTCTCGAGATACACGCCCCCGTTGCCGAACGCCGCCTGGGCCTCGACCTGGGCGGCCCTCAGCTGCTTCTCGAACGTCTCGGCCTTGTCGGCGATCCGCATTCCCTTCCCGCCCCCGCCGGCCGACGCCTTGACCATGATCGGATACCCGATCTCGTCGGCGACCCGACGCGCCTCGTCCATGTCGTCGATGATCCCCTCGGATCCCGGAACGGTCGGCACGCCCACGTCCATCATGGTCTGCCGGGCCGTTGCCTTGTCGCCCATCAGCCGGATCTGCTCCGGCGTGGGGCCGATGAAGACCAGCTCCGAACGGGCACAGATTTCGCTGAACTCGGCGTTTTCGGCGAGGAACCCGTACCCGGGGTGGATCGCCTCGGCGCCCGTCACCTCGGCGGCGGCGATGATCCTCGGGATGTTCAGGTAGCTCTCGCTGGCCGCCGGTGGGCCTATGCAGACGTCTTCGTCGGCGAAGCGCACATGCAGTGACTCGCGATCGGCCTCCGAATACACGGCGACCGTCTTCACGCCCAGCTCGTGACAGGCGCGGATGATGCGGAGCGCGATCTCGCCTCGATTGGCGATCAGAACCTTCTGGAACAAGCGTATCCCTCCATGAACGCGGCACGTCCGATCCTCGGGGGCTCGGACGTGCCTCGACTCCTCCCCGAAGGAGGAGAGTATGTCAGTCTTCCAGGCCGGCGCCGTGCGCGTCAGGGACGGACCCGGAACAGGACCTGGCCGAACTCCACCGGCTGAGCGTTCTCGACGCAGATCTCGGCGATGGTGCCCTTCACCTCGGACTCCAGCTCGTTCATGAGCTTCATCGCTTCGATGATGCAGAGCGTGTCGCCGAGCCCGACCTTGCTGCCCTCATCGACATAGGACGGGGCGTCCGGCGCAGGGGCTCGGTAGAACGTGCCCACCATCGGCGACGTAACCTCGATGAGGCTCTCGTCCTTCGCAGACGCGCCCGCGGACTTGGGCTCGTCACCGGTGGGAGCCGACGCCGGAGCGGCCGCCTGGGGCTGCGGAGCCGCGGGCGCGAGGGCCTGCACGGCGGGCGCCGCGGCGACGGGCGGCGTCTTCGCCAACCGCACCCGCGTACCTCCGCGCTCGATCTCGAGTGAATCCACACCGCTCTCGTCGAACGCGCGAATCAAACGCTCCATGAACTCCAAGTCGATCATGCGTTCACACCCTGGAAAGGTATTTGTCTTCGGTTCGGTCGATCTTCAGCACGTCGCCCTCTTCGACGAAGAGCGGGACCTGGATGACGGCGCCGGTCTCCAGCGTGGCGGGCTTGGTGCCGCCCTGCGCCGTGTCGCCTCGGAGGCCCGGATCGGTCTTGGTCACCTCGAGCTCCACGAACTGTGGCAGCTCGACGCTGATGACCTTGTCGTTATGCACGAGCCCCTCGCACTCCATGTTCTCCTTGAGATACTGGAGCTGTTCCTCACCGAGCAGGTCCCCCGAAATCGGGATCATCTCGAAGGTGTTGGCGTCCATGAAGAAGTACAAGACGCCGTCGGTGTAGCTGTAGTTCACCGGCCGTCGCTCGAGGCGCACGTCCGTGACCTTCTCACCGGCCCGGTAGGTTTTGTCGACCACCGCGCCCGTCAGGACGTTCTTGAGCTTGGTGCGCACGAAGGCGCCGCCCTTACCGGGCTTCACGTGCTGGAAATAGCTGATGGCCCAGAGATCACCTTCGATCTCGAGGACCATTCCGTTGCGGAAATCCGCGGTGCTCGCCATGCGGCCTCGCGTTGGGGATCGTGTGCTTGGATTCGCCCCGCGACGTCAGTCGCGGAGCCGGGCCACCAGGCCCCGGAGCCCTAGAAGATAGCTCTCGACGCCGAAGCCATAAACCACACCGGTCGCCACGCCCGAAAGATAGGAGTGATGCCTGAACGGTTCCCGGGCCGCCGTGTTGGAAAGGTGCACCTCGACGAAGGGACGGTCCACACCCGCGAGGGCATCCCGGAGCGCCACCGAAGTATGGGTCAGCGCGCCGGGATTGATCACGAAACCGTCTACCCGACCGGCGGCGTCCTCGACATGGTCGAGGATCTCCCCCTCGTGGTTCGACTGGAAGGTCTCGATCTCGACATCGAGCTGGCCGGCGAGCTCGCCCAGCGCAGCGTCCACGTCGGAGAGGGTGGCGGTCCCGTAGACCTCCGGCTCACGCCGGCCCAGGAGTCGCAGGTTCGGCCCGTGGATCACCCCGATCCTCACGACCGGTCCTCGCTCGGACCCCAGCTGAGGAGGTCCTCGAAGTACCGGCCGATGCTCGGACCCGCGTCGGATGCTCCGCCGGTCTCCGCACCTTCGTCCGAGTCGGTCTCATCGCCGGTCCAGGCGAAAGGCGTGTCGATGTCGGGCTGACTCTCACGATACTCGGCCAGGTCGCGCGCCAGCGATTCGAGCTGCTCGTCCCGCTCCCGGGCACGGGCCTCTCGGGCGGCGGTATCGGCGATGGGGTCCGGCGCCTCGTCCGCGCCGTGCATCTGCGCTTCCAGCTCCCTGAGTCGTGCCGTGAGGTCCTCGTCGTGGGGGCGCTCGGAGCGCAGCTGACGGAACACCTCGACCGCCCGCTCCAGGAAGCCCTGCTTCGCGTAGAGCTCGCCCAGCGTGCGGGTATAGATGCGCGGCGCCCCACCCGCAGGGGACGAGCCCTCGGGCTGGTCGGTCGGTACGTGGACCGGCTCGTCGGGCTCGGAATCGGTCGGCTCCGGCGCGAGAGCCGAGACGTCCGGCGCGGCTTCGTCTTCGGGCTCGTCTTCCTCCGGCTCCGGCGCGAGAGACGTCACGTCCAGGACGAACTCGTCCTCCGCGGGCTCGTCTTCC
>JBBDSM010000032.1:0-10497 GCA_040904945.1 Gemmatimonadota bacterium
TCAGCCCTTCGCCAACTCCTCGAGCAGCCAGTCGTGCAGGTGGCCGTTCGAGCTCACGCCCGATCCACCGTGGATGGTGGCTTCGCCGCCGAGCGTCGTGAACGTCCCACCCGCTTCGGTGGTGATGGTCAGGAAGGGCCCGGCGTCCCACGAGGCCATGACCGGATCGACCTGCGCCTCGATGCGACCCGTCGCCACGAGGGCGTGGCCGTAGCAGTCACCCCAGGTGCGGCTGAACGCGGCCTGCTGCTGGATGCGGCGCCAGCCGGGCCCTTCGGGTCGGGCCAGAAGGCGCTCGACGTCGGTGGTGCACACCACGGACTGCCCGATGGTCGCGACCTCCGAGACCCGGCACGGCTTCCCGTTCCAGGTGCAGCCGAGCCCCGTGCCGGCCGCGACGGTCTCGCGGAGCGGCGGGAAGTGCGCCACGCCGACGACGGCCTCGGCTTCCACCTCGATGCCGATGAGCACGCCGTACAGCGGCACGCCGCGCATGAACGAGCGGGTGGCGTCGATGGGGTCGAGGATCCACCGGACCCGCGCGCCCTCGTTCGACTCGCCGTACTCCTCGCCGAGGATCCCGTGCTCGGGGAAGCGCTCTTCCACTCGCTTGCGGATGAGGCGCTCGGCGGCCGTGTCGGCGAGGGTCACGGGTGAGCCGTCGCCCTTGGCGTCGTGCTCGACGACCTTGCCGTAATACTCGAGCGAGAGATCGCCGGCCGCGTGGGCCAGCTCCGTAGCGAAATCGAGAAGCTCGCGCACTTCCGTGCGCTTAGCGGTATCGGTCATATGAATTGTCGGGGGGAGGTCTTCAGGAGCCGGCGCCCTGTTTGGCCCGGCGCTGCGACTTTACGCGGTACATGTCGATGTCGGCGGCGCGCAGGAGGTCGTCGACGGAGCGCATCTCCGAGGTGTCGAACTCCGCGATGCCCATGCTGACCGACACCTGGTGGGAGCTCAATGGCGCTGTGCGCCTGAGCCCGTTCTGGACGCGGGCGATGTACTGCTTGGCCCCGTCGGCGTCGGTGTCCGAAAGCACCGACACGAACTCGTCGCCGCCGTAGCGGCCGACGAGGTTCATGGCCCGGTTCTCCTCGACCAGGAGGTCGGCGAACGCCCGGAGGATCTGGTCGCCCGTGATGTGGCCCTCGGTGTCGTTGACCGCCTTGAAGTTGTCGATGTCGAACACGACGACGGTGAGCACCCGGCCGCGACGGGCAGCGGCGACTTCCTGATCGAGATGGAGCTGGAGGCGGCGCCGGTTCGGGAGCCCGGTGAGGGGGTCGGTCAGCGAGAGCGCGCGGAGCGTCTCGTGGAGGCGGGCGTTCTCGAGCGCCACCGAAGCCTGGCGGGCAAGGCGTTGCATGACCGCCGTCTCTTCGGATCCGAAGTGCCGCGGCTTGCGGCTTCCGGCGGCGAGCGCGCCCACCACCTCGTCGTCGACGATGATCGGCACCGCGACGCCCGATCCGCCTTCCAGATACTCCCTCAGATGATCGGGGATGAGCTGGCTGGCCCGGATGTCGTCGATGACGGCCGAGCGGCGCTCGTGGACGACCGTGATCTCCAGGTCCTCATGGAAATCCCAGGGCACACCGACGGGGAGCGCGATGTCGCCGCCCGAGTCCGTGATGCGCCCCTTCGCGCCTTCGACCCCGTACCGTTGCCACACCGCCGCCCCGTCCACGTGAAGGACGTCGAGCATCGCCTGCACCACGCGCCCGAGCACCTCGTTGGGGTCGCGCTCGCTGGTGAGCACGCGCCCGATCTCCTCGATGCGCTCGGCCTCTTTGCGCCGCCGCTCGATCTCGGCGAACTGGAGCGCGTTGTCGATGGCGATGGCCGCGATGTCGGCGATGCCCTGCAGGAGCGCCAGGTCTTCGCGGCTGTACGCGTCGGGCCGGGTGCTGCACGCACTCACCGCGCCCACGACGCGGCCGTGATGGACCATCGGCGCTGCGATGCCCGAGCGGCACGCCGACTGCCCGCCCTCGATGCGCGTCAAGCTCGCCAAGCGGTCCGGGTCGTCAGCGACGATCACGCCCTGGCTCGCACGAATGACCGCCGAGTCGGAGCCGCGGAAGCCGAGATCGACCGCCCGCGCTTCGCCGTCCTGCACCCGGTAGACCACCCGCTCCAGGTCGCGCCCCTGATCGTACAGCGACACGCTGAAGTTCGACGCGCTGAGGGCCTTGGCCGTCTCCTCATGAATGGCCGCATACAACTCCCCCGCGCTGAGCGTGGAGGTGAGGATGCGACCGGTCTCGAGGAGGACCTCGTAACGTTCTTCAACGCTCGACCGGGTGGTCCGGTCGTCGTGTGATGGCATGGAGAGGGGCGGCGACGAGAGGCGTCTCGAGGGATGAACGCGGGTCCTCCAACATATGGGATCACGGGCCGCGTGAACAACCGTTGTGTGGGGAGGGCGGTCACCCGGCGAGAGCGGCACGCTCCTGGACTTCGGGAAGGGCCGCGAGGAACACGGCCGCCGGAATCACCGGGACCGCGTGCTCGAGGTCGAGGTGCGTCCGAGAGACCACGATCCCGGAACCGAATGCCTTGGCGATGGCGAGCCGGGCACGATTTATGGCGGTTCGGCCGTCGCCCTTCACCTCGATGGGTACCCGTCCACCGCGGCCCGCGGTCGCGGAAGGCACGACGAAGTCGAGCTCCCGGGCGTTCGATGATCGCCAGTAGGCGACGGCTCCCGGGACCGGGTCGGCCTGCGTTAAAGCCGATGTGGTCGAGCGAAACAGACCCGTGGCCACGGCGTTCTCGAACATGCCGGCGTCCGGGGGTGTTCGGGCGCCTGCGATGAGGAGCCGCGGGATGCGCGCGAGGACGGGGTCCATGAAGTAGACCTTCCGCTGTTTGCCCGGCTGGAGTGAATCGCCCGACAGGTCCCAGAAGAAGACGGTGAGGAGGGAGAAGCTCTCCGACAGGAACTCGACGTACTCCCGGGCGCTGTGGTGCGACGCCATGCCCATGGCCCGGGCCGCGCCGTCCCACTTGAGCGGGTTGCCGAGCGACACGCCGACCTCCTCCAGGAGCTTGAGCGCCGCGGTCTGGTTCCGGCCGGACCCGGCGATGTCTCCGGCCACGACGCTCCACAGCATGCGCACGGTAGCAGGGAGCGGCAGGCCATCGGATGTCTCGAGGTGGTCGCGGATAGCGGCCGGGAATCCCCCGACGGCGAGGTACGCCTCGAACGCGCGCGACAGATCACTGGCCATCAGATGGATCTGCCGGGCCAGCCGGCGCCCTTCGGGCGTCAGAAACCCCTCGACGCTCGTGGTCTCGGACGGAAGCGGAATCCCTCTCACCTGCGAGCAGAAGTCCCGAAACGACATCGGCAGGTGTAGGAAGTCGGCCCCGGAGCCGCGGCGGCCCGGGAGTTGCTCAGCGCCCGTACCCACGTCGTGGGCCGATGAGCCCGTCAGCATGAGGAAGTCGTTCCGCGTGAGTCCCTGATCCCAGGCCACCTTCACCCCTTTCTGCCAGGCCCCGATCGACGTCACTTCGTCCAGAAAGAGGTACCAGGGGCCCCCCGGGTCGGGGTGCAGCTCCTTCGCACGTCGGATCACGTCGTAGAGAAGGGCCGGATCTTCGTGGAGGTCGAAGCCGAAGTAGAGGATCCTCGATTCCCCTTCGCGGAGCAGCGTCCGGATGAGCTGCTTGGCGAGGGTGGTCTTGCCCGCCTGTCGCGGTCCCCGGACCGTGTGGGCGGCGCCCGGCTCGAGGGGAAGCGAGCCGAGAAGGGGAGAGACCCACGTGAACGGCGCGGCCTCTGCAGCCACGATGTGCGGATCCCTGTCGATGGCCGCAGGATCGGCCCACCACGGGTTCCAGGTGAGGATCTGCTCGTCGAGCCCCGGCATATAGTACCCCCTGTTTTGGTAATCTGATGCCAAAAATAGGGGTAGTTTTTGGTATCGCAATAC
Organism: Gemmatimonadota bacterium; assembly: GCA_040904945.1. Lineage (GTDB taxonomy): Bacteria > Gemmatimonadota > Gemmatimonadetes > Longimicrobiales > Gaopeijiaceae > JAWLHJ01. The sequence continues at coordinate 3,942 of JBBDSM010000032.1, forward strand.
CAAAAATGGGGGTAACGATGTCGTCTGCGCCGGGACTCGGTGTGGAAGAAGGGTTCTTCCGCGAGGGGTTCGCACCTGGTTCGAACCTCGAACTAACCGGGCCGGAGCCGGTGTCGCCGGCTCCGGGCGTTTCTCCGCGCCATACGGGCGTTTTCGGGGCTCATGCCATCGTCGCGGTAACGGGCACGATGTTTCGAACCTCGAACCAGTTGCAATATGTCGAACCGCGACTCGACGACGCATCGAAGGCAGCCGCGACCGCCGCGACCGCCGGGCCGCCGGGAGTCCCGCCCGCGCCCGTCCCGTCCCGCCATGCCGCCGCCCCACGGCCGACGCCATCATGGCTGCGACAGGAGCGACCGATGGAAACCCATTCGAAGAATCCCTTCGCCGGACCCCTTCGCCACGGCATGGACCCGGACGAGGTCGACAACGCCTGGCACCTGCTCAGGCATGTCTCCCGGCGGCTCGACCGTATTGCGCGACGAGAGCGCTGGCCCACGCCCTTCGCCCCCACCCGGTACCTCGTCCTGGTGCGGCTCGAGCGCGCGACGAAGTTCGGCCTGTCCCCCGGAGCCCTCGCCCGCGCCCTCGGCGTGCGCCCGTCTACCCTCGCCCACCACCTCGACGGCCTGGAACGGGCAGGCCTCATCCACCGCAGACCCTGGATGCTCCACGACCAGCGGAGAGTGGCCGTGCGCCTCACGGACACGGGCCACTACGCAGTCCGCCGCTTCACGCGTGGGTCATGACGGCCGCTGTTGCGGGGGTCACGGGTCGCGCGGGCTCACCCGTCCGTGCGGTCCAGATAATTCCCGATCTCCCACCCGATGGCCGCCAGCAGCTTCGCTTCGCGCTTGTCGGGCTCGGCGCGGGTGATGAGGGTGCGCAGGGTCCGCATCACGGCCTCGGGCTTCCGCGCTTTGTAGAACTCGATGCGGCCCAGCCCGTCGCCGAGGGCGTCGAACGTCTGCTCGAGCTCCTCGTGCGTCGGCGGGCGGGTGGCGCGCCGCCCCTTGGGCAGCTCGTCGAGCCCGCCCTCGGCCGCCAGGAACGTCTCGTACGCGAGCACGAGGCAGGCCTGGGCGAGGTTCAGGCTCGAGTAGTCGGGGTCGGTGGGGATGATGGCCACCTGCTGGCACAGGTCGAGCTCGGCGTTGTTGAGCCCGCGGTCCTCACGGCCGAACACGATGGCGACCCGGCCGTCGACGGTGCGCCGCACGAGCTCGGGGGCGACCTCCCGCGGCTGGGTGTAGCTTCGGCCCGCCGTGCGCGCCCGCGCGGTAGTTCCCACCACGAACGAGACATCGGCCAGCGCATCGGCCAAAGTCTCGTGCTGCGTCGTGGCCTCGATGAGCGGCATGCTCCGGTGCGCGATCCCCTCCATGCGGTAGGGGTCGAAGTCGTCGGGCTCGACGAGCCGGAGCTGGGAGAGGCCGAAGTTCATCATCACCCGCAGGACGCCGGCGATGTTGACGACGTCCTTGGGATGGTCGAGGACGACGACGACCTGGTCGAGCGGGCTCACCCGTTCCGGTCGGTGTCCGTGGAGCGGGCCTCGGCCGACTCCTCGTCCTCTTCGGACTCGGAGGGCTGGCCGAGCTCACCCTTGAAGTTGCGGATGCCGCTGCCGAGACCCTTGGCGAGCCCGGGGAGCTTCTTCGCGCCGAACAGCATGATGAGGATGCCGAACAGCAGCACCATCTCCATGACGCCGAAGGTCACGAGCGCGAGGGCGGGCTCGAGCGCGGGCTCGGGGTAGGTCATTTCATCAGCGCCTTTGCGATGGTCTGCTTCTGCATGTTCGAGGTGCCCTCGTAGATCGTGCCGATCTTCGCATCACGATACAGCTTCTCGACGGGGTACTCCTTGGTGAACCCGTACCCGCCGTGCAGATCGATACACGTGGAGGTGACCCTCTGTGCCGCCTCGCTCGCGAAGAGCTTGGCCATGGCGGCCTGGTGGAGGAACGGCTCGCCGGCATCCTTCAGGCGCGCGGCGTTGTACACGAGCAACCGGGCGGCCTCGATCTCGGTGGCCATCTCGGCGAGCTGGAACTGCACGCCCTGGAACGATCCGATCTGGCGGCCGAACTGCTCGCGCTCCTGCACGTAGCGGATGGTGTGGTCGAGCGCGCCCTGCGCGAGCCCCACGACCTGCGCGCCGATGCCGATGCGCCCCTCGTTCAGCGTCTCGATGGCGACCTTGTATCCCTTGCCGACCTCACCGAGCACGTTCTCGGGCGACACCCGGACATCCTCGAAAACGAGCTCCGTGGTGGAGGAGGCGCGGATGCCGAGCTTGTCCTCCTTCTTGCCCACCGTGAAGCCGTCGGCGCCCTTCTCGACGAGGAACGCGGTGATGCCGCGGTACCCGGCGTCGGGGTCGACGGTGGCGAACACGATGAACAGCCCGGCCTCGTTCCCGTTGGTGATCCAGAGCTTCTGGCCGTTGATGACCCAGTCGTCGCCGTCCTGCGCGGCGCGGCACGACAACGCGAAGGCGTCCGATCCGCTCCCGGCTTCGGACAGCGCATAGGCGCCCACGGTGTCGCTGGCGAGCCTCGGGAAGATGCGGGCCTTCTGCTCGTCGTTCCCCCACCGGAGGATGGCGTTGATGACCAGCGTGTTCTGCACGTCCACCAGGACGCCGATGGAGGGATCGACCTTGGATAGCTCCTCGACGACGAGGACCGAGGTGAAGAAGTCGGCCCCGGTGCCGCCGTGCGCCTCGGGAACCTCGATGCCCATGAGCCCGAGCTCGAACAGCTGGTCGATGATGCCGCGGTCCATCTTCTGCGCCTCGTCCATCTCCATGACCTTCGGGGCGATCTCGGACCTGGCGAAGTCGCGGACGGCCTCCTTGAACATCCCTTCCTCTTCGGTAAGGGTGGTCAGCGCGGGCCTGGGGTCGGTGAGTAGCATGGACATGGCATCTCTTCGGATCTATCGGGAACTCTGATGTCCGGCTCGAGTGAGCGCGCCGGGTTCCCCCGAAGATGGTCCCGTGGAGCCCGTTGTTCCAGGGGCGTGCGCGACCTTGACCTTGGCCCGTCGCGCCATCATCGTCAGGGTCTCGCCCCACCCGAGCGATCCCACAAGCGGAGAAGCAGCATGTCCGATATCCCCAGCGACCTCCTCTACTCCGAACAACACGAGTACCTGAAGCCGACGGACGAGGACGGTGTCTACACGGTGGGCGTGACCGACTTCGCCCAGGGAGAGCTCGGCGACGTGGTGTTCGTGGAGCTACCGAACCGCGGATCGTCCTTCAACAAGATGGACGTGTTCGGGACCATCGAGGCCGTGAAGGCCGTGAGCGACCTCTACTGTCCCGTGCAAGGCGAGATCGTGGGGGTGAACGAGGCGCTCGAGGACGATCCGTCGCTCGTGAACTCGGACCCCTACGGCGAGGGATGGATGGTACGGCTGAAGGTGACCAGCCCCCTCGAGCTCGACGAACTGCTCTCGGCTGACGGGTACGCCGAGCACATCGACTGAGGCACCTTACATGACCCGCATCGACGCCCCCGCGGACTTCGCAGCCCGCCACCTGGGGCCCGACGAGGCGGACGTCGCCTCCATGCTGGAGACCCTCGGTTACGACGATCTCCAGGACGTCGTCCGCGATACCGTGCCGGCCTCCATCCTGCGCGACGAGCCCCTCGACCTGCCGGCGGCGCTGACCGAGCGGCAGCTTCTCCGGCGGCTGCGCGAGATCTCCGGGAAGAACCGCGTCTTCCGCTCCTACCTGGGCCTCGGCTATGCCGACACCCACGTGCCGGGCGTCATTCAGCGGAACATCCTCGAGAACCCGGGCTGGTACACCCAGTACACGCCGTATCAGGCCGAGATCGCGCAGGGGCGGCTGGAAGCGCTCCTGAACTTCCAGACCATGGTCATGGACCTGACCGGCATGGAGATCGCCAACGCGTCGCTCCTCGACGAGGGGACTGCGGCGGCCGAGGCGATGCATCTGGCGTACGGCGAGCACCAGCACGACGGCAACACCTTCTTCGTGTCGGAGCTGTGCCACCCGCAGACCATCGAGGTGGTGCGCACGCGGGCCGAGCCGCTCGGGATCGAGGTCGTGGTGGGCGACCACAAGGAGCAGGCGTTCGGCGACGACGTGTTCGGGGCGCTCGTGCAGTATCCGGCGACGGATGGCCGGGTGATCGACTACCGGAACTTCGCCGAGCAGGCGCGTGAGGCCGGCGCGATGGTGATCTGCGCCACGGACCTGCTGGCGCTGGCCCTCCTGGAGCCGCCGGGCTCGTGGGGCGCCGACCTGGTGGTGGGCAACAGCCAACGCTTCGGCGTGCCCATGGGCTTCGGCGGGCCGCACGCGGCGTTCATCGCGGCGCGCGAGGACTTCAAGCGGAAGATGCCGGGCCGGATCATCGGCGTGTCCGTCGACGCCGACGGGAACCCGGCGCTGCGGATGGCGCTCCAGACCCGCGAGCAGCACATCCGGCGGGAGAAGGCCACGTCGAACATCTGCACGGCGCAGGTGCTGCTGGCCATCATGGCCGGCGCGTACGGGGTGTATCATGGTCCCGACGGCATCCGGAGGATCGCCGAGCGGGTCCGGGCGCGCGCCGGCGTGCTGTCGGCCGGGCTGGGGCTCCTCGGCCACGAGCTGCTCACCGATACGTACTTCGACACCATCCGGGTGCGGCCCGACGACGACGCGGGCGCGGTGCTGGCCCGCGCGCTCGAGATCGGGATCAACCTGCGGGACTTCCGCGACGGCACCCTGGGGATCGCCCTCGACGAGGTGACGACCCCGGAAGACCTGGACGACCTGTTCGCCGTCTTCAACGGCGGCGAGCTCGCCGAGTTCACCGCCCGTGACCTCGCCGACCGGGGCGACATGTCGCCGCTGCCCGAGTGGGCGCGCCGTACGTCGCCGTTCATGGAGCACGAGGTCTTCAACAAGCATCACTCCGAGACGGAGATGCTGCGGTATCTGCACCGGCTCGAGTCGAAGGACCTCTCGCTCAACACGAGCATGATCCCGCTGGGCTCGTGCACCATGAAGCTGAACGCCACGACCCAGATGGCGGGCGTGACCTGGCCCGAGATCGGGAAGATCCACCCGTTCGCGCCGCGGGAGCAGGTGGCCGGTTACCTGGAGCTGTTCGACGAGCTCGAGCGGTGGCTCGCCGAGATCAGCGGCTTTGCCGCGACGTCGCTCCAGCCCAACTCGGGCGCGCAGGGCGAGTACACCGGTCTGCTGGTCATCCGGGCGTATCATCGCGATAACGGGGCACCGCACCGCAGGGTGTGCCTGATCCCGTCGTCGGCGCACGGGACGAACCCGGCCAGCGCCGTCATGGCCGGCATGAAGGTCGTGGTGGTGAAGAGCACCGAGGACGGCACCGTCGATATGGCCGATCTGCGGGCGAAGGCCGAAGAACATGCCGACGTGCTCGCCGCGATCATGATCACGTATCCGTCGACGCACGGCGTCTTCGAGGAGCACATCCGCGACGTCTGCGGCGTGGTCCACGAACACGGCGGCCTGGTCTATCTGGACGGCGCGAATCTGAACGCCCAGGTGGGGCTCGCGCGGCCGGGCGACTACGGCGCCGACGTGTGCCACATCAACCTGCACAAGACGTTCGCGATCCCGCACGGCGGGGGCGGGCCCGGCATGGGCCCGATCTGCGTGACCGAGCAGCTCGCCCCGTATCTGCCGGGCCACCCGTTCCACGAGGTCGGGGGCGAGCGCGCCATCGGTCCGGTGTCGTCGGCCCCGTGGGGGAGCGCCAGCATCCTGCCCATCTCCTGGGCGTACATCGCCATGCTGGGCCCGGACGGGTGCCGGCGCGCGTCGGAGATCGCCATCCTCAGCGCCAACTACATGGCGAAGCGCCTCGAGGACCACTACGACATCCTCTACAGAGGGAAGAAGGGGCGCGTAGCCCACGAGTTCATCGTCGATCTCCGGCCGCTCCGGAAGGAGACCGGCGTGACCGAGGAGGACGTGGCCAAGCGGCTCATCGACTACGGCTTCCACGCGCCTACGGTCTCGTTCCCGGTGGCGGGTACGCTGATGATCGAGCCGACGGAGTCGGAGTCGAAGGAGGAGGTCGACCGGTTCTGCGACGCCATGATCTCCATCCGCGCCGAGATCGAGCAGGTGGAGCTCGGCATCGCCGACGCCGAGGACAACCCGCTCAAGAACGCGCCGCACACCGCCGCCATGGTGGTGGGCGACACGTGGGAGCACGCCTACGGTCGCGAGCAGGCGGCCTACCCCGCCGCCTGGACCCGCGAGCACAAGTTCTGGCCTTCGGTCCGGCGCGTGGACAACGCGTACGGCGACCGGAACCTGATGTGCGCGTGCCCCCCGACGGAGTCGTACGCCGAAGTAGGATGAGCGCGCCCGGCGAGTGGCGCCTCTACCGGGACGGCCCCGCGTCGGGCCCTCGCAACATGGCCCTCGACCACGCCCTCGCGGAAGCCCTCGAGGACGGCGTGGCGGTGCTCCGGCTGTACGAGTGGACGGAGCCGACCGTGTCGTTCGGAAGGAACGAGCCGGCGCGGGAGCG
>JBBDSM010000033.1:0-1728 GCA_040904945.1 Gemmatimonadota bacterium
GCTGGCGACGCGGCGTCCCGACCCCCATAGTCATGGTCCTGTTCACTCCACACTAGGAGAGACACCATGGCGGAGAGCGTCTACAAGGTCATCGAACTGGTCGGAACGTCCACAGAGAGCTGGGAGAAGGCCGCAACGGCCGCGGTGACCCGGGCGTCCCAGTCGCTTCGAGACCTCCGAGTTGCCGAGATCTCCAAGCTCGACCTGCAGCTCGAGGACGGCAAAGTGAAGGCCTACCGCGCGAAGGTGAAGGTGTCGTTCAAGTACGAAGGCTGAGGGCTTGGGGAGCCTGATGACCGGACGGTGCCCGACCGCCATACTCGCGGTGGTCGTCCTCAGCCTGTCCGGTTGCTCTGAGCCGCCCCAGCCTCCCGCGGCCGACGCGTCCACGCTGAGCACCCGCGTCGCGGCTCGCCTCGACGAGCTCGACGCGATCAGCTCGTTATACGCCAAGCACCTCCCCACCGGCCGCGAGATCGCCATTCGCGCGGACCGGCCCATGAACACGCTCAGCGTCATCAAGATCCCGGTCATGGTTCAGGCGTTCCGGGACGCGGAGGCCGGGCGCCTGGACATGTCGGAGCGGTACACGGTCGGGGTCGACGACATGCGGCGCGGCAGCGGGCTTCTCCAGACGTTCGCTCCTGGACTCACGCCGACCCTCGGCGACCTCATCGCCCAGATGATCATGACATCGGACAACACGGCGACCGACATGGTGATCGAGGCGGTCGGCCTCGAGAGGGTGAACGAGCTACTCGTGTCGGAAGGCTACGAGCAGACTCGGCTCGGGATGACCACGGGTGATCTATTCAGGGAGGTGTGGATCCGTGCCGACCCGACGTCCGTTTCGATGACGGACCGCGAGGTCTTCGAAGCGGGATTCCCCTCCGACGAAGCATCCGGAGCCCGGTCGTTCGAGCTCGAAGGCGACTCCACGGCCTGGCTGGGCCGCACGACGGCGCGCGAGATGAGCCAACTGCTCGAGCAGCTCCTGGAGGGTGAGCTCGCCGGGGAGGCGGCGACCGGCCGGATGTTGGACATCCTCGGCGGTCAGCTCTACACCAGCCGGCTTCCGCAGCGGATCCGCTGGCAGGGCGTGGGGGTCGCCCACAAGACGGGCGACTGGCCCCCCATCGCGGGGAACGACGTCGGGATCCTCTTCTACGACGGCGGACCGACGGTCGTGTCCGTGTTCACGAACCAGAACACGGGCGACTTCTTCGAGCTCGAGGCCGCCCTGGGGCTTATTGCTGAGGATATCGTGGGGGCGTGGCGGTGAGCGGTCCTTGAGGCCTCGTTCTTTCCACAGATACATCTCCTACTACGACTATGTTTTTATAGAAGGAAGGGAGATAGTATCCAAGGGTCGGCGGACGAAAGCGTCCGGATCGGACAAAAACAAACGAAACCCCGCGGCGATAAACCAAACGCCGCGGGGCCCCCAGGGCGGGGCCACGTAGCCAACGTCGTTAGCTCTGTGAGAGGAGAGCGTCGCAACCGGCGTGGTCCCGTTCCTTCATTTCGAAGCTACACGTTCTCGCGCGTCACGGCCATCCAAATCCTTCCGAGATGGCCGTGGGTTTGACGGGCGGGCAGGAATGACTCGGTGGGTCTTCGAGGACCTTGAAGTTCTTCTAAGCGGAGGGGGTGGGATTCGAACCCACGAGGGCTTGCGCCCGCCGGTTTTCAAGACCGGTGCATTGAACCGCTCTGCCACCCCTCCAA
>JBBDSM010000034.1:0-1721 GCA_040904945.1 Gemmatimonadota bacterium
GGATCATCGAAAAGCTGTGCACCCGGCCGATGTTCACCCCGCGCATCTGCACCGGATCGCCCCGCCGGATCCCCCCCGCGTCGTCCACCTCCGTCACCACCATGTAGCGGCCACGGAAGGTCGCGGGGTCGGTGAGGAGGAAGAGAACCATCAGGAAGGACACCACGCCGATCAGGACGAAGATGCCGATCCGGACCTCGCGTCCGGACGAGACGGGTGGAATTCCCTCGGCGAGTTCGCGATCCGTGGGGCCGTTGGTGGACGGGGTGCGCGCCGTTCTTTCTGCCATCATAGGACCTGTACCATCTCCAGGGCGGCCTCCGCGGCCGCCCGATCGACGAAGGCCCGGACGACCGGGTCTTCACTGGTTCTGAATTCGTCGGGAGTCCCGCAGAAGCGCAGGTGTCCCCCCTCCAGCATGGCGACGCGGTCGCACATGATCAGGCCGCCCTCCACGTCGTGCGTGACGATGACCGAGGTGACGTCGAGCTCCTCGGTCAGGTGGCTGATGAGACGCTCCACCGCCGCCGTGTTCACCGGGTCGAGCCCCGTGGTCGGCTCGTCCCAGAGCAGGATCTGCGGGCGCCCGACGATGGCGCGCGCGATCCCGACCCGCTTGCGCATGCCGCCGGAGAGCTCGTCCGGGAGCTTCGCGAGGACGGCCCGCGGGTCCAGGTTCACGAGCTCGATGGATTCCCAGATCCTGCGCGCCACGGTCTTCCGGTCCAGCGTGTGGAGCGCGTCTTCCGGGAGCCCCATCTCGACGTTCTCGAAGACGTTGAGCGAGTCGAAGAGGGCCGCGTTCTGGAAGACGTACCCCACCTTCCGGCGGATTCGGTCGAGCGCGCGCGGGCCGCCATAGTACACCGAGTCGCCTTCCACCCGCACGTCGCCGTAGTCCAGCGTGATCAGGCCGATGGTGGTCTTGAGCAGCACGCTCTTCCCGGCCCCCGACGGGCCGAACAGCCCGAACATCTCGCCGCGCTCGACCGTCAGATCCACGCCGTCCAGCACCGGTGACTCGAAGGCCTTGTGCAGGTTCCGGTACTCGATCATGCCGGGCGCCGTCACTGGAGGAAGAGCGGGGGGAAGAGGGCGTCGAGGATCAGGACCGTGAGCGTCATGAACATGACCGAGGCCGTGGTCGTGCGTCCTACTCCCGCCGCGCCTCCCGAGGTCCGCATTCCCATGTGGATCGCGATGATGGGGATGGCGAAGCCGAAGGCGATCGCCTTGCCGAGCGCATACACCAGATTCCAGTTGTGCCAGAAGAGCCGCGCGCCGTAGAGAAACGATTCGCGCCCGAGCCCGACGGTGAGCTCGGCGGCCACGATTCCCGCGGTGATTCCCACGATGATGGCGAATCCCACCAGCAGGGGGAGCGCAATGGCGCACGCGATCACCCGGGGGGCGGCCAGCACGGTCACCGGATCGCGGCCGAGCGCGTGGAAGGCGTCCATCTGCTCGGAAACCTTCATCGTGCCCAGTTCCGCCGTGATCCGGGCCCCGACACGCCCCACGAGCACGATCGCCGTGAGCACCGGCCCCAGCTCCAGGACGATGCTGGTGACGACGACGCTTCCCAGGATGTAGAGCGGAACGGAGGCGGTGACCTGGTAGCCCCCTTGCTGGCTCGTGACGATCCCGGAGAGAATCGCGGTGACCAGCACGATCGGGATGCTTTGCACGCCCATGATGTAGAGGTGTCGCATCGTCGAGCG
>JBBDSM010000035.1:0-8080 GCA_040904945.1 Gemmatimonadota bacterium
ACCTCCGCCTCCAGCGTGGGATAGTCGGTATACCCTTCGGGGCCGGCCGCGTAGAACGTGTCGGGGTCGGGCTCGTTCAGCGTGGCTCCGGCCTCGAACCGTTCGGGCAGGTCGGGGTTCGCGAGGAACAGCCTGGCGAACGCGATCAGGTCGGCGTCGCCCCGCCGCAGCTCGCGCTCGGCGGACTCCTGGTCGTAGTTCCCGGCGAAGATGACCGTGCCCGGGAAGCGTCGCGCGATCCTCACGTGGGCATCGGCCGCGACGTCGTCTCCCTCAGGCGGGCGGATGACGTGCAGGTAGGCGAGGCCGAGGTCGGACATCGCATCGGCGATCCGGTCGTAGCTCTCGGCGATCTCGGGGTAGTGGGGCATCTCGTTGAATGTCCCGTAAGGCGACAGGCGGAGCCCCACTCGCTCGGCCCCGATGGCGTCCGAGACCCGCGTGGCGACTTCGAGGAGGAAGCGTATGCGCTTCTCCACGGAACCGCCCCACGCATCGTCACGCTGGTTCGTATGCGGGTTCAGGAACTGCTCGATGAGATAGCCGTTGGCTCCGTGCAGCTCGACGCCGTCGAAGCCGGCTGCTACAGCGTTCCTGGCGGCCTGGACATAGGCCGCCATCGCTTCCTCGATCTCGTCCTCGGTCATCGCCCGAGGTGTGGGAATCGCGAGTTCCCCCTCACCGTCGACCCACATGCGCGTCTCTTCGAGCGGAACCGCGCTGGGTCCCCGGACGTGGGCTCCGTCGGGAAGGTTGCCCGGATGAGCCACCCTGCCCGTGTCCATGATCTGCAGGAAGATCCGACTCCCGCCCTCGTGGACGCGGTCGGTCACCCCCCGCCAACCCTCCACCTGCTCTTCCGAGAAGATGCCGGGAATGCGCGGATACCCGAGCCCCTCCGGGGTCGATGACGTGCCCTCCGTGACGATCAGGCCGGCCCCGACGCGCTGACCGTAGTACTCGGCCATGAGGTCGTTCGGGGTGTTGTCCAGGGCTCGGGAGCGAGTCATCGGAGCCATGACGACGCGGTTGGTGAGGCGGTGCCCGGCGAGCTCGGTCGGGTCGAGGAGCGATCGATCGGATGAAGAGGACATGACATGGCTCCGGCTAGATGTAGAATATTAAAGTCTTGAAGTTTAAAGCATAATCCCGACTCCACTTTCCTCAAAGAGGGATCGCGCTCGAGAGGAGTGTCGTCCGCGGGTCAGACCCCGCAGTCGAATGTGTCCAGAATCGTCTCGAGCTGGATCATGTACTCGTACTTCTCGCGTCCCGGCGCGTAGAGCCAGGCGTCGAGCAGATACGTCCGGTCCTGCTCGTCGCAGGTGACCGTGCGCACCATCATGGGGCCGCCCGCGGGCCATCCGCGGTCCGGCGGATTCCGCCACTGGGTCTGGAGCTGCATCCCGTCGCGGCCGTCGAAGGTGGTATCCGCCACCATCATCGCTTCTGTGACCAACTCCTGGGGCTCGGTGAAGTGGGCGTCGGCCACGCGCTGACGCCAGGCGATGATCTCGTCCGCCGACAACGCTCCAGGCGACGGCGTCATCCAGGTCACGGTGACCTGTCGGATGAGCTCCGACGGATCGGGCTGGTCGTTCCGGAAGACCAAGACCGAGTCGCTACGCTGCCAGCGGTAGACCTCGGGCACGATCAGTCGGAAACCCGCCTCGGCGGCCAGCGTGTCGGCGAGGGCTTCGGCCACGCCCGAGAAGTACATGCGGTTGCGCGCGTAATTTCTGAACTGCTCGTCGAGCGTGGCCTGTACCTCTTCGAGCATCGCCGGGACCCGGTCGAGCGAGCCGTCGTCCGGCAGCACGACCAGGGTCGCGGTCTGGTCTCGGGACCAGACGTCCCGCACCTGGTAGACACCCGGGCCCTGGATGTCGAGCTCGGAGGGCGTCTCCTCGAGTGCCTCCACCATCCACGGATCATCGAGGGTTCCGATCAGCAGCATCTGACGGAAACGGCGCAGGTCGTTCCAGAAGTCCGCGTAGGGCTCCTGATACGTGACCGTGAAGGTCTTCTCGTCGCGGACGGTCTGGATGGTCTGCTCGATGGCGCCGACGACCTCGTCCTGTATCTCCGACCAGCGCTCGGCGTCGGTGACGGCGATCACGGAGTTGGCGTCACCGTACGTCATCCCCTTCTCGCCGCAGGCGGCAAGCCCCACGGCGATCAGGAGCGCGACGAGTCCTCGGACCTTCGATGCATTCATCATGTGCCTTCTCCGCTGGATGCTCATACCGACTCTAATAGAGCTTTGGGGTCGTCACCGTTCCGTGGCCCGAGATTCCGGGCGAGGAGCGCCGCGGGGTCGGGGTCCCGGCCCATGAACGCCCGGAAGAGCGCTTCGGGATCGTCGGAGTCGCCCCGCGAGAGGATCGAAGCCACGTAGCTCCGGCCGATCTCGGGGTTGAAGATGCCTTCGGCCTTGAAGCGCGTGAACACGTCGGCGTCCAGCACCTCCGACCAGAGATAGCTGTAGTATCCGGCCGCGTATCCCCCGGAGAACAAATGCCCGAACGACGTCAGGCCGTGGAGCCGGGCAAACGCCTCGGAGGGTACGAAGTCGTGGAAGCGACGCTCCGCGAAGGCCATCACCTCGTCCGCCTGGGCCTCGTCGACCTCCTCGGACGCCGACGCCGTGCCACCCGCCTCGGCACGCAGCCGCGGCGCCATCTCGGCGTGCAGCGCCAGGTCCACCGTGCCGAGCGACAGCTGACGCATCTGGCCCCACCCGCCCATGAAGCGACGGGCGGCGATCATGCGGTCGTAAAGCTCGTCCGGAAGGGGCTCGCCGGTCTCGTGATGCCTGGCGAACAGGTCGAGGGCCTCCCGCTCCCACGTCCAGTTCTCCATGAGCTGGCTCGGGAGCTCGACGAAGTCCCACGCCACGTGGATGCCGGCGCGCGACGGGATCTCGACGCGGGACGTGCAGTGGTGCAGGAGATGCCCGAACTCGTGAAAGGTGGTCTGGACCTCGCGGTGGGTCAGCAGCGCCGGCGCGTCGTCGTCGGGCGGCGTGAAGTTGCCGCAGATGACGCCGACATGCGGCCGGAACGATCCGTTCTCGGGTCCACCGGTGACGAAGTTGTTCATCCAGGCGCCCTGGCGCTTCTCTTTCCTCGGGAACCAGTCCGTATAGAAGGCGCCCACCCGTGTGTCGTCCGACTCGTCGATGAGCTCGAAGTAGCGGACGTCGGGGTGCCACACCTCGTCGTTCGGCCGCTCTTCGACGCGGAAGCCGAAGGTGCGACGTACGATCTCGAAGAGCCCGTCGAGGACGCGGGGGAGGGGGAAGTAGGGGCGGAGATCCTCGTCGTCGATGTCGTAGCGGGCCTTGCGAAGCTGCTCCATGACGTAGGAGACGTCCCAGGGCTCGAGCTCGTCGATGCCGAGCTCTCCGACGTGGTCCGTCAGCTCCCGCACGTCGCGCTGGTAGAAGGGGCCGGTCCGTTCCACCAGGTCGCGCTCGAACGCGATGGCCTGCGCACCGGTGCGGGCCATGCGCTCCTCGAGCACGTAGTCCGGGAAGCTTCCGTAGCCGAGGATCTCCGCGATCTCGTCCCGAATGCGGAGGATATGCGCGATGAGGGGCCGGTTGTCGTGCTCACCTTCGCGGCACCGGGTGGCATACGCCGTCTGAATCTCCTGGCGGAGCGCGCGGTCCCTGCAGTGCTTCAGGATGGGCTCCACCGACGGGTAGTCGAGGGTCAGGAGCCACCCCTCCTGGTCACGCTCTTTCGCCTTCGCCCGGAAGCGGCGCTTGGGGGCGTCGGGCACGCCGTCGAGGCGCGACTCGTCTTCGATGAGGAGCTCGTAAGCCGCGGTGGCGTCGAGGAGGTGCTCGCCGAAGCGCTGCTCGAGCTGGGCGATCTCGACGCGGAGCTCCCGCAGCCTGTCCTTGGCGTCATCGGCGAGGTCCGCGCCGGCCCGCCTGAACTCGGCGACGGTCTTGTCGAGGTGTCGGCGGCGGATGCCGGTCAGGGCCTTCGCCTCGTCGGTCTCCGCGTAGGCGGCGATACGCGACCAGAGCCGGGGATCGAGGGGCAGACTCGACCAGAAGGCGGAGATCTCGGGGAGGATCGCGTTGTAGGCTGCACGCAGCTCGGGGGTCTCGGCGACCGACATTAGATGCGATGGGGGCGAGATCCGCTCCGAGAGACGTTCCAGTGCGCCATCGAGCGGCGCCAGGGTGTTCGCCCAGGTCGGTGGATCTTGCGACGTCGACACGCGCTCGACGTCCGCGCTGGCCTCTTCGAGGGCACGACGGACGCCCGGCTCGACGTGCTCTGCCCGGATCCGGTCAAACGGGATGCGGGCGTTGTCCTCCAGCAGCGGATTCTCTTCTCTGGCCATGACCCCTCACGAAAGAATGATGCGTGCCCTGGAATCTATCGTCCTGCGCGTTGACATCCACCGGGCCTCTTGTACTTTCGCGCCATGTGCCCGGCGGAGTTCGAAACGGGTCGACTCCGATTAGCGCCGTCCGCCATGGAGGTTGAGCAAGATGAGCCGTTCCGGCTGGTTCGAAGGTGAAGGCATTACCGATGAGGTGTTCGCGTTGGCGGACGACGGTGATGAGGAGGATTGGGACGACGAGGAACTCGACGACGACGACTGGGACGACGACGACGACTGGGACGACGACGACGACGACCTCGACGAAGACGACGACGATTGGGAGGAAGGCGAGGAAGAGGACGAGGAGTCCTGGGACTGACCCACTTCTTCAACACGCTTCCAGGGTCGTGAACCGTCGCCCCGGATCGGCTTAGCGTCGGTCCGGGGCGACGTCGTTTCAGTCGGACCGGAGCGCGAGCACCGGGTCCACCGCCGATGCGCGACGGGCGGGGAGCCACGCCGCGGCGAGCGCCACCGCCAGGAGGGTGAGCGCCGAGCCGAGGTACACCCACGGGTCGAGGGGCGTGACGCCGTAGAGGACGCTCCCCATCAGCCCGGAGCCGACCCAGGCGAGGGGCGCGCCGACCAGGAGCCCCGCAACGGCCAACGCGAGCGTCCCGCGCACGATCATCCAGACGACTTCTCCCGGGCGCGCGCCGATGGCCAGGCGCATGCCGATCTCCCGCGTCCTCTGGGTGACCAGGTAGGAGACGACGCCGAAGAGGCCCACGGCCGCCAGGAGCACCGCCACGGCAGCCGCGATGGCGAGGAGCAGGGACAGGAACGAGACCGTCGCAGCCGCCCCCGCCACGACGGCCTCCATGGTGCGGGCGTTCGCGAGGGGCACCTCGGGATCGACCTCGGCGATCACCTCGCGCATTGCCGGGACGAGGGATGTCGGGTCTTCGGTGCCGGCACGGACGACGAGCGTCATGGACCCGGGCCACCAGTACCAGTTGCCTTCCACCTCCGGGTTGTCGACCACCGGGTAGTAGACGGCGATCGCGGTCTCGGAGAGCGGCGTGCCACCGCGGGCCCGGGCCGGGACATCGCCGGCGACCCCCACGACGCGGAAGAACGGCGCGCTCGTGCGTCCCGACGGCCCGATTCCGTTGCCGATGGCACTCTCGCCGGGCCAGAAGCGGTCCGCGAACGCGCGGCTGACCACCACGGCCGCTCGGGACGGGTCTTCGAAGTCGCCGGCCTCGAGCCCGCGGCCCTCCTCGATGGGGATGCCGAGGGCCTCGAAGTATCCCGGGGTGACCCGCACCTGACCGGCGCACGTCGTCAGCCCCGCCTCCGTCATCCGGTCGTAGACCGAGGTGTCCTCGAAGCCCTGGACCACGCACCCGTAGCCACCCGAGACCGGTACTTCCTCACCCATTCCCACAGCCGTCACGCCGGGGAGGGCCTGCACGCGCTCGAGCACTGTCCGATAGAACGCCCACAGGCCGACGTCGTCGGGATACCGCTCGCTTGACAGATGCACGTCGATGGCCAGGGTGCCGGCGGGATCCATGCCGACGTCCGTGGCGTGCAGCGCCTGGACGCTGCGGACCAGGAGCCCGGCGCCCACGAGGAGCGCGAATGCCAGCGTCATCTGCCCGGCGACCATGACCGAGCGGAAGCGCCGTCCCTCAAGGCCGCGGGACCCCCGCCCCCCGGCTTCACTCAGTCCGACGACGCTTCGGGCGCGGAGGTGGCTGAGCGCGGGGAACGAGGCGAGTGCCAGCCCCACGAGCGCGGAGAGCGCGAAGGTGACGAGCACGCTCGAGCCATCGAGCGTCACGGTGTCCAACCGGGGGAGCCCCTCGGGGACGACCGACACGAGGGCCGGCACGAGCCAACGCGCGACCACGACTGCCAGAGCCCCGCTGACGAGCGCGAGCAGCATGCTCTCGGCGAACATCGAGCGGGCGACGGCGCTCCGGCCCGCTCCCAGCGCCGTTCGGATCGCCACGTCGGTTTGTCGGCCTTCGATGCGGACGGCAAAGAGGTTCGCCACGTTCGCGACGGCGATGAGCAGGACGATCATGACGCCGCCGAAGAGCAACCAGAGGTTCCGGTCCAGGTCTCCGAGGACCTGCTCCTTGAGTGGGACGGCGGAGGTGGCAAAGCCGTATCGTTCGAAGAAGGCGGTAGCGTACGCGTCCGGAAAGTGGTCCGGGAGCTCGAGGGTAAGGCGGGCGAGCTCGGCGTCGACCGCGTTGGGCCCGGCGCCCGGGGCCATGCGGCCGAGGCCCGGGAAGACGTGGTTGTTGCCGAAGTACCCGCCGGGATCGATTCGGAGGGGAAGCCAGATTTCGGGGGAGAGGGATACGGGCTGGCCGGGGAGGGTCAGGCCCGGCTCGAGCACGCCGACGACTTCGCCCGTCTCTCCGTTGAGCGAGAGCGACGCGCCCACGACGCCCGGGTCGCTCCCGAGCGCCCGTGTCCAGAACTCGTGCGACACCAGGACCCGGGCCGGCGCGCCCGGCCTGTCGTCCGCCGGCTGGAGGACGCGTCCGAGCAGCGCCCGAGCGCCGAGGAGGTCGATCATGCTGTGGGTCACCATGACCATGCGCGCCCGGACGGGCCCGGTGGCCGTCATCACGTTGGTCCCCGTCTCGCGGTAGAGCCCTACCTCCTCGAGCGTTCGAGACCGCTCGGAGAAGAAGAGCCACTGGGCCGTCGACAGGCTCCAGCGCTCGTCGGGGCCGACCCCGGGGACGCGGTTCTCCAGATGGACGAGGCGCTCGGACGCGGGGTAGGGGAGCGGGTCGAGGACCACGTGGTCGACGAGCGCCCAGATCGCCGCCGACCCGCCTAGCCCAATGGCCAGGGTCGCCACCGCCACCACGGTGAACGCGGGTGCGCGCCGGAAGCGCCGGGCCGCCAATCGCGTGTCCGTGAGCCAGGCCTTCATCCAATCTCCCATCGTCCACCCCTCCCGTTCGCGTCTTCGTATGGTCCTCAGGGCGCCCGCGTCCGCGAACGCACCCAACGACGTCCCGATCACCCGCCAGTCGTTGGCGTTCCCGAACCCCTGGGCCAGCTCCGCCTGCCACTCCCGCCGCATCCGGTCGCGATCGGGCGTCGGCGCGAGCCGCGCGGCCAGACGGACGATCAGCTCTGCAATCGCACGCGCCATGCTCCGTTCTGCCGGGCCGCTCAGCGGTCGCCTCCTCCGCCTTCCGCGGCCGGCCGGGCGGACAGGCCGAAGTGCGCCTGCTGGCGAGCCAACCGCTCCCGCGCTTCTGCGAGCTCGGACGCTGCCTGCGGCGTCGGGCGGTAGTAGCAGCGCGGCGGGCGCCCCTTCTCGTGCGCCCGGCCCGGATCCTCCCAGCTCGACTCCACCAGCCCTCCGGCTTCGAGGCGCCGCAGGATCGGATAGACCGTGCCGCTCGGCAGGTCGGTCGTGCGCATGATCTCGAAGCCGTACCCGTGCCCATTGGCGATGGTCTGGAGCACCAGGGCCGCGTTGTAGCTGAGGCTCTTGGTCATGGGGATGTCGGGCCGGGTTCGGGGCGCTTCGGCGGTCACGTCGGCGAGCCACTCGTGACTGGGACGATCTACATGAGTGCGAATCTACATAGGGGTAGTGGGCACGCGCCAGTACGTCCTGATGCTCGTCCCGGCTCAGCCCGCCAGCGCCCGTTCCGCTGCACTCTCGCCCGCGGTGCGTCCGGTGCTC
>JBBDSM010000035.1:8180-14525 GCA_040904945.1 Gemmatimonadota bacterium
TCAGCCCGCCAGCGCCCGTTCCGCTGCACTCTCGCCCGCGGTGCGTCCGGTGCTCCAGGCCCACATGAAGTTGTGACCGCCGATGGGGCCGAACGCGTCGAGGACCTCGCCACAGAGGAAGAGTCCAGAATGCTTCTTCGTCTCCATGGTGAGCGGCACGACCTCGCCGAGCGACACGCCGCCGCCCGTCACCTCGGCCTTCTTGTACCCCTCGTCTCCCGTCCACGGGAGCCGGTATGCCGTGATGGCCTCGACCAGGGCGAGTCGTTGCTCACGGCGGAGCTGAGCCAGCGGGGTGCCCTCCGGCACACCCGTCTCGGCCAGCAGCATGTCCCCGAGCCTGCGCGGTAGGTGGTCGGAGAGGGCCGTCCGGACCGTGCCGCTACCTGGGCCGAGCCGCTCGTCCCACGCTCCGGCCCCCGCGGCGTTCCACGCCACGAGTAGCTCCTGCCTCGAGCCGTCTGCGCGACCGCGGATGGCCAGATGCGACGCGTCGAGGACGGTGGGCCCGCTCCACCCGCGGTGCGTGAACAGGAACCCGCCCTCCGTCTCGAACGACGGCTCCGCGTCGGGTGCACGTATGGTCACCTCGAGGGAGACGCCCGACAGCTCGGCGTGCGGGTGCGGATCGGCGGTCAGCGGGGTGAGCGCGGGGTAGGTGGTGTGTACCGTCAGTCCGAGTTGTCTGGCGAGATGGAGGCCGAAGCCGTCGCTCCCGGTAGCCGGCACGGACAGCCCTCCCGTGGCGATCACGACGGCACCCGCCTCGATGGGCGGGGCGCCGGAGAGCGCGACACGCCAGCGAGCTCGCCTGCTCTTGTCCGGGCCGCCCGCCTCACCCTCCCACCCGGCGCCGGGTCCGACGCTCGGGTCTATGGGCGTCACGTCGACCACCCGCGTGCCGAACCACGTCTTGGCGCCCGCTTCGCGCACCCGCCGCACCAGGCCGTCCCGCACGTCCCGAGCCTTGTGGCTCGACGGGAAGAGCTTCCCGGTCTCCGGCTCGAGCTCGAGCGGCATCGCGAGCTCCCGCTCGAAGAACGCCCGTTGCTCCCGGAGCGGCCACCGCATGAGCAGATTGCGCAGCGTATTCGGTGACGAGTCGGTCACGTAGCGCCGGGGCGTGGGAGAGGACGGCAGAATGTTGCAGCGGCCCCCTCCGCTGATGAGGATCTTCCGCCCGCCGTCTTTCGTGCCTTCCACGAGCACGACCGGCGCGCCGGCGCGTGCGGCGAACAGCGCCGCCATGAGCCCGGCCGCTCCGGCGCCCACGACGACGACGGGTGCGGCCTCAGCCGACATGGCGGGCGGCGCGGGGGAAAGGGTCGATCGGGTCCGGACGAGCGGTGGCGCGCATCATGCGGGTACGATCGCTCGCCGCGGAAGGCCGGCACAAGGGAGGCCGGGTGGGGGGGCTCTGGCAACGCCGCGCACATCGGGCGAGTTTCCGGACCCCGAAGCGGGGTTGGGCGCCGGAAGATCCGTGGGCCCCGAGCCATCCCAGGAACCGATCGACGCCAGCCGAGTAGTGCCGCCATGTTTCCGATGACGCTATGGGTCCGCAGGCTCCTTCTCGCCAACGTGGTGATGTTCTTCATCGCGCAGCCGGGAAGCCCGGTCTATCGGCTGCTCTGGCTCTACCCGCCGGCCGTCCTCGTGCAGCCTTGGACCGTCTTCACGTACATGTTCCTGCACGCGGGCTTCGGACACCTGATCTTCAACATGATCGGGCTCTTCTTCTTCGGACCGCGGCTCGAGGACAGGCTGGGCACGAAGGGCTTCCTCGGTCTCTACTTCCTGTCCGGGCTCGGAGGCGCTGCGTTCAGCTTCCTGTTCGCCCGCGAGTTCCCTGTGGTCGGCGCGTCGGCGGCGGTGTACGGCGTGCTCCTCGGCTTCGCCATGATCTGGCCCCACGAGCGGATCTACATCTGGGGGATTCTGCCGGTGCCGGCCTGGCTCCTCGCCGGCCTGCTCGTCTTCGGCTCGCTGTACGCCGGCATCAACCCGAGCAACCAGTCGCGCACGGCCCACTTCGCGCACCTCGGCGGCCTCGCGTTCGGCTTTGCGTTCCTCAAGTGGCGGGACTGGAAGACAGGGAAGGGGAAGCGCGAGTTCCAGAAGAAGATGTCTCAGCCGGCCGCGTCGGCCGGGCTGGTGGGCGACCGCATGGCGGTGTCGCGCTGGAAGGGGATCCGCGTGGAGACGCTGCACGAGCTGAACCGCGAAGAGGTCGAGCGGCTGCTCGAGAAGGTGCGGGAGTCCGGCGCTTCTGACCTCTCCACGGCCGAGCGGGAGTTCCTGGATCGCATGGCGAGGGGCTGATCCACCGACCATGACCGAGCGCAAGACACCGCTGGACCTCGATCCCGAGGAGTTCGCCGAGGCGGGCCACCGTCTGGTGGACGAAATCGCCGAGCTCCTGGCGTCGATGAGGACGCGGCCCGTGGCCCCGAACGTGACACCGGAGGTCGTGCGGAACGCGCTGGACGCCGGCCGGTCCCTCCCCGAGGAAGGAACGAACACCACGGAGCTCATGGGCGAGGCGCTCCGCACGCTCGTGCCTCACTCCACGTTCAACGGCCACCCGCGTTTCTTCGGATACATCACCGGGGCCCCCGCGCCGTCCGGCATGCTTGCGGACTTCCTGGCCTCGGCGCTCAACCCGAACATGGGGGCCTGGGCCCTCTCGCCGATGGCGAGCGAGATCGAGGCGCAGGCCGTGCGCTGGGTCGCCGAGCTGGTCGGTTTCCCCGAGGGCGGTGACGGGATCTTCGTGAGCGGCGGCAACGTGGCCAACATGCTCGGGTTCTGGGCGGCTCGGGTGGCGAAGGCCGGGTGGGATGTTCGGCGTGGCGGGATGCGCGCCGAAGAGGGCGGCCCGCTCCGGGCGTACGTGCCGCACGGCACCCACACGTGGATCGAGAAGGCCGCTGACTTGTCAGGGATGGGAACGGACAGCGTGCGGTGGGTCGACACCGACGGTGACGGACGGATCGACCTGGCTGCCCTCGTCGAGCGCATCGAGGCCGACCGGGTCGCTGGCGACCGGCCTTTCCTGGTGGTGGGGACGGGTGGATCGGTGTCGACCGGGGTCGTCGATCCGCTTCCGCGCCTCCGCGAAGTCGCCGACCGCTACGGCCTGTGGTTCCATGTCGACGGTGCGTATGGCGCGTTCGCGGCAGCCGCGCCCAACGCGCCGGACGACCTTCGCGGCCTCGCGCTCGCCGACTCGGTGGCGCTCGATCCGCACAAATGGATGTACACGCCTGCCGAGGCCGGATGCACGCTGGTCCGCGATCCCCAGGCGCTTCTCCGGGCGTTCTCGTACCGGCCGGAGTACTACCATTTCGACGAGAACGGTGCGCACAACTACTTCGAGCGGGGCATCCAGAACACGCGGGGCTTCCGCGCGCTCAAGGTGTGGGTGCAGCTGCGCCAGGCGGGCGCCGCGGCGTACCGCGACATGATCGGGGAGGACATCGACCTCGCCCGCGCGTTCTACGGCCTCGCTGACCAGCACGAGGAGCTCGAGGCCCTCACCCAGGGGCTCAGCATCACGACGTACCGCTACGTGCCCGTCGACCTGCGGGACCGCCGGGCGGACCCGGAGGTGCGCGACTATCTGAACGTTCTGAACCAGGACGTCCAGGAGCGCATGGAGCGGTCGGGCCGGGCGTTCGTCTCCCATGCCCTCGTCGACGGGGCTCACGCGCTGCGCATGTGCATCGTCAACTTCCGCACCGGCCCGGAGGATATCCGGGCGCTCGCCGACCTGTCGGTGGAGCTGGGGCGTGAGGCGGACCGGGCGCTGCGGTCGCGGCTGCCGGACCCTTCGGGGTGAGCGACCCGGCCCGCTACTCCATCCCCGCACGCGTGCATCGCGTCGAGGAGACCATTCAGCGGAGCCGGTTCATCACGACGCTCGCGCACGCACCCGACGCCGACGCGGCGCATGCGTTCGTCCAGCGGATCCGGGAGGAGTTCCCGGACGCCACGCACCATTGCTGGGCGTTCGTGGCCGGGCCGCCGGGGAGCACGACCCATGTCGGCATGAGCGACGACGGCGAGCCCCATGGCACCGCGGGGCGTCCCATGCTGACCGCGCTCCTGCACGGCGGGGTGGGGGAGGCCGTGGCGGTGTGCGCCCGCTACTACGGCGGGGTCAAGCTCGGCACCGGCGGACTCGGGCGCGCTTATGCAGGGGGTGTGAAGTCGGCGCTCGAGTCGCTTCCGACCGAGGAGCGGGTGGATCGGATCGTGCTCGACGTGTGCGTCGGGTATGCGGAGGTCGACGCGCTCCAGCGTGTTGTCCAGGAGATGGACGTCGTGGTCGAGGACGAGACCTATGGCGCTGACGTTCGCTACGTATGCGGAGTCCCCGCTCCCCGGGCGGACGCGTTCCGACGTGCAGTCGCCGATCTTACGCGGGGGAGTGGCAGGGTCGACGAGGCGTAGCAGACGGATCGGTCCGGCTCAACCCAGCCGTCTTCGCTCAACGCAGGCGGCCCGCGCCGCGCAGCGCCGTCTCCAGCACGTCGAGCTCATCGCTCCAAAGGACCCGCCAGCCGGCCGGTCTCCGGCGCATCTGCATGACTTTCACCTCGGGCAACGCGCCACTCAGCCGAGACTGCGTGCGGTAGACGACGTGGGCCGAGTCGGCCCCTTCCATGACGTGTCCCAGGAACTCGTCGTCCCGGTCCTGGAGCGAGTAGCTGAGCCCCGGCATGTCGCCCGTCAACGTCGTGAGTGCGCGGTCGAAGACTTCCGGCGCGTCGAGGGCCCGGTACGCGGTCGTATCGGTGTCCGTCAGATATTCGAGCAGGTCTCCCGACGCGTCCGGCTCCGTGATCATCGTCACCACGTCGTGGAAGAGCCCGAGCGGCTCCGGGTCCATGAACTGGGCCGCCGTGCTCCAGCGCGTGGAGCGGATGGACCGGATGAAGAGCGCCGCCGCCGAATCGGGCGAGGCGGTGAGCTCCTGGAGCGTCTGGGCGGAGGCTGGCCGCGCGGTCGAGAGCGAGACCGGTACAACGGACAGCGCCAGCGCGAACGCCAGGAGCGGGACTCGAACGATGGTGCGTGGGATCGAAGGCATGGACGGTTCCCTACCCGTGCCGTGGGCTCGGGTTCTCGACTCCACCAATGAAAGTGCGGTGGGCGGTTGAACGTTGGGGTCGCCCTGAATACCTTAACCGGCCTGTCCCGCGACCCGTCGCGGCAGGATCGTGCTGGGCCTGTAGCTCAGTTGGTTAGAGCGCACGCCTGATAAGCGTGAGGTCGGAAGTTCAAATCTTCCCAGGCCCACTGAGCCCGTCCGGTCATGAAGACCGGGCGGGTTTCTTGTTCCGGACGCTACCGACCTCACGACGGTCACTCAGCCCGTTACGGTAGTTCACCCGGAGCCGCGTTCAGCGGCGGAGGGGAGCGAGGGCCGAGCGGCGCCGCGCTAGCTCACATGCCCACCAGGCGCCCCAGCACGATCATCACCACGATGCCGCCCATGAACGCGGCCGCGGTCCGGCCTCTGCTCGTGGTCTCGAGGGCGTCAGGGAGCAGGTCGTTCACGACCAGGAACGTCATGGCGCCCGCGGCGAATCCCATGCCGAACGGCAGCAGTGGCTCGAACAGCCAGATCATCCAGGCCGCGAGGGGCGCCGCCAGCGGCTGCGGAAGGCTCGTGAACATCGCCCATCCCATGCATGCCCAGGTGGAGAGCCCCTGGGCGCGGAGGGCCAGAGTGATGGCGATCGCTTCGGGGATGTTGTGCACGGCCAGCGCCGAAACCACGGCGACACCCAGCCCCTCTTCTTGAGAGCCGAACGCGACGCCGATGGCCACGCCTTCGGGCAGAGAGTGCACAGTCATGGCGGCGACGATCATCAGAGACTTCGCGCCCCCGCTCTCACGCAAGGCCAGGACGTCGAACTGCTCGTGCACCCGCACCCACTTGGCGGCGCCGGCATAAAAAAGGGCGCCCGCCGCCAGGCCCGCTGCAACCTCCCACGCCTGAAGCCCGGGCGCGCGCTCCAGACCCTCGCCCACGAGCTGCACCAGGCTGGCTGCGATCATCATCCCTCCGGCGGCCGCCGACAGCGTGCCCGATACCGCGTCCGACATCGACCGCAGGAAGAAGAACGGCGCCACCCCGAACGCCATCGACACGTCGGCGAGCGCGGCCGCCACAAAGGTGATGAGCAGCAGACGAAGGAGTTCGGGTTCCAAGGTCGCCCTTCAGTGTGTCGATGAGGAGAGGGAAACGCCGGAAACGGATCGGTGCCCGGCGCACCACGGTAGGCGGGCGTGTGTTGACCGCGCAAACGACGGGCCCGAAGCCGGCACCTCCGC
>JBBDSM010000035.1:14625-15852 GCA_040904945.1 Gemmatimonadota bacterium
GCGAAGGCCGGAGGCCAAGCGGTGTCAGAACGAGAAAGCCCCGCCCGAGGCAGATGCGTCGGGCGGGGCTTTTGGCACTCGTCATCCGGTGGGCTGCCGAGGCCATCCCTCGGACCACCGGGTTGGAAGGCGGCTCAGGTGCGAACGCGATCCTTGAGCCCCTTACCGGCCTTGAACGTGGGAACCGTCATGGCCGGAATCTGAATCGTCTCGCCCGTGCGCGGATTGCGGCCCTCACGCGCCTTGCGACGTCGCGTCCCGAACGTGCCGAAGCCCGAGACGGTGAAGTCGCGCCCGCCGTCGAGCTCGACGGCGATGATGCCCTCTCGCGGATCCGTCGAGAAGATGCAGTCGATCACTTCGCGCGCCTTG
The DNA here is from genome assembly GCA_040904945.1 of Gemmatimonadota bacterium. GTDB lineage: Bacteria > Gemmatimonadota > Gemmatimonadetes > Longimicrobiales > Gaopeijiaceae > JAWLHJ01. The sequence continues at coordinate 14,998 of JBBDSM010000035.1, forward strand.
GCTTTGCTCAGGTCCGCCTGCTTCGCGAGCTTGGCCGAAAATTCGTCCTTGGTCATACCTCAACCTCCCTGCAGTGATGGGTCACACAACCGAATATCAATGTATGCAACTACCCGCTGAGGGACAGGATGGCAAGGACCTGCAACGAAATCCGCCATGGTGGAACCCGCCATCGTCCCGAGGGTGGGAGGACGGGCCGACCCACTGACGCCCCACCGAGCCGCCATGTTTTCGAGCCTTCGCCAATGCCACGCGTCACACTCCGTTTCGCGCACCCGGCGCGTCGCCGTTGTGGCCCTGACAAGGGGCGTCATCCTGTCGCCTCTCCTCGCCGTCCTCCTGATTGCGGCCCCATCCGCCGCTCAGACTCCGCCGCCCAGCGAGCAGGTGCGCTACCTTAACCCACGCGATGGCACGGAGTTAACGGCGTCGCTCGCTCTGCCGTACGGCGCGGGCCCGCATCCCGGTGTGGTGCTCCTGTCGGTGGCGGGCACAGACCCGGTGGTGGAGCGACTCGTCGGCGAAGGGTATGCGGTGCTCGCCCCCGAACTGCGCGGGTTTGTGACCGTCGAGCCGCTTCTGCGTGCCACGTTCGAGGATCTCGCCGGAGATGTTTCGGCGGCCGTGGCGTACTTGGGGACCCTCGCGTCCGTCGACGACGACGCGGTCGCGCTGGTGGCGCAGGGCGACAATACCCCGCAGGCCATGCTCTTCGCCGCCGTCAGCGATCCACCCGTCCCGCTGGTCCTCATGGCGCCGCCCGCGTTTGCCGGCGCCGAAACGTTCCGCATGGAGCAGCTGTGGATCGCGGGGAACCAGGGCGCCGGCCCGGACGAGCTCGAAGCCCTCGACGCC
>JBBDSM010000035.1:15952-26489 GCA_040904945.1 Gemmatimonadota bacterium
GTGGATCGCGGGGAACCAGGGCGCCGGCCCGGACGAGCTCGAAGCCCTCGACGCCTACGTGCGGGAGATGGCCGAGACCGTCCTCGGTGGGCGGACGCCGGGCGACAGGCTGTACCGGCTCCAGGCGCTGCGGGCGCGCTCTCGGGTCGAGCTCCCAAGGAACGCGGCGTTCCCTGCTGACGAACGCCAGATGCGCTTCTTCGCGAGCCGGCTCTGGCACGACCGACTGGCATTCGAGCCGGGGGAGGCACTCGCAGCCCTGACGGGACCCGTGCTGGTCCTCATCGGGACGGAGGACCCCAACACGCCGTTGGACGACTACGTGGACGTGCTGGAGCGTGGGTTGGCGACAGCGGCCACGAACGACGCCAACGTCCGGACGATTCCCGGCAGGACGCGCCACACGTTTTCACCCGCGGCGCTCGACGAGATCGTCGCGTGGCTTGCCAAGCGGAGGTAGAAGCGGTCGACCCCGCTACCTACCCCAAGGCAAGGAGAACAGCGGGATCCGGATGTTGTCCACGTTCGGTGGCTTGTCGTCGGGTCGAGGGTTCTTGCCCCCTCCGAACGCCTCCCATGCTCCGACGCCGACAGCGAGGGCGCCGGCGGCCACCACAGCCGCTGTGCGCCACCGCGACAGCTCCCGAAGCTCGACAGCAGTAACCTCGTCGTGTGGCACCGACACCCGGTTCTCCAGTGCCCTCGAGGACATCCCCGGCGTCGGATTCTGAACGGAGACCGAAAAGAGGGACGCTCCAGCGGTCTCGCCCACGTAGGTGGCGTTGAAGGTGCGTCCGGTCTCGAGCAGCGCCTCCTGCAACTCCACGGCTTGGCGTGCCGACACCGTAAGCCTCACGCGACTCTCCGGCACAACCTCGGACAGCTCCGCGGCTCGGTATGTGTAGCAGCCGGCGAGGAATGACGCGGCCGCGGTGACGGCCGCGATGGCGCGGATCGGTCTGTGTCTCATCGGCCCTCCTCTTCTGCGGTCGCACGGTACGTTCAACCGGATCCAAATCTAAGAAAAAGCAGGGGCGGCCGAAGCCGCCCCTGCGGGTTCCTCTCAGGTGTGACGGGTGGTGTGCGTCAGCCTCTGAAGTTCACGTTCGCGTCCTTCTCCGACTCCGGAATGGGCCAGCAGAGAGCGCGTCCATCCAACTCGTTGTTCTGCGCCGGGCCCGTTTCCGCAGACCAGCGGCGGTAGTCCCACAGCGCACGGCCCTCGATCCAGTTGGTGGCGAGGCGCTCGTAGTGCAGATCGGCCCATGCCTCCGCGAGGGTCGCCGTCACCGGCAGCGGGTCCATCCCGTAACCATCCTCGCGCGCCTCGTTCATGAGAGCGTACGCGGCCGGAATCCCGGTCGCCCCCTCACGCAGCGCGGCCTCGGCCCGGAGAACCAGCATCTCCGTACCCTTGGCCAGGGCAATGTCGTCCGCCCGGTCCGTGTACTTCAGCTGCTTGTAGTGGGGCGTCGAGCCGTTGGCGCCGTTGGCCACGCTGTTGTCGGCGTTGAGCTCGATCTCCCACGGAGCCCGCGGGTCGTCCGGATGGTCTTCGAAGAGCGTGCCCCACACCGAATACTCGAAGCGCGAGTGGGTCTCGTACGTGATCTCGTTGCGCATCTCGGTGTCGAGCTGCGCCCACCACGTGAAGCCGATGGGCACCTCTTCGGCGTCGTTCGCGGCGCCGGTCCAATTGCCCTGCCAAGCGCGTACGGTCGCACGTCCGGCGTACGCCGCGTTCTCGAGATCGTCCAGGCCTGCGGCCTGTGCGATGGCGAGCGCGTCGGTGAAGTAGCCCTCCGCCCGCGAGAAGTGCTCGGCATGGTCGATCTCAGGCCCGCCGTCGATGACGCTCGAGCAGAAGACCTCGCCCAGATACCGGTTGGCGAACCCGGCCCAGACGTTCGCCTCTGCTGCGTACGGGCTCTGAGCGAACTGGGCTGGCTCGAGGATCTCGCCGATCCGCACGATTCCCTGTTCCGCGACCCAACGCGCCTGCTGGGCGCTGCTCCACGGTGTCGAGTCGTCGTCCTCGATCACTCCCCTCGGGATCTCACTCCAGCCGTAGCTACCGCCATGGAAGAGCTCCATGCTGGCCATGGAGATGATCTCGAGGCCGCCGTCGACGGCCTGGCTCATGTCGTACTGCATCCCCACCACCATGCCAGGAATGGCATCGGCAGAGGCGAGGTCGTCGTCCCCGATCCGTCCGGGGCTGTCTACGTCAAGGAGACCGTCGCAAGCGGTGACCGCCATTACGGCGGCCGCCAGCGTTGCAAGTCTCGTCGTCTTGGTCAAATGTGTCATTTCTCGCCTCCTCACCAGCTGAGGCGGACGCTGAGCATATACGTCCGCGGGTTGGGGATCTGGTAGTAGTCTCGGCGGCCGAACTCGCCACCGCCGACTGTCGTACCGGTCTGGTCGGCGAAGTCCTGGACCTCGGGGTCCGTGCCCGAGTAGTCGGTGAACGTCAACAGGTTGCGGGCCGACAGGTTCACCGTGGCGCTCCGGGCGAAGGCCAGAAGTCCTTCAGGCAGCCGGTAGCTCAACGTGATCTGGCGCAGCTTCCAGAAGTCTGCCTTCTCCATCCAGTAGTCGGAGCTGTAGCCGTGCTCCGGGTTGACCGTGCTGCTGATCGCGCAGCGGGTGCGCTCCCGGGCCGTGACCCCATCGAGTGCCGACGCGTTGCCCTCATAGGCTTCGATCATCTGCCCCTGAATTTCGAAGCAGGGGAACCAGGCGCCTCGGCGTCCGTTCTGGTATCCGGTGTAGTTGGTGAGGTAGTGCCCACCCTGGTGCTCGAGCAGCGCATCGAGCGTCAGGCTGTTGCCGATGCTCAGCGTCGTCCCGATACCAATCATGCGCGTTGGGTAGGTCGGTCCGATGGCCGTGTCCTCCACGATCACCGGGGCGGCGAACTCGTCCGGATTCGTGACCATATCTCCAACCAGAACCGGGAACCTCTCGCCCTCGCAGATCTCGGACAGCAGACCCACGTAGATGCAGGTGTCGAAGTCCGGATCGCCGTCGAGGTCGACGGCCTCGGAGTCGAGGAACGACAGGTTCGTACGGAACCGCCAGTCGAAGGTCTCGGTCCGCAGCAGTCCCGTGGTGATCTGGAACTCGAACCCGGAGTTCTGCAGCTCGCCGACGTTCGTCGTGCGGTTGGCCAGGAATCCCTGAGAGGCCGGGAGATCGACACCGATCAGAGCGTCGGTGGTGCGGGCCGTGAAGTACGTGGCCTCAACACCGATGCGACCCTGGATCGCCGAGGCGTCGAAACCCACTTCCAGCTCACGCGTGCGCTCCGGGCCGACGTCGGCGTTGCCGGGGTCGCCGGGCGTGAAGCCGGCCAGACCCTCGATGTTCGCCGCGCTCCACGTCCGCACACGGGCGAACGGCGGCGGCGCTTTGCCGGACTCTCCGATGGCGGCACGCAGCTTGAAGGTCTCGAATGTCTCGGAGGGCCAGAAGTCGTAGTCGGAGAGGATGTACGACACGCTCAGCTTCGGGTAGACCTGAAGCCCGAAGTTCTCACCGAAGGCGCTGTTGCCGTCCACGCGCATTCCGGCGGTGACGAAGAGAAGGTCCTTCCAACCGACCATCTCCTGGAGGAAGAATCCGGCGCTGGTCTGGGCGACCTGATTCTCGTTCCGGTAGGTGACTTCCGCACCCGAATCGATGGTGGGTCGGCCGGGGCCGGCGAAGGTGCCGACGTCCAGCTCCGTCCACCGACGGTAATCGCGGAAGATCTGCCCACCCCATGAGAAGGTAGAGGCCACCTCGTCGCCGAAGCTGTTCTGGAACGAGCCCGCGTAATCCAGCGACAGCTTCGTATTCGTCGTGTTCTCGTCCCAGAAGTAGCCGTCGGGGGTGAACAGGTTACCGAAGGGACGAGTTGTCTCGTTCTTCAGGTCCATGTAGTCCCAGCCGACGGTGAATCGGTTGGACAGGCCCTCGAGCGGGTTCCATTCGGCGGTGAAGCCGGTGATGAAGTGGTCGCCCTGCGTGAGCAGGTCCTGGTCGAACAGGTACCCGTTCGTGATGCAGACGCGGTCGGCGGGCAGAGCGGCACAGTCGTCGCCCTTACCGCCCTTCAGGTAGTTCTGGGCGCCCCGGCCCACGTTGAGCAGGAAGCCGACGGCGTTGTTGCCGTCCGCGACCCAGCGGGTGTCACGCCGGGTGTAGGAGCTGTTGAGTGAGAAGGAGAGATTGTCCGTCGGCGCGAAACCGAAGTTGCCGCGGAAGCCGCCGTCCTTCGAACCCTGCGTCGGAAGGACTCCCTGCTGGTCGTTGAAGTTTCCGGACAGGTAGTACGTCACGTCGCCGGAGCCTCCGCGGACTGACACGGAGTACTGCTGGATCGGTCCCAGCTCCTGCCAGTCGCCGTCGGCGGGACAGGTCGGATCCTGCATGTAGACCCGGTCACCGAAGGTGGGGTCGGACGGGCTCGCCTGGACGTTGAGCGAATAGAGATCATCCAGGTTTCCGCACTTCGTGTAGAGGTCCGTGGGATCTCCGCTGGTATCCGCGAGGAAGCTGCCCATGCGGCTGGCACCAAGTCCGATCTCACCGGTCCAGATGGGGTCGCCGCTCACGCCCTGCTTGGTGAAGATCTGGATGACGCCCGCGGACGCCTCCGTGCCGTAGAGCGTGGTGGCGGCCGCACCCTTCACGACCTCGACCCGCTCGATGTCCTCGGCGGCGATGTCCTGAAGCGGGTTGGTGGACTGACGCCCACCCCAGCCCGCGCGCGTGGGCTCGTTGTAAATGCGCACACCGTCCACGTAGATGAGCGGCGACGCGGTCTGCGACACCGTGTTGACGCCGCGGATCTTGATGCTACCGCCGGCGCCGGCCTGGCCGCTGTTACCCATGATGGTCACGCCGGGTGCGCGGCCCGAGAGAATGTCCTGGGTGTTGCTCACCGGGAGGTTCTCGATGTCACGCGAAGTCACCGCGTCCAGGGAGTTGCCGACCTCCTTGGCGCGTACTTCGGCGGCCGTACCCGTCACGACGATCTCGTCGAGCGCGAGCGCGGTCTCTTCGATTGTGAAGCTGACCTCGGCCGTACCGCCGGCCTGCACCGTGGTGGCCTGACTGATCGTGCTGTAGCCCAGCGTGGTCACCTGTACGGTGTGCTGGCCTGCAGGGACGTTCAGAATGAGGTACCGGCCCTGGGCGTTGGTCAACGCGCCCATGCCTGTACCCTGGATGGTCACCTGTGCGCCATCCAGCGGACGCATGGTGCCTGCGGCCGTTACGACGCCCGTAATGCGGCCCGTGTCCTGGGCGACAGCTGCGTCGGACCAGGCCAGGGCACAAAGGGTCAGCGCAACGGTGATACCGTTACGTACCAACTTTGGAGGGATCATGGTCGCTCTCCTCGGGTTGGTGGAAGGAAAAAAACAAGGGGTGGATCTCTGCAGATTAGGTCACAGACCCGTGTGCCGCAAGCTGTTGGGGTGGCCCGCGGGATGCGCCTGACCGCCAGGTTTCAGCTCGTTCCGGCGATCCCCGCCTCGCACACCGAGGTCCATCCGTGATCGCAGGCCCGGGCGTGCAGGGCCTCGGCGGACCAGCCCACGAGCGGTCGTTTCGTGCCTCGAAGCAACACGGGTAGGTCCTCCAGCGTGGGAGGGGCCCGGCCCATGCGCGCCAAAGCGGACGGTCCTTCCACCGCGAGCTGGGCGTTCTCGCACCCTGGCTGGAAACCCAGATCGCAGGAACGGCGGAACACCGCCGTGGGATCGCGGCCCGCTTCGGCCGTGAGGAAGCCGACCTCGTTGCAAGCCCAGCCGGACCCGTCCTGACAGTAGAAACGGGTCATGGCTTCGGCGTAATCACAGGCACGGGCGTTGTTCCCCTCGAGGCAGACCTCCTGCCAGAAGGGGAGCGCCTGACCCGGATGCCGGTCGCCGACGCCCTGAACCGCGGCGAGCCCGGCGAAGACGAGCGCCCACGCCGACGTGTAAGCCAGATTCCGGCGTCTGGCCGTTGCCGGGGCGGGTGGCTGACGGGCCGTGGGCGGGGGTGCGGCGGCCGGACCGCTCACGAGCCGGTCGATCCGTCGCACCATGAGGTTCATGAACGGCACCGGCAGGAGCTTGTCGTAGAAGGTCGAGATTCCGGCCGCCCCGAGAGCCACGTACAGAATCGCGACCAGCCCCCCGTAGATGACGCCGAACAGGATCCGTCCCCCGTCGCTCCGGGGGGACGTGGACGGATCCGTGAAGAGGAGGTGCATCCCCAGGAACACCGGCACGGGGATGTGCGAGTCGAAGAAGAGGTACGTGCCGTCGATCTGGAAGTGGACGACGCTGATGAGGTACGCGGTGATCACCGCGGGCATCGTCATCCGCGCCACGCCGAACAGGAGCTGACCCGGCAGCGCGGCCAGGAAGATCACCAGGTACATGTTCGGCGGATAATACTGCGAACTCGCGATGGCCTGGCCCAGCGTGATGTCCGTCGTGCCCGTGAGGATCAGCGCGGCCGAGAAGACGGCGAGCGGGAAGGACGAGGGGTTGAAGATGTGGGCCGATCGTCCGTCACGCTGCCAGCGGATGAGGTCCTTGCCCAGGTAACCCACCAGGATCATCGCGAACTGCCAGTAGAACCACTCGGGCCGCACCCACAGGAAGAGGTTGATGCTCATGATGACCGGGAACGGTCCGAATCCGAGCGCATACTTCCCGCGCCGCGTCCATGCGAGGAGGCTGTCGACGCCGTAGGCGAAGACGATCTGGGCGACGATGAGGGGCAGGAACGCGTAGACGAACCGGACGTGCCATCCCCAATAGAAGAGGACGGTGATCTGGGCCAGGGCCTGCACCCAGTGGTGCTTCCGCACGGCCACGTCCATCACGAGCCCGCGCCGCTCGGGGGCCCAGGCCAGCAGCGCCGCCCAGGCGAGAAGGAAGCCGCCTGCGCCCGCGAACGCCGGGAAGAGGCCGGGGTGGCCGCGGTAGAACACGAAGGCGGCGGCCAACAGGAGCGAGCCGCAGACGACGGGTAGGGCGAGCGCCTGCAACCCGGTGCCCCGGGACGGCTGGCCGGGCTCCGAAGGTCCGCGCCGAGCGGCGGCGTATGTGGACGAGCTCGAGCTCACCGAAGCGTGTCGTGGAGTGGGTGGAGTAGCGGGGTTCGGGCGGGCACACGGTAGCGGGGGTCGGGCCGCTTGACCAGCACGGAGGCAACCCTTGTGCGGTCGTCTCTGTCTCAATATCTGTAGGATGACACTCAGTCACCTGACCGATAAAGAACCATGGACATTCAGGAACACCTCCCGCTCGCGCCCCGTGACCTGCTTATTCTCGCGGTCCTGGCCGAGGGGCCCTCACACGGTTACGGCCTCATCAAATCGGTGGAGGAGCGCTCCGAGGCGGGCGTCCTCCTCGACCCGGCGAACCTGTACCGGGTCCTTCGACGGATGCGGACCCTCGGATGGATCGAGGAGGCGGACGGGGAGGACGACCGAAGGCGGGTGCACCGGATCACCGAGCGTGGGCGGGCCATCGTGACCGCGGAGGTCGGCCGGCTGGAGCGGCTTCTCGTTCAGGCGCGGCCGGCGCTGGCTCGGGGGCGGTCGGGCTGACGCATGGTTGACCGGGACCGGCATACCGGGCGGCGGGGTGACCGCCACCCGAGGCATCCGCTGGAGCGCGTCTACGCGCTTTTGCTCGCCGCGTTGCCGCCGGGCCCGCTCCGCGACCACGATCGTCCGGAGATGGAGCAGACGCTCGCGGACCTGGTTGCGGCGGCGCCGACGGCGTGGGCCCGGCTGAGGGTCGCGGGTCGAGCGGTCCTGAGATTGCCGGCCGTCATCGGGGTGGAGTGGTTGGAGTGGCTGGGCATCACCGGCGCCATGGGGGCACCGGGTCGACGGGGGATCAGGGGGGGGATGATGGGAGACGCGATGAGGAGTCTGGGGTTCACGGTGCGCTCGCTCGGCAGGGCGCCGACGTTCACGACGGCGGCGGTCTTGCTGATCGCCCTCGGCGTAGGCGTGGTCACGACCGTCTTCACGGTGGTCGATCACGTGCTGCTGCGCCCCCTGCCGTATCCGGCGGCGGAGCGCCTCGTGTACCTGACCAACGGGTCGCACAACGGCCCCACCCTCGCCCGGCTGGACGAGGTCGGGGCGTTCGAGCTGTGGACGGCGACATCGACGTCGGACGTGAACCTGGTGCGCCCGGATGGCGATCCGCTCCGGCTCCGGCGCCTGGAGACGACGCCGGACTTCTTCACGCTCTTCGCGGCGCGTCCGCTGCTCGGGCGGCTGATCGTGGACGCCGACCGCGACCGGCCAGGGATCGCGGTGCTGAGCCACGCGCTGTGGCGCGACGTGTTCGGCGCGGACCCGGATGTGGTCGGGTCGACCATGCGAATCGACGGCGAGCCCATCGAGATCGTGGGTGTGCTCGGTGAGGACTTCGTGCACCCCACCGGGCTCCGTGACGCGCCCGATTTCTACCGGCCCATCGACTGGACGAACCCAGGTTTTGAGAATCCCGGGTACCATGCACACACTGTATCCGCGCGACTGGCTCCGGGGGTGTCGCTCGAGCAGGCCAACCAGCGCATCGACCAGCTCGAGGCCGACGTCGCCGCGGCGTATCCGGAGTACTACGCGGAGGGGCCGCAGGACTGGCCACTCGTCAACCTGCACGCGAACACCGTCGAGGAGGTGCGGGGCGGCCTGCTCCTTCTCCTCGGGGCGGTGGGGCTCCTGCTGCTCGTTGCGTGCGTGAACGTGGCGCACCTGTTCATGGCGAGGGGGCTGTCCCGGACCCGGGAGATGGCCGTGCGCCGGGCCATGGGCGCTGGAACATGGAACCTGCTCGGGCAGCTCTCCATGGAGAGCCTCGTCGTGGGGATCGCCGGCGGGGCCGGGGGACTTCTGCTGGCCCACGGCGCGTTGACGTTCTTCCGACGCTGGACCCTCGAGCTCCCGCGGGGGGCCGATGCGGCTCTGGACGTTCGCGTCTTCCTCGTCTGCTTCGCGCTCGCGGTGCTGGCGGCCATGCTCTTCGGACTGGTGCCGGCGTTCCGGACGGCGGGCCGGGATGTGCACGACGACCTCCGGGTCGCTGGGCGGGGCGTGAGCGGGGGGCGGAAACTGCGGGCGTTCCGGAGCGGGCTGGTGGTCTTCGAGGTGGCGATCTCCCTCGTGCTGGTGGCGTCCGCCGGGCTCCTCATGCGGAGCTTCTTCTCGGTGACCTCTATCGATCCGGGGGTGGAGACCGAAGACGTATGGGTGCTCCCCCTGACGCCGACCAATGTCGAGACGGCGGACGGGTACCGTACCCGCATGGATGCGGTGCTCGCGTCTCTGCGGGGGATCCCCGGAGTGGCCTCGGCCGCCTATGGGCTCGAGATGCCGTTCGAGCACGTCAACGGCAACAGGTGCTGTTGGGGGAACCGCTTCACGCCTCCCGACGAGCCGAACGCCACGCCGTTCCGCATCGACCTCCACGGAGTGAGCGCGGGCTTCTTCGAGACGCTCGGCACAGAGCTCGTGGCGGGCCGTGCCTGGGACCCGCTCGGGGCGAGCGCTTCGCCGGTTCCGGTCGTCGTGTCCGAGGCATTCGCCGTCCGCCTGTTCGGCGCGGCCGAGGCTGCGGTGGGACGGGAGCTGACGGAGCTGCGCGGGGGGTCCGTGGTGGTGGGCGTCGCCGAGGACACGCGGCATACGGCCTCGACCAGCCGCACGATTACGCGATGTACCTGCCCGTCGAGGCCGTCCCGTTCGCCATCGACCGGGCCACCTTCGCGCTCCGCGTCCAGGGCCCGGACGAAGGGCTCGTGCGGCGGGTGCGCGAGGCCGTCTGGTCGGAGGAGCCCGGTCTTCCGGTTCCCTCCGTCGATCCCCTCGAAGGATGGGTGTCCGGTTCTTCGGCCCCGCGTCGCTTCGGCTCGCTGCTCTTCGGGGCGTTCGGGATCGTCGCGCTCCTTCTGGCGGCGGCCGGCCTTTACGGCACCCTGCTCTACGCGGTCGGCCAGCGGCGGCAGGAGCTCGGCATACGCATCGCGCTCGGTGCCGGCCGTGCACGCATCCAGGGCGAGGTCCTACGGAACGGCGTCACGCACGCCGCGCTCGGCGTGCTCGTCGGAGGTGTAGCGGCCTACGCTGCGGGCAGCCTGCTCGAGAGTTGGCTCTACGGGGTATCTGCCACGGATCCCTTGGCACTCGCATCGGCCGGCGCGGTGCTCTTCGCGACGGCGGTGGCCGCGTCCTGGTTCCCGGCGTATCGGGCCGGTCGGACGGACCCGCTCGAGACGCTCAAGGCGGAGTAGGACGCGGCCGGGTCGGATCAGAACAGTCCCTGTTCCCCCAGCTCGTGCCCCTCGAGACCCCGCCGGAGCACGCCGACATAGAACTCGCGCAGCGTATCCGTCCCGTACTCGGGCGTCGCGGCCGCGTCGTACTGGTCCGTGTCCCGCTGAATGTCCGGGTCGGCGGATACGCTCGTCAATAGGAATCATGGACACCAATGTGCGCCCGGCGTGGCCATGGGGCGACTCTGGCCTG
>JBBDSM010000035.1:26589-30725 GCA_040904945.1 Gemmatimonadota bacterium
AGGAATCATGGACACCAATGTGCGCCCGGCGTGGCCATGGGGCGACTCTGGCCTGCCTGCTTGACTTTCCCGGGAGCGCACGGGATGGTCCGGCGAACCACAACCTGGAGGCACCATGAAGGACGTCTTCGATGCTGCGGTGACGGATGAGCTCGTCGCACGCCTGCGTTCGCTCGAGCCGACCACCCAACCCGTGTGGGGCAAGATGAGCGTCGGCCAGATGCTCGCACACTGCTGTGTCCCCTACGAGATGGTGTACGAGGACAAGCACCCGCGGCCGGGGGCCGTCGCGCGTTTCCTGCTCCGCACGTTCGTGAAGCGCGGCGTGGTCGGTGAGAAGCCCTACCGGAAGAACACGCCGACCGCCCCGGCGTTCAGGATCACCGACGAGCGGGACTTCGAGCGGGAGCGCGAGCGATTGGTCGGGTATCTCGAGCGCACGGCGGAGCTCGGCGGCGAGCATTTCGACGGGAAGGAGTCACTCTCGTTCGGCCCCCTCACGCGCACCGAGTGGAACAACCTGTTCTACAAGCACCTCGACCATCACCTGACTCAGTTCGGCGTCTAGCACGGGCTGCTAGTCTGGGCGGCCAGGGCACGGCGACATGCGCCACATAATGACCTGGCGGGCGCGCACGCGCACGGTCATTAACTTGACCCGGACCCTCCACCGCCCCCAACCACCGACCGGAACGAACCCATGAGGCACGCCGCCGCCCAGCTGGACCACCTCATCGTGGCCGGGCCCGATCTCGCCGAAGCGGTCGACTACGTCGAGTCGCTCCTGGGGGCGAGGGCCGTCGTCGGCGGGAGCCATCCCGGCATCGGCACACGGAACGCGCTCGTGCGGCTCGACCCGGGCGCCTACATCGAGATCATCGGGCCGGACCCCGAGCAGCCGGACCCGGAGCTGCCGCGTTGGTTCGGCATCGACGGCATGACCGGGCCCCGATTGGCGACCTGGTCGGCCCGCACCGGCGACCTGGACGCGGCAGCCGAGCAGGCCCGCGCGCTCGGCGTGGACCTGGGTCGGATCTCACCCGGCGGCCGGGTCCGGCCCGACGGCGTCCGGCTGGAGTGGCACGTTACCGACCCGCGTGCGGACCGGATGAACGGCGTGCTCCCGTTCCTCATGGACTGGGGGGAGAGCCCGCACCCCTCGGCCTCACTCGACGCCGGGTGCACCCTGGTCGCGCTGCGCGGCTACCATCCTCGCGCCGACGAGGCGCGGGCGGTGGCGGCCGCGCTCGGCCTTCCGATCACCATCGAGCGCGGGCCGGAGCCGCGGCTGGAGGCGGAGATCCGTACCCCCTCGGGCGTGGTTACGATCCGGTAGCCCCCGCCGCGCCGGCGAACGCCTCGGCGACGAGCTCGTACGACTGGAGCCGCGCCTCCGGGTCGTGCACGATGGTCATGATCATGACTTCGTCCGCCCCGACCTCGGCAGCTCGCCGCTCGATGGAGTCGCGGACGTCGTCCGGCGTGCCGTGGATGAGAAGCTCGGCCATGGGGCCCCGCATGGGGGCGTCGGCCTGCCATCCGAAGGAGCGCGCCTCGTCGGGGCTCGGAAGGGGGCCAGCCTCCCCGCGGCCCATCCGTTCGAACTGGACCTCGATGGACGACGAGAGCTCGCGGGCCTCCTCACGGGTCGTGGCGCACACCACGGAGAGCGCGAGCATCACCCGCGGCTCCGGGAAGTCGGCCGACGGCCGGAACGAGCTCCGGTAGGCGTCGACGGCCGGACCCGCCGGGACCTGGCTGAAGTGGGCCGCAAAGGCGTATCCGGCTCCGATCTCCCCGGCCAGGCGCGCGCTTCCCCCGCTCGACCCGAGCATCCACACCGGTGGCAGCGGCACGTCGCCGGGCGTGACGTGGATCCGGCCGAACGGGTGGTCCGCAGGGAAGTCGCCGTGCGTGAAGGCCAGCAGCTCGGCCATGAGATTGCCGACCTGGGCCCCCGACGCGGAGCGGAGCGCACGCGCCGTGAGCGGGTCGGTTCCGGACGCACGCCCGATCCCGAGATCGATGCGCCCGGGGTGCAGCGACTCGAGGGTGCGGAACCGCTCCACGACCTGGAGCGGCACGTGGTTCGGCAGCATGATCCCGCCGGCGCCGACCCGGACGCGCTCCGTGAGCGGCGCGATGTGCGCGATCATGAGCTCGGGGGCGGTTGCGGCGATCCCGCCCATGCCGTGGTGCTCGGCGTACCAGATGCGGTGGTAGCCGAGCCGGTCCGCCAGGCGAGCCAAATCGGGAGCGCGGGCTAGTACCGCTCCGGCATCGGAGCCGGAGGGGACAGGGAGCACGTCGAGAATGGATAGGCGGATCATGGGCATGGAAGATGTCCGGGACCGCCCCGAGCAGGAAGCCCGACCGGCCGGAGCCTTTGGCTACCGAAACCGCTCCACCCGACACCCTCGTCCTCCAACGCTTTCAGGCGGTCGCCGAGGGGACCCGGTTCCGTATCGTCCGTCTGCTATCCCCGGGTGAGATGTGCGTGTGTGAGCTGCAGGACGAGCTCGGCGCGGCGCAGTCCCGACTCTGCCTCCCTCGGCGACCGGGCGGAGATCGACGCCGTCTATCATCTCGGAGACCTTGTCGGGTACGCCCCCTGGCCCAACGAGGTGGTCGCGGTCCTTCGTGAGCGCGCGATTCCCGGCGTGGCCGGAAACTACGACTCGACGACAGCGACGGACTACCGGCACTGCGGGTGCAAATACGAGGATCCCCGCCAGGAGGCGCTCAGCCATCTGAGCTACGAGTGGACGCGCGCCAATGTCTCGCGGGAGACCAAGCGGTGGCTCGGCGCTCTCCCCTTTCGCATCGACATCCGGCCCGGAGGCGGGCACGCGCCGGGTCCCCGGCTGATGCTGGTGCACGGAAATCCGGTGCTGAACACCGTCTACTGGACCGAGGACCGGTCCGATGACTTCTGCTCGAAGATGGCTTCGCAGATGGGCGCCAGGGCCGGAGACGTGATCGCGTTCGGGCATACGCACAAGCCATGGCACCGAATGGTCGAGGGGATCCATTTCGTGAACACCGGATCCGTCGGGCGCCCCAAGGACGGGGACTGGCGGGCCGGCTATGCCGTGGTCGACATGGGTGGAGACGAGGTGGGCGTCACCTTCCCGCGTGTCGAGTACGATCTCGCCCGGGCCGCCGCCGCCATCCGTGGTAGTGACTTGCCCGACGATTTCGCGGAGTACCTCGAGACCGGGGGCATGCCGGCGAGCGGGCCGGGGGCGCCGGACTGACGACGACAGGTGACGCCTGACTCGGGGGTGTCCGCGACGCGTTCGTCAAGGCCTGAAAACCGGGCACTGTTTGCCGATGCCGGAAGCCCGTTGCCGGTCGCTCGGGCCACCCTTCCTCCCGGTCCCTGGCAGATCGCAACGCCGCCCGTCAATTCACGAGAGCGCGTAGGGCGTTTGCCGGGCTGAGCCCGCGCCCATCGGGGCGGGGCGGGACCCGTTGAACGGCGTCGGCCTGCCCTATCTCCCTGAATAGCAGGGACTTGAGGCATATCTGTCTCGATATTTGGCAGCCGGCCGGGCTTTGCCGAGGCACGCATCCTGCCCTTCAGAGCGGACGGAAACGCATGTGCTCTGCCTTCGGGCCAGAGCTCGATGGCATGACTGGAGTCAAGGAGGAAGACCGTGTTTCGTAAGATCCTGACAGTGGCGCTCGTCGCCGCTCCGATGATGCTCGTCCCCGCCCACGTCGACGCGCAGCAGCGCGGCTCCGACCGTGCGGCTGCCGCACGGGGCCAGGCCGCGGCCCAGGCCGCACAGCAGAACCGCCCCTCCCAGGCGCCGGAAGGGCTGCGCAAGGCCTTCGAGGGGCGTACGCCTCCGGCCGCGCTCCTGCGTCTCTTCCCCGACCTGGCGCCGCAGCCGGAGCCCGTGGTCGAGCCGGAGCCGGCCCCCGCGCCCGAGCCGGCAGCTGAAGAGGACTGTCCGACCACCACCACCATCACGCCCGACGGGCAGTTCGTCACGGTGGACTGCCACGGCAACGTGATCGGCATCGAGTAGCGGATCGCGGCAACGATTGCCGGCTCGACCGGCATGTGCGTGAGGCCGGCGCGGGAGAGCTCCTCGGCCAACGCGTCGCACACGTCCGCCTTCCGCGAC